>JAGCNJ010000040.1 GCA_017646005.1 Clostridia bacterium | reverse complement strand
TTTCGTCCTCTTTATTAAGGAAGTGGGCGTCACACGTAGCACATACGGGCTTGCCTAATCTTTTGCCAAGCTCGTAGATGCGTTTGTTGATAGCTTTGATAGCGTCCATATCGGGCAGAGTACCGTCCTCTACCATAAACGCGTTATTGCAGAGCGGCTGTATCTCCAGATAGTCGTAATAATTTGCGATACGCTCGATTTCCGATTCGGTAGCGTTTCTGAGTATCGCCTGATAAAGCTCACCTGCCTCGCAGGCAGAGCCGATTATAAGTCCCTCTCTGTGAGTGTCAAGTAAGGTTTTAGGTACTCTCGGATATCTTCTGTAATAGCTTAAGTAGCTCTTTGATATTATTTTGTAAAGATTTTTAAGTCCGACCTTGTTTTTGACCAAGATTATCTGATGGAAGGTCTTCATCTTCAAGGGGTCAGCCTTGTCGCTCATCTCTCGCGAAAGCTCTTCAAGCGTGCGCAAGCCGTCTCTTGATAATTTCTCGAACATTTTGCCGAGTATGCGCGCAAGTATCTCGGCATCGTCACAGGCTCTGTGATGATTGAAGTCGCCAAGCTCATAATGCTCGGCTATCGTGTCAAGCTTGTGATTTTTCAAGTCGGGATTCAAAAAGCGCGAAAGCGCGACTGTATCCATATATGTATTGTTAAAGGGAAGTCTTGCGTCTTCTGCGGCTTTTCTGATAAAGCTTATGTCAAAGTTTGCGTTGTGAGCAACAAGAACACGGTCTCCTGCAAAATCAAGGAAAGCCTTGACTGCTTCTGCCTGAGATGGTGCGCCCTTTACCATTTCGTCGGTTATACCCGTAAGAGCGGTGATGTTTTCGGGAATATGCTCTCCGGGATCGGCAAATGTGTTGAACACTTCAACGACCTTTCCGTCTGCAAAGCGCACCGCACCTATTTCGGTTATCTTACAGCTTTGCACCGAAAGGCCTGTGGTTTCTATGTCAAATACTATGTATTCGTCAGAAAGCTTGGTGTCAAGATCCTCTTGCGCCCTGTCTCCAAACAATACTCTTGCCGTATCGTCGACAAAATATGCCTCAAGTCCGTATATGACCTTGAAATCCTCTAATTTTTCGCTTGCAAGCATTACGTTGGGATACGCCTGTGCAACGGCGTGATCTGTCACCGCAATAGCCTTGTGTCCCCATGAGCTTGCAGTTTTGATAAGCGTTTCGGGAGCGATGAGTGCATCAAGCGCAGACATTTTCGTATGCGCGTGAAGCTCAACGCGCTTTACGGGGGCGTTATCGGTGCGCTCAATGATCTTTATCTTCATCATCGCATGCGGGATGAGAATGATCTCATTGTCAAACTTGTCCACCTTTGTGTATCCGCTAATGGCAAGAGCGGTGCCGGGCTTGATATCTGCATAGGTAGAAACCTCTGCGGCTTCAACGGGCATTTTAATAAATATCGAGCAGTCGCGGTCGGTAACGCCAAGCGTTATGACGTATCTTTCCTTTCCGCGAAGCTCCTTTTCCTCATAATAGAAAGCTTCTCCGAGCAAAAAAAGTCCGCGCAGCGGCTTTGTGAGATTTCGCATTGGCGTTACCTCGCCGATGGTGAACTCCTCACCGATAAACGCTTTCGGCTCTGAAATATCAAATTCGGTAGCACCGATGCGCACAGTCTTTTCGCTTTGCTCAAAGACAAAATCGCCTTTGGCAAGGTTCATTTTATGTTCGTAATCCGCGGTAGGATCGTCTGTACTTTCGCTCGGAAATTTTGTCGGTCTTGAGGTGGGACTTGGCGTGATCTTGTATCCGGCAAGCGTCTGTTCCTCAAGATTTTTCATATACTCGGTATCGTAAAGATACTTTTCATATTCAGTTTCTATCGCAACAGTCGATTTTATGCCGAACGCATCAAGCAAGGTCTTTTCCATGATCCTGCCGGTTTCGGCGATATTGAGTAAGTCGATGCCCTCGCTTCCGAAGCCTATCTTTATGGTAAGATGTGAGTTTTCGTAAGTATATACGTAATCGAAAAAGAAACCGTGGGCAAGCGCGCCGCGTCTTTCGGCAAGGAAGATGAGCATATCCACCGATTCGCGCGACCCGAAAAGATCGGGATAGAATTTGGGTTCAATGCGTGCGGATCTAAGGGCGTACGCCGCGCGTATGCCCTCTTGGGTATGTTCAATTTCATCGGGTGTAACGAGACTTTTGTGGGTAGTTTCGATTTCGATAAGGTTGTTATCCGTATCGCATTTTATAATCTGATCTACCACCGAGTCAAGAAGCTTACTCTGTATTTCGTCGGGTATAAGTCGTGCAAGCCTTTCTCTTAACGTTTTAGCCATTTTTCTTCGTCCTGATCTTTATTTTTATATAGGCTTACATAGCCTCAATTTCCTTGATAAGTGTTTCTATAATAAGCTCTTCGGGTATCTTGCGTATAATCTCACCTTTTTTGAAAAGTACGGCTTCGCCGTCTCCGCCTGCGATACCGATGTCGGCCTCGCGTGCTTCGCCCGGACCGTTTACAACGCATCCCATAAGAGCCACGGTTAACGGGCGGCTCACCGAGAGTGTTGTATCTGCAATCTCTTCAAAGCGGTTGACAAGGCTTATAAGGTCGATTTTAGTTCTGCCGCAGGTAGGGCAGGATACGATATTTATCGTGTTTGCTTCCGATCGTCCTATTGCCTTAAGTAAAGCCTTTGCGCTTTTTATCTCACGCACAGGCTCGGCTGTAAGCGAAATTCTTATCGTGTCGCCGATGCCGTCACACAAAAGGCTTCCGATACCTGCCGAGGACTTGATAAGTCCTTGAGTTTCGGTGCCTGCTTCGGTAACACCGAGATGCAAGGGATAGTTTGTACGCTCGCTTAAGATCCTGTTTGCATCTATCATCGTTTTTACGTCAGAGCTTTTGACCGACAGTACAATGTTGTCAAAGTCGAATTTTTCAAGTAAGGAAGCGTGGAAAAGCGCGCTTTCGGCAAGCGCCTCTGCAGACGGATGACCGTATTTCGCAAGTATGCTTTTTTCAAGCGATCCCGAATTAACGCCGATGCGTATAGGGATATTTTTATCCTCGCATACACGTGCAACCTCACGCACCCTTTCATCCGAGCCGATGTTTCCGGGATTGATACGTATTTTGTCAACACCTGCCGCCGCACATTCTATGGCGATGCGGTAGTCAAAATGAATATCCGCAACGATCGGTATGCGCACAAGCTCCTTAAGCTTGCCGATAGTGCTTACTGCGGCAAGATCGGGCACGGCGAGGCGCACGATATCACAGCCCTCGGCTTCGAGCGCACGTATCTGTGTAAGACAGGCGTCAAGATCGTGTGTATCGGTGTTGGTCATAGACTGAATGGCGATACGCTCACCGCCGCCTATTGTGATTTTGCCAATTTTAACTTTGTTTGTTTTTTTCATATGAAACCTCTTTAGTCAGGCAAAAATCTTTGTAATATCCTGGTAGGTCACGAATGCCATAAGAAGCAAAAGTGCTATAATTCCCGCCGCGTGTACCTTAGCTTCAAGCTCCGGATCGATGGGACGTCTGCGGATAGCTTCTACTATCAAAAACATAAGTCTTCCGCCGTCGAGTGCGGGAAGCGGAAGAAGATTGAATATTCCGAGATTCATCGTTATAACGACGATAAGGTATAAAACACCCGAAATGCCTCCTGATTTAGCCGTTTCATTGATAGCCTCGGTAACGCCTACAGGACCCGACATCGCTTCCAAGCCGTATCTGCCCGTAACAAGATCGATGAGTGACTCCCATATCATTTCGACGGTTGATATCGATCTGAAGAAGGAGTGCTTGACTATGCTTGAAAAGCTCTTTTCTTCGGGGAAAACGTAGAAATCGGCTTTGGCGTAATGAATGCCGCTTTCGCTGTAAGAGGGAAAGCACACGTCGGGGACAACTACGGTTTCGCCCGAGCGCTTTACTGTAATATCAACGGGGCTTGTTCCTGCACGCATTATTTCGTATACGAGGTCATTGGCAACGTATACACGCTCGTTTCCTACCTTTGTGATAGTGTCACCTATCATAAGACCGCTATCCTCGCTTGACGCCTGCTCGTCAAATCCGTGAATGGTGGTCGAGCCAAGCGCATTTGAGGTTGAAACGATGATTGTCATTACAAGTATTCCAAGCAAAAAGTTCATTACAGCACCTGCGCAAACAACAGATATGCGTGCAGTAACCGACTTGTTGCAAAGAGCATTCGGGTCATCCGATGCGCCGTTTTCACCCGGCATACTGACGTATCCGCCTATAGGAAGCGCGCGCAGGGAATAGCGCGTGCCGCTTTTTCTTGAAACGCGGGAGAATAATTTCGGACCCATACCGATCGAAAACTCCTCGACCGTAACGCCGGATTTTCGCGCCGCTATAAAGTGACCGAGCTCGTGGATGAATATGAGCGCGGAAAATATTACGATTGCAAGCAGAACCGTTAAAATATCTATGGTTACCACTCCTTATTTATTGTAATGCGCGGCGATGGCACGCGCCTCTTTTTCAATTTCATATATTGCATCGGTTGTGGTTGCGCTGTCAAGCGCACTTCCGAGCTTGTCGGTTGCTTCCTTTACCGAGCGGTATATATCGTTAAAGCCGATCTCGCGGTTTATAAACCTTAATACCGCACATTCATTTGCCGCGTTTACGGCAGCACCGTATCCCTGACCGCGACGTATTATCTCATATCCGAGAGAAAGCATCGGAAATGCATCCATATCGGGCTTTGCAAACGAAAGTGAAGAAAGCTTTGCTAAATCAAGCTCACCGATAAGAGAGCTCCTTCTTTCGGGGTAGTGAAGCGCATATTCGGCACAATGGCGCATATCGGGCACCGACATCTGCGCTATGACCGTGTTATCAATATATTCCACCATGGAATGTATTATGCTCTGGCGGTGGACGACGACGTCTATCTGCTCGCATGTGACAGAAAACAGATACGCCGCCTCGACTATCTCGAAGCCCTTGTTCATGAGCGTTGCCGAGTCTATGGTTATCTTTGCGCCCATATTCCAGCTCGGGTGCTTTAGCGCGTCGTCTACGCTGACCCTTTCAAGCTCATCCTTGCTTTTCCCGAAAAACGGTCCGCCCGAGGCTGTGAGGATAAGCTTTTTGACTTCTTTCCTTTCGCCTGCACGCAGACATTCGTGGATAGCAGTATGCTCGCTGTCTACAGGCAGAATGCTGACTCCGTATTTGCGGGCTTCTTCGGTTACAGTCTGACCTGCGCTGACAAGAGATTCCTTGTTGGCAAGCGCAAGTTCATTTTTAGCGCGTATTGCGGCAAGAGTAGCGGGAAGTCCCGCACAGCCGGTGATAGAGTTGAATACCTTGTCAACCTTAACACTTGCAAGCTCTTCTATAGCCGCTTTTCCTGCATCTACGCGGATATCGGTATCTGCAAGAAGAATTCTTAAATCCTTCGCCGCATCTTCGTCGGCACTTACCGCTACCTTTACACCGAGTGAGCGTGCCTGACTTTCGGCAAGCTTTATATTTTTATTGAAGGAAATTCCGTATACACTGACATCGCGCTCGTTAAATGCAACGTCGACAGTCTGAGTGCCTACCGAGCCGGTAGAGCCCAGAATTGTAATTGTTTTCATCTTTTACCTCATTTTATGAGATTTATAAAGGGTGCGGCATGTATCATAAGTATGAACGGAGAAAGTGCGATGATGCTGTCAAATCTGTCAAGAACACCGCCGTGACCGGGGAATAAGCTTCCGTAGTCCTTTATCCCTGCCTCGCGTTTTATCGCAGAGGCGATAAGATCGCCGAATTGCGCGACAATCGCAGAGATTATGCCTGTTATGAACAAAAACATAAGATGCATCGGGATACCGCTGACCTTTGATACAATAAAACCGTAAAGCACAAAGGCAAGACCAGCAAAAAGTGTACCGCCTATAGCACCTTCAATGGTTTTCTTCGGGCTTATTTCGGGTATAAGCTTGTGTTTCCCGAAAAGGAAGCCGCAGAAATACGCCATCGTGTCGGTCACCCATGCGCCTATAAATACAAGCCAGAAAACGTAAGCTCCGAGTGTGCTGTCGCTCAGAAGAATAAGTGAAGAAAAGCCCGCGGTGATGTATATTACCGACATAAACACGCTTGTAACAAGAGAGTAAGTAACGCTTCCGCGCTTGATTACGCAATATGCGGCAAGCCAGAAAAGATAAAGCAATATCATACCGATAGCCCACGCTGCCGGCATATCCATGGGCGAAAGCCTTATGCAAAGGGGTGCGCCTGATGCCATTATAAGGGAGGGTACAATTATTCCGTAAAGCTTTTTTGCTCCGAGGCAGGAAAGCATCTCCCATACGCCGATAAGCGACAGAAGCGATACTGCCACCGTAAAAAGTACAGTATCGGAAAATATTAAGAGCGGAACGAATACCGCCACGAGGATCAATCCCGTAATTACACGTTGAGCCATGATTCTTCTCCTGTTACGACTTGGCGTCTTCTTTTTTTTCTACAACTCCGCCGTATCTGCGTTCTCGTCCGGAATAAGCGGCAATAGCCGCGTCAACGTCTTCGTGAGTCATATCCGGCCAGAGCTTGTCGGTAAAGTAAAACTCCGAGTAAGCCGACTGCCACATAAGGAAGTTCGATATTCTGTATTCACCCGCCGTGCGTACTATAAGGTCGGGGTCGGGCGAAAGGCGTGTGTAAAGGTGTGAGCTTATAAGCTCGGGGGTGATAGTAGTAACGCCCTCTTTTATAAGCTCGTTGCAGGCGTGTACTATCTCGTCCCTGCCGCCGTAATTAAAGGCGACGTTAAGTATGCGCTCGTATACAGACGAGTCGCGCTCAAGCTTTTCCATGCGCTCGCGAAGCTCGGCAGAGAAGGGCTCCTTGCTTCCAAGAAATATCACGCGAACCTTTTCTTTTTCAAGATCGGCAAATGCCTCGTCCATAAACTTGGCAAGAAGCTTCATGATGGCGTTGACCTCATTTTCTGGTCTCTTCCAGTTTTCGGTGGAAAAGGCGTAAACGGTGATATGCTTAACCCCAAGCTCACCGCAATATCTGATTATATCGCGGAAAACGTCTGCGCCCTTGCTGTGACCGTATTCACGCGGCATTGAACGCGATTTTGCCCAACGTCCGTTTCCGTCCATTATGAACGCGATATGTTCGGGTATGTGGAGTTCGCGTGTAGTCTTGCTGCTTTTTTTCTTTATTGAAAATATTGATGCCATAATTCATGTATCAGATGCTTTTACAAAAATACCGTCCGTAAATAAAACCGTAGGGAGCCAAAAAAGGCCCCCACACAAGTATTTTTTCAGCAATCTGCTCCTTTGATATGATCAGAGAGAGAGAAGCTCCTTTTCCTTAGCGGCAGAAATCTCGTCGATATTCTTGATGAACTTATCGGTAAGATCCTGTACGTTCTTTTCGGATTCCTTAGCCTCATCCTCTGTCATTTCGTTATTTTTCTTCATAGCCTTGATCTTGTCGTTAGCATCACGGCGGATGTTACGGATAGCAACCTTTGCATCCTCACCCGACTTTGACACCTGCTTTGTAAGCTCGCGGCGGCGTTCCTCTGTAAGCTGCGGGAAGGTAAGTCTTAAAACCTTACCGTCGTTCATGGGAGTAATGCCGATGTCGGACGCAAGGATAGCCTTTTCAATACCCTTGAGTATTGTCATATCCCAGGGAGTGATAACGAGAGTGTGAGCATCTGTTGCCTTTACGTCGCCAACCTGAGAAATAGGTGTCTGTGCGCCGTAGTAGTCTACGGTAACCTTGTTGAGCACCGAAGGATTTGCTCTGCCGGCTCTGATGCCGTCAAGCTCCTCCTCATATGCCGCGATGGACTTTTTCATGTTTGCTTCGTAATCGTTGAGAGCGAGTTTCATTATTTTATCTCCTTTTACAATAATCATTCTACGGTGACGACCGTACCGGGAATGCTGCCGGTAAGTGCATCGAGTATATTTTCGGGCTTTTCAAGCGCGAACACAAGCATATCAAGCTTGTTTTCACGGCAGAAGGAAGCCGCGGTCTGATCCATTACCTTGAGATTCTTTTCAAGGATGAAATCATATGTAACACGGTCATAATGTACCGCATTAGGATCTGTTTTCGGGTCGGCGGAATATACTCCGTCTATGTTCTTTGCAAAGAGAATCATTTCTGCACCGATCTCCGCTGCGCGAACTGCTGCAGCCGTATCGGTTGAAACGAAGGGCATACCGAGCCCTGCCGCGAAGATAACAACCTCTTTGTTTTCAAGTGCTTCGATCGCCTTTCTGCGATCAAAGCGTTCGGTGAAGCTTTCTACCGTAACAGCGCTCATAACGTGAGCGCAAACTCCTGTACGCTTAAGAGCGTCCTCAAGCGCGATGCAGTTTATTGTAGTTGCAAGCATACCCATATGGTCAGCCTTTACTCTGTCCATATCGCTGCCCTGACGTCCGCGCCAGATATTGCCCGCGCCGACGATGATAGCAACCTCAACTCCTGCTTCGAGGGTTGTTTTTATTACATTTGCGACCTTTGCAAGCATTTCGTGGTCAAGAATATCCTTGCCCGATTTATCGGCGAGAGCTTCGCCCGAAAGCTTCAAGAGAACACGCTTGTATTTAGGTGTACCGTTAGCCATTTTATCAAGGTCCTTCCCGGCGTATTGATTACGCCATGATTTCGATTGGCGCTATCGCACGCCCATCCACGGTATATTATAATCCATAACAAGTAAATTGTAAAGTCCTTTTTGTAACTTTTTTACTTTTCTGAACTCAAGTGAAGTAAAACAAAGCAATAAATGTTAAAAAAATGTAAACATTTCGCCAAATTATCAAAATCGCTTGCAAGGTACATAAAAATATGATACAATATATCGGTGTACGTCAGCGGCGCGTGCATAAACGGCGTAAAGCCAAATACAGCCGCTATAATACACGCAGACACAGATCGCCGCGGTGGCAAAATGCTTGAAGCGATCGAACTGATCTGCGAAAGAATAACCAAAGGAGGACATTGAAAAATGTCAGTAATCTCAATCAAGCAGTTGCTCGAAGCAGGTGTTCACTTCGGACACCACACAAGAAGATGGAACCCTAAAATGGCTGAATACATCTTCACAGAAAGAAACGGTATCTACATCATCGACCTTCAGAAGACAGTAAAGAAGTTCGAAGAAGCTTACATGTTCGTTCGCGACGTTGCAAGCGAAAAGGGTACAATCCTTTTCGTAGGTACAAAGAAGCAGGCAGCAGAAACCATCAAGGAAGAAGCTACCAAGTGCGATATGTTCTTCGTAAGCGAAAGATGGCCGGGCGGCATGCTCACAAACTTCAAGACCATCAAGAAGAGCATCAACCGTCTTAAGAGCCTCGAAAAGATGCAGGCAGACGGAACATTCGATCTCCTTCCCAAGAAGGAAGTTGCGGCTCTTATCAAGGAAATGAACGACCTTGAAAAGAACTACGGCGGTATCAAGGAAATGGATAAGCTTCCCGACGCTGTATTCATCGTAGACCCCCGCAAGGAAAGAAACGCAGTTCTCGAAGCAAAGAAGCTCGGTATCCCGGTAGTAGCTATCGTAGATACAAACTGCGACCCTGATGATGCTGATTACATCATTCCCGGTAACGACGACGCTATCCGTGCTATCAAGCTCATTGCAGGCGTGCTTGCAGATGCAGTTATCGAAGGCAGACAGGGCGAACAGATCGGTGCCGCTGACGAAGCAGAAAAGACCGAGGCTGAAGAAGCTGAGGATGCAGAAGCTAACGCTTAATTACCCATATAACAGAATATACGAAAGGAAGTAACCATAATGGCAGTACAGATTTCCGCTAAGGACGTTGCCGAGCTCAGAAAGAAGACCGGCTGCGGTATGATGGAATGTAAAAAGGCTCTCGTAGAAGCAGAGGGCAATTTCGATGAGGCTGTAAAGGTTCTCAGAGAAAAGGGTCTTGCTGTTGCCGCTAAGAAGGCGGACAGAATCGCAGCAGAGGGTGTTGTAGATATCCTCGTTGAAGGCAATACAGCAGCGATCATCGAGGTTAACTCGGAAACAGACTTCGTTGCAAAGAACGATTCCTTCAAGGAATTCGTTAAGAATATTCTTAAGACTATTATAGCAGATCGCCCTGCAAGCGTTGCAGAGCTTCTCGCTAAGCAGTACAGCGATGATATGACTGTTGAAGCAAAGCTTAAGGACATGATCTTCACTATAGGTGAAAACATGAACATCCGCCGCTTCGATATCGTAGACGGTACACTCAGCACCTATATCCACGGTAACGGTCAGACAGGTATCATCATCAACTTTGAAGCAGATGATGCTGCAAAGAATAACGCAGGCTTTGCTGAATTTGCAAAGAACATTGCACTTCAGTGTGCGGCTATGCCTGTTCTTTACCTCGATAAGGAATCGGTTCCCGCAGCTGACGTTGAAGAAGAAAAGCAGGTTCTTATCGCACAGATCAAGAACGATCCCAAGAATGCAAGCAAGCCTGAAAATATCATCGAAAAGATGGTTCTCGGTAAGATCGGTAAGTTCTATGAAAAGAACTGCCTTACAGAGCAGGGCTACGTTAAGGACGATGATATGACAGTTGGTCAGTACGTAGCAAAGTCCGCTAAGGAATTTGGCGGCGACATCAAGATCAAGTCCTACATCAAGTATGAAAAGGGCGAAGGTCTTGAAAAGAGAGAAGACGACCTCGCAGCAGAGGTTGCTAAGCTCGTTAACGGCTGATAAGCAAAAACAAAAATCGCAGACCGCACGGTCTGCGATTTTTTTGTTTTTACGGTTATTCGTCAACCTCAATTCCGCAGGATTTTGCATATGATATGATATAGTCAATGACGTGTTGACGTTGAAGTTCATTCATCTGCTCAGTACATTTTTTTAGGGTTTGGTCAATTGTTTCCGGAGTATTTCCCAACAATATATAATGGGCGTTTGCATCCAAAGCGATACAAATTTCTTTTAGTTTTAAAACAGAAATACCGTTGATTCCGCGTTCAATATTGCTGACTTGTTGAGCACTGCAGACGTTGACTAACTCTGATAATGTGTCTTGAGTTATGTTCTTTTTTAGCCTTAATTCCTTTATTCTTGCTCCAATTTCTTTGTTAAGCTCGGTAGTATTGCTCATAGTTACACCTTTCATAGACAAGTTATCAACATTTATTATAATGTTTTAAACCCAACTTATGAATATGGCTAAAAGTTTATAACTAAACATTTCAACTTGACAAAATGCTGGTGATAACGTATAATAAGTATAAAATAAAAGAAATAGGAGAAAAACAATGGGAGAAAAGGCTACGCTTATTATGGAGTATGTAAGAGAACTTTATTGTGCCGGATATAGTGATAAGGAAGTAGAGCAAAAATTAAGGACGTTAATATTTGATGAGATGTCTGACCAGCTCGGAGTTGATAAAATACTTCTTTGCGGACCTTTAGAAAAAAGCTTTGAAGAGTATTGTGAGAAAATTGGAATCAGCGAAAAAGAAGTAACAGAAAAATTATTAAAGAAACAGCAAAATTAAAGCCTTTACTTTTCAAGTAGAGGGCAAAGAGAAGAGAAAACGCCTGTCATAACGACAGGCGTTTTGTTGTATCAAATTTTAGCCGATCGGCAGAACCTCATATCCGCTCCATTTAGCAAGATAACGGGCTAAAATTACACTATCTGTTGAGTCTACAACTGTGTCCTGGTTGAGATTTGAATTATCTTCGTTTATCTCGGTATATCCTGTCCATTTTGCAAGGAAGCGTGCCAATACTACGCTGTCGTTTGAATCGACAATTTCATCACCGTTTACGTCACCGTAAAGGTGATTTTCAACATAGGGGTATTCAAATTTTTCTGCGGATTCCGCATCGGGGAAGAATGCAATATAAACTATATCAAAGTATTCACCGTCGACGGGACTTACATCACCTGCGCCCCAGAGCTTGAGCCGCAATTCCTTGTAATTGGCGGTGTCGGTAATAGTATTGAAGCTGAAATCCGATATTGTTTTTGTTGAAGTGCTGTCCCAGCCTGACGAGGTGTATGTGCCGCCTGTTGAGGTATTTGCAATATTTATGGTACTACTCTGACGCGTACCGTCGGATACCTTTGTAAGTGTAGGACCTGTAATCGTTGCGTCATAATTCGTTGTGAAGAAAAAGTTCTTGATCGGATACTGTGCCACATAGTTGACCGCAAGTGTATTTGTGCCCGAAATATTCGTTCTGTAAGCGAGCTTAATATAGGGATTTGTTTTCACGTTGATTCCGTATCCGAGTGATTCAAGCGGTATTGCAAGATAGCATTGGTCATCCGAAAAGCTACCTGCTTCGGCGTTTATTCTGAAGTAGTCAACGCCGTCTTCGTCGGTTACGAGTGAGCTTGAATATCCGATGCCGTTAAACGAAAGGCTGTCTGCGTAACCTGACAGATCCTCTGCTAAGAGCATTTCGCCTACTATTATTGAACTGTCGTAATTCGGATCGCTCGGATATTCGGCTCCGGACGTCGGCAAGCCTGCATCGGCTATATCGTAATAGTAGAAATCGCTTCCGGGGAAGAAACCGTTTGCAACGAGTGAGGAAATTGTTGCTTGATCGTACTTATAATGTGTAGTTGTACCTGAGCAGTCATCCAGGTTATTACCGGTTTGGAGAATAGTCAGTCCCTCAGCCATAACAAAGGTGTTATCGTGAAAATCGTATCCGCTGTTTTCACGACCGTCTTTTTTTGCATAGCGCGCTTTTATTCCTGTATGTCTCGCCTTGAAAAAGTAATTGTCATAGTATTCGCAGTTTTCGTATAAGGTGGTGTTATCGATCTGAACAGCGCCGTAGAAGAAATTACTGTCTTTGTTAAAGCGCTGATGTCCCCAGCCGTATCCGCCGTAGAGAACGTAGTTGTTCGTTGCTTCGAGATTCTTTATCGACCAGTCGCAGTTATCGGAGGTGGCATATTGTGAGGAGTTTGTAAGCCATACCTCGGGACCGCTGTTGCTGTAGCTGCTTACGGTGTTTGTGAAGGTAACGTCACTCATTTTCACTAACGAATTTGAACTGGTTATACTGTCGTTGGTGCCAATACTGTACTGCGTGGTAAAGCAACAGTCGTATATCTGGGTTGCATAGCAATGATCGATCGTGTAGTTACTGCACGAGCCCCAGTTTTCAACGGCGTTTCCGAGACGTGTTTTTCCGGAATCTCCGGTTTCATAATTTTCGGGATACTGGAGCGATCCGCCGATCCAGGCAAACGTGCAATTCTTGATCAGAATATTTTTGCCGTACTGCATTCCAATACCGTGTCTTCCCGTATGTGCAAAGGAGATGTTGTCTACGGTAACATTCTCAGCTTCCGCAGAGCCCATATACAACAAGTTGCTGCCGATAGCTATCTCGATTGAATCGAATACCTTGCCGGGATTGCCTTTATCGTAGTACAAATACAGGGTGTTGTCATCCCAGTTGTGATAGAATTCGAGGTTGTTTGAAAGATCCCTCTGATCTGTGAACGGTGTGGATTGCCTGTATGGGCTGAAGCTGTTTCCACTTGCGTCGGCAGGATCTCCGCCCGACATAAAGGATTCGTAACCGTTGAATACCGTACCTATATCAACTCTGAGGTTTTCGGTCTTGTTTTTCTTGGATACCTTGATACCCCAACCCTCACCGTTATTGAATACGATGTTTCCTACGTCCTGATTCTTGGTCAGGCTTTTACCGGTGAATTTCCATACGTGCATGGTAGACGTGCGGGTCCAGTTGCTTTTGCCTTCGCCTGCAATTGAGTTATATATTTTAGGCTTTTCGCCTTCACCGTAAGCAGAAAGTGTCAGACCGGGTGCAGTCAGCTTGATTGTACCGTTTGCCCTGAATAATTCGCCGCGCTTGAACAAAATTACCGAGCCTTCGGGAATGGAATTGTTACTTAACAAAGTCTTTAACCTTGCTATCGTTATCGGCGCGCTCTGACTTGTTCCGTTGTTTGTGCTGTTGCCAAGCTTTTCCGAAACGTAATATGTCTTTCCGCTTCCGGTAGGGGTATATGAATTGTTGGGAGCATCCAGGATATCCTGTATCAGCTCATCCGCGCCCGAAAGGATCGCGTTTTCGACAGAATTTGTAAGCGGTGAGTATTTTGTTACTTTGCCGATCCCGCTGTCTTCATTTTTGTTATAACTGTAGGTGTAAGCGTCAGCGTCAGCCTTTGTCTTGAAAAAGGCTATATACTTAAGGTCGTAATAGTGCTCTTTTGTAAATGTCTTGTTTCCCGAGCCGAGCGGCTTGAAGATAAGATTGATTGACGTACCCTGCTCATAAGAGGGGAATGTCCCTTCCTGTGAATTAAAGGTTGTCATATCAAGCACCACGTCGTGCCATTTACCGTCGGTAGTGTGAGCAGTATGCGACTTGGGATAGTTTTCTCCCGCATCGGATTTTATACTTGCATTTATCATACTGTAGGGAGAATCCGTGCGATAACCGAGCTTGATTATCGGATAGTCAAGCATATTTATTCCAAGCATTGAAGCCTTGAAGCTTAAATAGTAATTATTATTGTTGTAGCTGCCCGGCTTGGATGTGAGATGAATGTAAGGGTCAGTGTCAATTCCCTCCATTGTATATCCGAAATCGACTATGCTCATATACGAAGATACTATTTCATACGGCATAAGCTCAATGTAGTCTGCAGCGGCAGATGAATATGTGGGGATATAGGAAAGCGCGAGGAATATTACAAGTAAAGCGCAAATTATCCTTTTCATAGGTTGTTCCTTTCATTATTACGATTGAGCATATTATATCATTGCATATCGACTCGAGTAAAGTGGAATCCGTGTTAATTTACATTAAGTTTTCCTTATATAAGTTTTGGGCATATCCTATATGCGGAAAATTGATTACAGTAGCGATAATATCGCTACTGTAATCTTGATTGTTCTATTTTAAGGGCAGGGTATCATAGCCGGTCCATTTGGCGAGGTGCCTTGAAAGGATTACGCTGTCTGTTGAATCAACGACAGTATCCGAATTCAGATCGGAATCTTCTTCATTGATTTCATCGTATCCTGTCCACTTGGCAAGATAGCGTGCTAATACTACGCTGTCGTTTGAATCTACCGTACCGTTGTTGTCGACATCACCGTAAAGTATGATGACGGGCTCAGCAGGCTTGAATATTACAAGCTCGGGATATCCTGTCTCGCTGTCGGTCGGCATATACCATACATTAACGAAATCAAAGCCCTCGAAGCTTTCGGCATTCTTCATTTGAGTGGATGAAAGAAGCGTTACCGCGTTTTCATCAATACGGTTTCCTATGGCAGGATGAGAAGTGCTTTCAAGTGTATACAGCGTGGTGCACGTATCGTTGTACGAGGCTGAGCCTATAAGAGTACCGATGTTACTTCCCGCTTCTGATAGATTTACTCCTGAATTATAGCAGTATTCAATCTTGTTGAACTGAGTACCGTGCCCGAAAATACCGCCTGCGTTAGTGCTTTGCTTTCCGCTTGCAAAAACAGAGCCGTTGTTGTATGAGCTACTGATTGTTGCGACGTTTGCCTCACCGACGATTCCGCCGGCATATGCATCAGCGCCTGTACTTGTTGCCGATACGTTTCCGAGATTTGCGCATTCGTTTATGTTATTTCTCGATTGATATCCCGATATGCCCGCGGCAATGGCACCGACAGGACAGCTTGCCGTGATATCTCCCGTGTTTTTACATCCGCTTACTGTAAGATTTTCGCCCTTTGCGGCAATACCCGCACAGCTTACGGTAATGTTCTTTTTTGTTGAAACGCTTATGTCTGCGAAATTAAATGAGTCCGACACGGCAGGCTTTGCCTTGGAGGTGTTGTTAAGGTCGCGCTTTGATATACCTATTATACCGCCGATATAGCTTTCGTCGGCAGAAATTCCCGAAAGTGAGCCATAGTTTTCGCAATCGGTTACAGATGAATCGGCAAACAGATAGCCTGCGATACCGCCTATAGAAGAAATATTTTTTGTCGTGGTCACGCTGATGTCAACGTCAGCAACAGAGGACTTGATATGAGCACCGTTTGAATAGGCACATATACCCGCGGCATATACGTCGGTGCTTGCCGTGATGTCTGCTACAGCGCTGACGCTGCAACCTGAAATTACCGTGCCGTTTGACGCGCTTGCGCATATGGGTGCTGCGTAAACAGTCTTGCTTGATGCGTTTATGATTATGCTTGCGTTCTCAAGCTTCAGATCTTTTATTTCAGCATTGTCAGCGTATGCAAACATTGCACTATACGGTGCATTTGAAGATATGCTGAGCCCTTCTATGGTATGTCCGTTTCCGTCAAAAATACCGGTGAAGGGAGCAGCTGAGGTGCCGATCGGTGTAAAGCTTACGCCGGTCATATCAATATCATCGAGCAGGATATAATTGTCGTCAGGTAACATCCTTGTCAGATCAATTGCATTGTAAACCCCGATGAAGCCATCAGGTATTATTTCGGTCGGACTTGCAAAGACAGAAAGGGTAAGAAATAACGCAATTATTATAACAATAATCGCCTGCGCCGGGATAAATGTGCGCTTATTCATATGTTTTGAATCCTTTCGTTTAATCTTCTGTTTTGTAGGGAAGAGTTTGATAATCGTGCCAGTTTGCTATGTGTCGTGCAAGGATTACAGAGTCAATAACCGAAACGAAGTTGTCTGCGTTGAGATCTCCGGCGCGGATATTAGCAAGATGAAGATATCCCGGCATGCTTGAATTATAACGGGATAAGAGTATCTCATCAGCTATATCAACGCTTTTGTCGTCGTTGACATCTCCGCAGATGGTGATTCGTTCAGGATATTCAAAGAACATAGCGTCATTAATATTTTCAAAGAAGGCGATATATGAGATATCGTAATATTCACCCGCAGGAACGGTGATTGTCTGCGCTCCCCAGGGCTTTAAATAAAGCTTTTCATATATAGCGCCGTCGTTTATCTTGTTCCAGTCAAAGCTTGAAATACTTTCTCCGCCGCTGGTTGAACCCTTGACCTTGATTATTGTGCTTTGCGGCTCTTCATTTGAAGCGCGATATATGGTGGGACCCCAAAGGCGCTTCGTTTTGGAATTGTATTGGGTGTAATAATTGAACACCGAGACATTGTCGCTCTGGATATTCGTTTTATAACCTATTTTAATGAAGGGAAATTTTTTAACTTCAATATTTTGCCCGAGCGAGCTTAGTGGTAACGTGTAGGTACATTCTCCGTCCTTATAGGTCCCTTCCTTTGAATTGAGTCTGAAATAATTGATACCGTTTTCGTCAGCTACAAGTTCCTTGGAATAAGGCATATTGTTAAATTGCGAGGAAGATGCCCATTCAAGAAGCTGCTCGGCTGTTATGATCTCATAATCACCGCGCTTAATATCCGTTGGTATAGTCACATACTCAAAGCCCTCGGTATAAGGATAGTCATTTTCGGGCATCGGGATCGCCGCGTCTTCAATATCGTAATGATAGAATGTGCTGTCTGTGAAAAATCCGAAGTAAATGAGAGTTCTGATGTAGCTTTTATTGTACTTGTACCTTGTGACCGGACCGGAGCAATCATTAAGATTTATTCCGGTTTCGACCATCTGCTGTCCCTCTGCCATAACGAAAACGTTGTTTGTGAAATCGTACCCGTAGCCCTTTTTGGAGTAACGGGCTTTTACGGCAAGGTGCGTTGCCTTGAAGAAGATATTATCGTGATACGTAACGTTGTCAAATACAGTAGTCGCTCCCGCAGATCCGCCGTAGAAGAAGTTACCGTCCTTATTGGTACGCTGATGGCTCCAGCCGTAACCGCCGTAAAGAACGTAGTTGTTGTACGCATCCATATCCTTTATCATATATGTATGTGTTGTATCGTTGTCATTAGCTGCAAGCCATACCTCGGGACCGCTGTTGCTGTATTCGCTGACAGTGTTTGAAAATACAACGTTCTGCATTATGATATCGCTTGTTGAACCCGAGCCCTGCCACTGCGTTGTATAGCAACAGTCATAGGTCTGGGTAGCGTAACAGTGGTCTATAACAAAGCCGTCGCAGGACGCCCAGTTCTCCACAGCGTTTCCGTATCGGGTGCCGCGGCCGTCGGTGTATTGGAGAGAACCTCCAACGTATTCAAACGTGCAATACTGTACCTTAAAGTTTTTTGCATTTCCTACGCCTACACCGTGAGAGCCTGTGTAGCCGAAAGCTATATTGTCGACAGTTACATTGTCAGCACTGCCGTTTGCGCAATGCCCTTTTCTTGAAAGTTCAATCGAATCAAAAAGCTCTCCGGGGTTGCCGTGACTGTAGTAAAGATAAACGTTACCGTCGTTTGTACTGTGCCAGAATTCAAGCTCGTTTGAGAGATCCCTTTCATCTATAAATGGCATATTGCCGGAAGATACAAAGCTTTCATAGCCGTTGTAAACAAGATCCTGGTTCTGTCTTGTATTATCATCCTCCTTGATGATCTTTATTCCCCAGGCTTCACCGCCGTTGAAAATAATGTTTCCGACGTCCTCGCCCCGGGAAAGAGTGGTTTCAAACTGCCATACGTTTTTATACGGAGTCTGATGCCATTTTTACTTGCCGACACCGTCGAGAGAACGCCATATTTTCGGCTTTTCGCCCTCGCCGTATGAGGAGTATGTTACGCCTGCCTTCATACTTAATGTAGGACCTCTGAACAGGCTTCCGCGCTCAAAGAACACACCGTCTCCCGGATTTAACTTAAGGGCGTTTACTGCGGAAATCGTTGCAAGTGCATCGTCCGGGCTTGTGCCTGAATTGTTATCGTTTCCGTTGTTTGAAACGTAGTATACTGTGCCGGATATGCTGTCGGGTGAAATGCTTTCCGAATTGATTATCTTCTTTTTGAGTGATTCCGCGCCCGAAAGTATTTCATCCTCTGCGTCGTTTGTCAGGGGGAGGTATTCTATAGGAGTCTTAAATGCACCTGCATAATCGTCGTCAAGCATATTATAATTGTACGTGTGCGCAAGAGCATCGGCCTCGGTTTTGAAAAATGCTATATATTTAATATCATAATAATGTGAAGCATCAAGTGTTCTTGTGCCGGAGCCAAGAGGCTTGAGGCGGAGTCTTATGTTCACTCCGTCCTCGTACGTTGGGATTTTTTCTTCTACATCGTTTAGCTTGCGTACATCAAAGATTATATCGTGAAATTCACCGTCCGCGGTATGAGGATCCTTGGGATCTTTCCAATTTTCACCCTTTGATGAATATATGGTTATATCTTTGGTTTTGTACGGTGAATCGGTGCGGTATTCGAGCTTTACAAAAGGGTATTCGAGCATATTGATGCCAACATCTGCAGCTTTTATCTCCAGCACGCCCTGATTGTTGTTATATGTTCCCGGCTCAAGGGTTGAGTGTATATAAGGAATGCTGTCTGAAAAGGACGCCGCCTCTTCAAGCTCAAGTGTGCTTTTGAACGTATACTTTACAATGTAAGTAAAAAGCTCGGTAGCCGGAATCTGAACATATTTGGATGTCTCAGCTTCCGATGCAAATACCGGCAGAGAAGTCAGTAAAATCAAGAGAGCTATAATGGTGCAAAAAAATCTCTTCATAGTTTTGAAGCCTTTCCGTAACTTGTGTTGTTAAGTGCGGGATATAAAACAATTTTAACATATATCAATAGTTTATGACAGCGGAAGATGAGATATTTACGAAAAATTTACATCTGCGGCGCGGTCAATCGGACTTCGGGAAAATTATAATAAATTATTAAATATTGCTGCGCGTACTTGAAATTTCGTAAAATTATGGTATAATATTATCTGTATATCGGTGTCGTTTCCGATGTTTATGTAACGAAAGGATTCTCAAAAATGTCAGAAAATACGGTAAAGGGCGGAATAAGCGTAGAAACAGCGCATATATTCCCGGTTATAAAAAAATGGCTTTACTCCGAAAAGGAGATATTTGTGCGTGAGCTTGTGTCAAATGCATGCGACGCAACAACAAAAATGAAGAGACTTTCATCTCTCGGAGAGGTCAAGGGACTTGAGGATGAAAAATACAGAATAGACGTGATAGTCAGCAAAAATGATAAAACCATCACCGTTGCTGATAACGGTATAGGTATGTCCGAGGCTGAGGTCGAAAAATATATCTGTCAGATGGCGCTTTCGGGTGCGCTTGATTTCATTCAGAAGTACGAGGGCGAAAGCGAAAATAACCAAAGCGGAATAATCGGTCACTTCGGACTTGGCTTTTATTCGGCGTTTATGGTAAGCGACAGGGTGGATGTTATCACAAAGTCGTATACCGGTGCTCCGGCTGTAAAGTGGAGCTGTAATGATGCAGGCGAATACGAAATGAGTACGACCGACGAAAGGGAAGAGCGCGGCACAGAGATAATTCTTCATGTGAATTCCGAGGGCGAAGAATACTTAAGTGCGTACAAGCTTTCGGAGGTTATTGAAAAGTATTGCTCGTTCATGCCGGTGGAGATATATTTCACGGATGCGGATGCCGGAAAAAAGGATGGCGAGGAGGAAAGTCCTGCTGAGCCTGTAAACGACGTAAGCCCCTTGTGGCTCAAGAATCCGAGCGAATGCACAAAGGAAGAATACATCGAATTCTACCGCAAGGTGTTCCACGATTACAGAGAGCCGCTTTTCTATATTCATCTCAACGTAGATTATCCTCTTAACTTCAAGGGAATACTTTACTTCCCAAAGCTTGCCCATGAATATGACAGTCTTGAGGGGCAGGTAAAGCTTTACTATAATCAGGTTTACGTTGCTGATAACATCAAAGAGGTAATACCCGAATTTTTACTTATGCTCAAGGGAGTGCTTGATTGTCCCGAGCTTCCGCTTAACGTGTCAAGAAGCTATTTGCAGAACAGCGGATACGTTTCGAAAATATCCTCGCATATTGTCAAAAAGGTCGCGGATAAAATAAATTCGCTTTTCAATACCGAGCGCGAGGAATATGAAAAGCTCTGGCGCGATCTTAAGACCTTTGTTGAATACGGCGCACTGCGTGACCGAAAGTTCTTCGAGCGCGTGCTTCCCGCGGTTATATGGGAAAAGACCGATGGCTGCTTTGTAACGCTCGACGATTATCTTGAAGCAGCAAAGGAAAAGCATGAGAATACGGTTTATTATACCACAGACAAGGTTTCGCAGGCGCAGTACGTATCTATGTTTGAAAATGAGGGCATAGACGTAGTTGTGCTCGACACCGTAATAGATACGCAGTTTATAACCCTGCTCGAAAACGAAAAGAAGATAAAATTTATAAGAGTCGATGCTGACCTCGCAGGAGCACTTAAGGCAGAAGGCGATGCCGGTGACGAGCCTGCGCTTACCGAGCTTATGAAGAAGGTCAGCGGTAACGACGGGCTTGAGGTTAAGTATGAGCTGCTTAAGGACACGTCAACACCTGCTGTGCTCAATATATCCGAAGAAGAGCGCAGAATGGAGGATATGATGCGTATGTACCGTATGAGCATGCCCGATTTTGGCGCTCAGATGCCCGCAAGCAAAATGACTCTTGTAATAAATAAATCAAGCAGTCTTATCAAGCATATACTTGAAGTGCTGCCAAGCGATGAGGCGCGCGCCGAAAAGATCGCGAAGCAGACCTATACGCTCGCGCTTCTTTCGCAAAGACAGCTGACCGCAGAGGAATTAAAGGGTTTCCTTGCGCAAAGCTACAGCGTGCTTGAAGAGCTCTGATGAAAAACGGAGAATCGGGTGCGCTTGATATAATAGCCGTGAACTTGAAGGAAGGCTCGGCAAGCATTTCGGGATCGCTTACGCACAGGCTTGCAATGCTTGATGCGCTGTGTGAGCTTGCAAACCGTGATCAGACGCTTGATCCGGGAGATGCGGAGCTTGTCGGAATGTATGTAAGCTCGCTGAAGGCTTCGCTTGAAACCGACGCACCTACGGACAGTGAAAAAATAAAAGAACATTTGCGCACCTATACCTCGTCGTTACGGACGGCAGATCTTGTTACTCTTGCACGGATGCTTTATGCCCGGGCAGAGAAACACGGCGGATATTACCGCTACAGTCTGCTTGAAGCAGAGGAGAATGAAAATGAGCTTTCGGATATGCGTATAGTGTACCGGAAGGCGCATGGCGCAGATATTGCGTTTGAAAAATTCGTATCGCTCATCCCCGATGCCGTCGCGCTGTACAAGGATACCTTTCCCGCTATCTGCGATGCGGTAGCTTTGGGAGAAGCCGATATGTGCATCCTGCCGTACGAAAACACGGAGGACGGTAAGCTTTCAGGCTTTTACAGGCTTATCGAAAGCTTTGAGCTTAAGATAGCCGCCTCTGTTCTCGTGCGATCGGACAGGCGGGAGGATATGACAAGATATTTGCTTCTATCGAAGGATCTGAACGGGCTTTCGGCCATATCGGGTGTTACCGATTTTGAACTTTCGCTCATCGAAAGAGGTGACGGCGCACTGTCGCGGTCGCTTGACGCTGCAAATCTTTTGGATATAAGGCTTCGCAGTATAGATACCGTGAGAAGTGAGGCAGAGGCTGTAGTGTATGACGTGCGTGTTACCGCAAACGAGCGCGCGCTCGATGAATTTATACTTTATCTCAAGCTTGACGGAATCGATTTCACACCGCTCGGACTTTATGCGGTGATCGACGAGTAAGGCTTAATGAAAGGACGTAATTATGAAAAGAACATTAAATTATAAAACTCAGGGAACCTGCTCCCGTGCAATAGAAATAGAGCTTGACGGAAATATAATCGAAAGCGTGAAATTTATCGGCGGATGCGACGGAAATACCCACGGTATCGCAAGTCTTGTCGTCGGAATGGATGCACAGGACGTTATAAAGCGACTCGAGGGGATAAAGTGCGGATTCAAGAGAACGTCCTGCCCTGACCAGTTAGCGACCGCGCTTAAGCTTGAGCTTGAAAACAACTGAGATAAGTTACGGAGGAAAATACAGTGAGCTACAAGGAAAATTACAGATATTGGCTTGAAAGTGATAATGTCGATGAAGTAACAAAGAAGGAGCTTCTTGCGATTGAAGGAAACGATGACGAGATAAAATACCGCTTTTCAAAAAGGCTTGAATTCGGTACCGCGGGACTTCGCGGCACCATGAAGGCGGGTCTTAACGCGATGAACGTATATACGGTCGCACAGGCAACTCAGGGCTTTGCCGATCTTATAAACAAGGAATGTAACGGAAAGAGACCCGTTGTCGTTGCTTACGATTCTCGTAATAACTCGGAGCTTTTTGCCAAGACCACAGCATCGGTTTTTGCCGCAAACGGTCTTACAACCTATATTTTCGACGAACTTCGACCCACACCCGTCCTTTCCTTTGCGGTACGCGAGCTCGGATGTATTGCAGGTGTAAATATTACAGCATCGCATAATCCCAAGGAATATAACGGATATAAGGCTTATTGGGAGGATGGCGCTCAGCTTCCGCCCGACCACGCGCAGACGGTCTCCGATTTCATTGATAAGATCGACGTGTTAAACGGCGCGAAATTTGCAGACTTCGATAAGGCTGTTGCAGAGGGTAAGATAATAATCCTGGGCAAGGACTTTGATGAAAAATATATGGAAAAGGTGCTCGCCGAGGCGGTGTATCCCAATGCGGTAAAGGCTGTTGCGGATGATTTCGGCGTTGTGTATACACCTCTTTGCGGAACAGGCTACAGAATAGTTCCGGAGGTTCTTGCAAGAGCAGGATTTAAGAACGTATATACCGTTAAAAAACAGATGAAGCCCGACGGTAATTTTCCCGAAATACGTTTCCCGAACCCTGAATTTCCGGAGGTGTTTGAAGAGGGGATAGAGGTAGCCTTCGAACACGGATGTGACCTTATAATCGCGACAGACCCTGACGCAGACCGTGTCGGTATTATGATAAAATGCGCAGACGGAGGCTTTAAGACGATAACAGGTAACCAGGTCGGCGCGCTTCTTATCGAATATCTTGCAACGGCATATGAGGAAACGGGTACTATGCCGGTTAATCCTTACGTTGTAAAAACTATTGTAACAACCGAGCTTGCCGCAAAGATATGCGAGGCTCATAATATAAGGATATTTAACGTGCTTACAGGCTTCAAATTCATAGGTGAAGTAATCAAGAAGCTTGAAGTGACAGGTAATGACAGCTACGTGCTTGGCTTTGAGGAAAGCTACGGTTATCTCAAGGGCACGTACGCACGCGATAAGGATGCGGTGGTAGCAACAATGCTTATAGCAGAAATGGCAGCTTATTACCGCGGCAAGGGAATGACTCTTGCTGATGCCATGGATAAGCTTTATGACCGCTACGGCTACTATATGGAGGCATCCAAGAGCATCGTTATGGACGGCCTTGACGGTAACGAGCGTATGCAGAAGCTCATGGATGATTTAAGAAACGATCCGCCTGTTAAAATGTGCGGATACAAGGTCGTTGAATTTCGCGACTATCTTGCAGATACCGTAAGGGTTGCGGGAAGTGATAAGATAAGCTCAACAGGGCTTCCGAAGTCAAACGTTCTTTACTTTATCCTTGATAACGGAGACATACTTGTTATCCGACCCTCAGGCACTGAGCCCAAGGTAAAGGTGTATATACTTGCCTGCTCGGACAGCGAGGAAAAGACGCTTGAAAAGCTGTCAGCTTACAAGGAATATACAAAGACCTGGGTGAGATAAACGGAATGAATACAGAAAAACTCATAGAAAAGCAGATAAGCTCAAGGCTTGTATTTGACGGGGTGGTTGCACATCTCTATCTTGACGAGATATTGCTTCCCAACGGCGAAAGATCGACCCGCGAATATCTCAAGCATAACGGAGCTGTTGCCGTACTTGCCATAGATAAGGACGATAACGCTTATATCGTTAATCAGTACAGATATCCTCACGGGCGTGTTATAACCGAAATTCCTGCGGGAAAGCTTGATTTTGCAGAAGAGGATCATCTTGAGGCGGCTATGCGTGAGCTCAGAGAGGAAACAGGTCTTACAAGCGCAAGCGTGACATATCTTGGTGAGTATATTCCAAGCCCTGCGCTTTTGAGCGAGGTAATATATCTTTACTATGCTACCGATTTGAGTCTTGGAGCGCAGGATCTTGACGAGGACGAATTTCTGAGCGTTGAGAAGCTTCCGTTCGATATGCTTGTACAGAAGGTTTTGAATGGGGAGATCACCGACGGCAAAACGGTCTGTGCCGTGCTGAAGGTTGATAAAATGAGAAATGAAAAGAAGTAAAAACAGATTTCTTGGTCTGAAGCTTGCAGGTCTGGTGTCGCTTGTAATAATCTGTATTATATTTGCACCCCAAAATTCCGATATACTTTTGGGCACGCCAAAGACTATGCTTGAAAACACAAGCGTATATGCCGTAAGCTCTCAGATACAGCCTGAAAGTGCATCGGTATCTCTTGACGATGAGCTTGTCGTAAGGAATGCTTACTTCTGCTTGTCAGAGCCGCACTCGGTCATAGCGGAAAAGGATAGCGGTGCAAGAGTGGCACCCGCATCTCTTACAAAAATAATGACTGCGATTGTGATACTTGAAAATGCACAGGATCTTGATGCGAGCGTTACTGTTTCTCCGAAGCTGTACGATAAGCTGTATCGCGAGGGTGCGTCAATGGCAGGCTTTCTGCCGGGTGAAAAGGTAACTCTGCGTGATCTGTTATACGGAATAATGCTTCCGTCGGGCGCGGAGGCGGCAGCCGCCGCGGCAGAGTATATTGCGGGAAGCGACAGCGCGCTTGTTGATATGATGAACGCGAAGGCTCTTGAAATGGGACTTTCAAATACTCATTTTGAAAACATATACGGCTTTGATGCAGAAGGTCACTATTCGAATGCGGCTGAAATGGCACAGATACTTATTTATGCACTTGAAAATGAGCAGTTCCGCGAAATATCAAGCACACAGAGGTATACTGTCAGACCGACAAATAAGCATCCCGACGGATTTACAATGAAAAGCACGGTCTTTTCAAAGCTTGGCGGCAAAACCCCTGAAGAAGCAATGATATACGGCGGAAAAACCGGCTTTACATATGATGCCGGACTTTGCCTTGCCACATATGGAGAAAATAACGGAAACAGATATGTGTCTGTGGTTTTAGGCGGACCGGGCAATCACCGTACCGAGCAAAAGCAGGTCGACGATACCTTGTATCTGTATGATAATTTTACATAAAAAAAGAGGTCACTTGGTGACCTCTTTTTTTATTCCTGTATATTCTCTTTGCTGTTGCACTTCTTCCTGTATTCGCTTGGCGTGCATTTCATATAACTCTTGAAATTTTTGCTGAAGTAGTCGGAATCAACATATCCACATACGTGCCCTATCTCCTGTATGGACATGGCAGTGTGTACAAGCAGGTGAGAGGCTTTTTCGCATCTTATGCGCTTGAGATCGTATATTATCTGGTATCCGGTTTCATTTTTATATATACGGCAGAGCGAAAATTTGTTTATCCCCACGGCAGCCGCTATATCGTCAAGAGAAAGCTGCTTGAAAAAATTCTGATAAAGATAAGCCCTTACCATTTCCGAAACGCTCGGTTCTTTTTTTGCGATGCAGTTGAGCAACTCTGAAACCCATCGGTATGTTTCGGATGATTTGAGTATATCCGGATTTTCCTGTATAATGAAGTTGTGAAGCTCCTGCGCTCTTGCATCCATATCGGGAGGACATTTGAAAATAAGGTATTTTTCTATACAGCTGTATTCAATAAGCTGATCGCCGCCCTTAAAGGTGATCCAAGAGGTTGTAAGCTCGCGGTCGTCTGCGCTGAAATATTTTATGGGTGTATTGGCGCGGAAAATAATACCCGTGTTTTTTTGCAGTGTATGTGTTACGTTGTTGATCGTAAGGCTCATTTCTCCGTCATTTACCCAGAGAACATGGTGTCTTCTGCTGCCTGCGGGCATAGATATCGGCGTCTGCTTAACAAGAAGAGCTGCAGATATGGGGAAGATCGGAAGACCGGTGTTCACTTTTAATTTTTGTGTATACATGCAATATTTTCCTGTTCGTCGCAAGATATTCCCGTTGACAAGGGTGCGTTAAATGTTTATACTTTAAATTGAAGAAGTGTTCTTGTTGAATTATACCATACAGAGAGCATTTTGTCAATAAATTATATTTTCGGAGGGAAAACATGAAAAAGACGATGTCAATTATTCTGATCGCCGTTATTCTTGTTATGCAGCTTTGCGCATTTCCGGTTAACGTTTCGGGAGCAACAGCAGACAGCATAATTTTAGCCGGCACTGCGCTTTCAAACGCGACTTCCATAAAGAACGTTGCAAGCAAAAGCGTAGAGACAGACGCACAGGGCAGAACCTATGTGAAGTTTGTACCAACTACGGGAACAAAGCCCGAAATAAGCATCACACAGGGGGCGTCCGGTGTAAACTTAGCCGAATATCCTTATTGGGTAGTCAGCTATTATCAGTCACAGACTGCAACCCGACTTGATACTACGTTCAAGGCGGATCTTACGTCCATAAACACAGTATACCCCGATGCGGGACTTACAAACTCGTTTTATTGCAGCGGACAGGATCAGCCGGCAGCTTCGAACGGTGAATGGAAGACGGTAGTACTTAAGCGTGACGGCTTTTACGCTGATTCGGCAGACTATCCGCCTACCTCTGCTATGACAGGACAGTATCTCCGCTTCAAGCCCTGGTCGAGCAATGCCAAGGACGGCTCTTACTTTGCGCTTGAATACGTTGGATTTTTTAAGAGTGAGCAGGCTGCCGAGGATTATATTAACAGCCTGAATCTCGAAGACAGCAAGGTGGTCAGCGGACAGGCACTTTTTGCAGCGGCATCATTGCTCAAGAATGCCACATCCTCACTTGTGAACGATACGGTATCCGGAAAAACCTACGTTAAATTTGCGGCAGTGTCCGGAACAAAGCCCGAGATCAGCATCACACAGAAGGATTCCGGAGTTAATCTCGCGGCGTATCCTTATTGGGTGGTAAGCTATTATCAGTCACAAAATGCATCAAAGCTCGATGCTACCTTCAAGGCCGATCTCCAGTCTGTACAGGCGGCATACCCGAACGAGCAGGATATCACAAACTCTTTTTACTCAAATCCTCATCCCGAGGGATCAAACGGTGAATGGAAGACGACAATTCTTGTAAGAGATAATTTCTATGGCACAGAGGGATGTCCTCCCGTGTCATCGATGACAGGTCAGTATCTGCGATTCAAGCCCTGGACGAGCAACGCAACGGATGGCTCGTATTTTGCAATTGATTACGTTGCATTTTTCAAGAGCGAAAGCGCGGCAAAGGAATATATCGAAAGCCTTAACAAGCCTGAAGAGGATGAAGGCGATATTACGGTAGTAGCCGACGGCAACGCCGAATACACAATCATATACGACGACGATATTTCAGATATAATTACGCCTGAGCTTGCTAATCTTGCAAATGCTATGCGATATGATCTGGGTGTCGGAAATATTCCCACGGCATCTGATACGTCAGATGCAGCTGCTGATCCCGTGGCAAAGGAAATCGTGATCGGAAACACAAACCGTTCGGGAGCACTTTCTCAGGGTCTTGTTGCGGGTGAATATATAGTTAAGTACGACAAGAGCAGTAAGCGTATTTTTATAGTCGGAGGCACTGCGGAGGATACCGTAACTGCACTCTGGTATTTCTATAATACTTACGTTGATGCCGAAAACAAAACTGTTATTATCCCCTCAACGCTTAATTATGAGATGAGAGTTGATCATATCATTCTCAGCGGAGAAGAGCTTTTTGAAATATCACAGACAAGCGCTACCTCAAACGTAAGAACAGTATACGATTTCGCACAGAAAAAGATATACGCACGCTTTGATGCAATAGAGGGAGAAAACCCCGAAATAAACATTACACAGTCTGTGAGCGGAATCAATATGGCAAAGTATCCTTATTGGGTGGCAAGCTATTTCCAGTCACAGAACGCAAATAACCTTGATACAAGCTTCTATGCCGATAAGGCATCGGTGCAGGGCGTTTACGGCTCTGATATCACCGCATATTCATTCTTTATGGGTACAAAGCCGGCAGCATCAAAGGGTGAATGGAAGTCGGCTGTAATTAAACGTGATGACTTCATATTAACCGGCTCAAGTAACTATACTCCCACAGAGGCTATGACCGGTCAGAAGCTTCGCTTCAAGCCCTGGCAGTATACGGGAGGTGCAAATGCAGGCTCCTACTTCTTGCTTGAATACGTTGCATTCTTCGAGAAAGAAGCTGATGCTGCAGCATTTGCTCAGAAAAATTGGAGTAACGTTGCGGTCGAATCGCTTAAAGTGACAAGCAAGGGAAATGAGGTTTCATCAATAACGGTAATGGAAGGCAGCGAGCTTGACCTGTCTGTTAACGTTTCACCCTACGGTTCGTTCGAGAACGTATCGGTAAGCTCGGATAATCCTGAGATAGTTGATATTGTAAACGGAAGGATCAAGGCTATAGACGGCGGCAATGCAAGACTTACAATCAAGGCTAATGCAGGACTTTCCACAGCTCCCGTAATAACAAGAACTGTTGACGTAACTGTTGCGTCATACCGCTTTGACAACATTGCGATTGACGGAGTTGATATCGGTAATTATAAAATAGTAATACCGGAGAACTGCAGTCTTTACTCAAAGTATGCCGCAGAATTGTTGGCGGATTATATTTCTTCAAACCTGAATTGTATTCCCGAGATAGTTTCCGATAAAACAGCTGAAAGTGATTACGAAATACTTGTCGGTAATACAAATCGAAGTGAATCGAGCACAGGCATAAGACTTGGTGCGAACGAATATGTTCTTGTGAAAAACGGCAATAAGGTCGTTATGAGCGAGAACGGACTTTACACCGCGCAGAGCGTTGCCGCATTCACACAGGAATATATAGAATCAAATGAGGGCGGAAGCATCAATATTACGACGCTTCCCAAAACTGCAAGCAAAAAGACTTTTGCAGGTTTTGCGGAAAAGGCTGAAAATGTTATCATAATGATCGGTGACGGAATGGGGTATAACCATATCAATATGGCACTGGCAAACGGCCTTGATAAATTTGTTGCACAGGATTTCCCCGTAGCAGAAAGACAGATAACAAGACATCAGGGTGTAATAGATAACGTGTTAAAGGGTAAGACTGATCCCGGCTATACGGACAGCGCGGCCTCAGCAACAGCTCTTTCTACCGGATACAAGACTTACACTGCAAAGGTTGGTAAGGACAAGGACGGAAATGATGTTAAGCATGTAAGTGAGCTCGCTTATGAAAACGGAGCAGAGCTTGCGGTAGTTACAAACGATGCAATCACGGGTGCTACGCCTGCAAGCTTCTTTGTGCATAATGATAACAGAACCAACTACGATGAGATTCAGGCAGATATTGATGCTCTTGTCGTAAGCGGTGCACTTGATTACTGTGCGGGCTCGGTTGGAAACGGACTCACAGAACATACGAAGAAAGCACTTAAAAAGATAAGTGAAAATGGTTCCCGTTTCTTTGCTATGATTGAAGACGGTGGTATGGATTCGCACGGTGGTCTTGATGCTGTAAACGCTAATTACGCGCTTTCTATCGTAAGTAACGTAAAGCGATTCAACGATGCTATCGCCTATGCTTCACAGTTTGTAATTCTTCACCCGGATACCGCGCTTATAGTTACTGCTGACCACGAAACGGGCGGAATAACAGCCGATAACAGCGAACTGTCATTTGGTGTCGGATACAGATTCACGACAAAAGTGCACACGAACAGAAACGTGCCTCTCTACGCATTCGGCGCAGGTGTTGATGCTCTTGCGGGAGGACCGATAGAAAATATCGACGTTGCACGCTTTATGGCAAAGGTATATGGAGCAAACAGCTTTGGTCAGAGCGAAGAGATCCCCGTTATGAGAGCAGGCGATGTGGATGCTGACGGCGTTATCGGTTCTACCGACTCGGTTATCTTAAGCCGTTATCTTGCAAACTGGACCGGATATGACGTTTCCGTATGGGCAGAGTACTGTAATATGGACGGTGACAGTACCATCACGTCAGGTGACAGCGTAATACTCGCAAGACACCTTGCATCCTGGTCAGGATATGAAACACTTCCGCTCGTTGGATAAATAATGTCAAAAAGCGCACTTCGGTGCGCTTTTTCTTTTGTCAGAATCAAGCGTTGCTTCATAAACTGTAACAGGCGTATATACGCCATAAATACAGGAGCTTTGACAATGACTATACATAACCGGAATTCATATTTTGCCGCCGCGAATTCCCGCGGAGGCTTCATAAGCTTTTTTGATGATATTTTTTCTAAAAATGAGCTTGAAAGACTTTATATAATCAAGGGAGGAAGCGGCACAGGCAAAAGCCGTCTTATGAGAGATATTGCCGAAAGTGCCGAAAGCATCGGAGAGCAGGTCGAGTATTTTTATTGCTCGTCGGATCCCTCGTCGCTTGACGGCGTTATTCTTACAGATCGAAGGATCGGCATAATAGACGGTACACCGCCGCATACGGCAGAGCCGAAATTGCCCGGATGCTTTGATTTTATAATAAATCTCGGTGTGTTCTGGGATGCGTCCCGGCTGGTGGATAAAAAGAGAGAGATCAAGGCCTTATGCGCCCAAAAGAGCGAGCTTTATAAGCGTGCGTATTCTTATCTTTCGGTAGCTGGTGATATAACAGAGCTGTATGATGATATGATAAAGCCGTATATAAAAACGGAAAAGCTTGACGGATGGGCAAACAGATTTTGCCGCAGGTTTGAAAGCACGGGCGAATACCGCGTGCGTATAAGGCTTTCGTGCGGAATAAGCGCACTTGGCAAGACAAGGCTTGACGGTGTATACGACAGAGCCAAAACCCGCTATCTTATATCTGATACGCCGCATATGTCACATCTTGTTCTGAAAGCTGTTCATGAAAAGCTGAAGGAAAAGCGCGTATCCCATACCGTGTCGTATGATCCGCTTGACACACGAAAGCTTGATGCGGTATACATTGATGATGCGGACGTTTCTTTTATACCCATATGTGAGGGCAGGGAATGTCTGGCGGACGATTTCATAATAAATGCCGAAAGATTTTTTGATAAAAATGCTTTCAGAAGTGAACGTGTTTCTGCAAGGCAGGCACTCAGATGTGCTTCGCTTATGACAGACGCAGCAAGCAGCACCATGAAGAAGATATACGCTTTGCATACGTCTCTTGAGTCGGTATATATTCAGTCTATGGATTTCAAAGCAAAGGAAGAATATACAAAGGTGCTTATATCCGAAATACTGGGGTAAAACGTGAATCACGGCAGGCTTTGAATGTAAGCCTGCCGTGATTTTTTGTTCAAATTGCCGAAAATGCTGTTTTGAGCGCCGTTGAAACAACTTATTTTTGCGCTGTTTGCGCTAAAAAATAATGGAATGTGAGCGAAACTCAAAAAATATTACACCGCACGTAAAAAGATATATAAATTATTTAAAATTCATAGATTGTATTTGAAATTGCTTTAGATTTGTGGTATAATTATAAATAATTATATTATAAAATCGGGTACTATACCATGTAAAGATAAAGGGGAGGTGGCAGAATGAATACGATCACATCGTTTAAGGATATCGTGTCGTATATAGCGGCAGTGCTTTCGGGCATCGGAATCATAGACGTTATAGACGTTGTTATCGTTTCGTTTCTTCTGTACTACGTGTACAAATTCATCCGCGAAAGAAGAGCAGGTAAGCTTGCTATAGGTGTAATCTTTCTGATACTGTTTACGCTTGTAAGCGAGTTTCTGAATATGTATGCGGTGAGCTTCATTATGGAAAATCTTTTCCAGGTCGGAATCATTGCGCTTATCATCGTGTTTCAGCCCGAGCTTCGTACCGCGCTTGAAAAATTCGGTGCAGAGCCGCTCAAGCCCTTTAAGCTTGGCGACAGACAGAATAAGGATACGGATGCCCAAGAGCTAATAGAAACTCTTTGCAGTGCTGTCTGTGATATGTCGCTTGAAAAGACAGGTGCGCTTATCGTTATTGAAAGATCAACCAGGCTTGGAGATATAACAAAAACAGGTACAGAGATAGATGCCAAGGCAGATCCGTTTCTTATCAAGAACCTTTTCTTTAACAAGGCACCGCTTCACGACGGAGCGATGGTGATAAGAGACGGCAGAATAAATGCCGCAGGATGCTTTTTGCCCCTTTCAACCAATCCCGAGATAATCAAGGTCCTGGGAACGCGACACAGAGCGGGAATCGGAATGAGCGAGGTCAGCGATGCGGTCGTACTGATAGTATCCGAGGAAACGGGCGCAATATCGACTGCGCTTGACGGAAAGCTCAATTCAAACTACAGCTATCAGTCCCTCAAGAAATTCCTTGAGAGAGAGCTTCTTGTTTCAGGCGAAGAGATAAGCCGCAGAAAGCAGCTTAAGAATATACTTCATATTTCGCAGAAGGACAGAAAAAACGCAAGTAAGAAGGATGCGGAAGAAAAATGAACGAAAACAATGAAAATATGATACATGAAACGGAAGAGAGTGCGAAGAAAACGGACAGCCGTAAAATTGATATCGCCGCGAGAATAATATGCGTGGTCGGTGCCGTGCTTTTGTGGTTTTATGCCGTGAGCACACAGACCATAATCGAGGACAGACGCTTTGCGTCGATACCCGTTGAGATAATCGGAGCAGATACGCTTGAGGAAAACTACGGTATGACGGTCATAAGCGGATATGATTACAGCATAGACGTGACTCTTTCGGGTACAAGGGGAGAATTAAGCCGTGTAGGAGCGGATGACATTTCCGCTTACGTTGATCTTTCGCAGATCAGCGCGGCGGGAGAATATTCGCTTGACGTGCGCACGTCGGCTCCGAGCGGAGTGGCATTCAAGGAGCTTTCGGCAAATTACGTAAACGTGTACGTAGACAAGCGCACGCAAAAGGGCGTTGAGATAAGAGTAAACCCCACATATCAGATCGAATCGGATTATACGCTCGGTACACCCTTTACGAATATTGAAACCGTAACCGTAAGCGGTCCCGAGGACGTGCTTGACAACATTACACACGCACAGGTAACCGTCAACGTAGGCAAGCTTACAAAATCTGTTACTACCACGGGAAGCATAGAGCTATATTCGGGCAGTACACCGGTAACAAATCCTTATATAAAGGTCAGTGAAACAGATGTTACGGTAACGGTTCCCGTGTATGCGGAAAAGGACGTGCCTCTTTCGGTGGCTTTCAAATACGGATACTTCAACGAAAAGAATTCGATTGTGACAATTGAACCGTCAAGCGTTCGTATCAAGGGTGACCCGACCGAGCTTGACAAGATAAGCACGGTAGAGCTTATGACGCTCGACGAAAAGAAGCTTACGGGTACAACAAGTATGAATATGGCTATGGTGAAGCTTCCCGATACGGTTGAAAATCTTGACCGTACAGACAGCGCGGTAATTACCGTAACTCAGGTGAACACGTCTACCAGAGTCATAAACGTGAATAATATCTCAGTCAAGAATCCGAACGGACTTGAATATACGATGGCGGTTGATGATATCAATATAACTCTCCGCGGAAGCTCGGGCTCGCTTTCGCTTGTAAGTGAATCAAATATTTCGCTTGAAGCGGATCTCAGCTACTATAAGAAGGGCGCAAAGCGTATAAGCGTGCCCGTAAAGGTAATACTTCCCGAAATACTCAAACCTAACGTGTATGAGCTTGGAGAATATACGATTGATTTCGACATCAAGTAAAATGAGCGGAAACAGAATCTTATTTCGAAACATAAAGCTTCCTTATGACCAGCCTGCTGATGAGGCGATAGATATTGCGGTCAGAAAAGCGGCAAAGCTTGGAATAAAAGCCGGTTCGTTTGATGCGAGGATAGCAAAAAGGTCGGTCGATGCGCGCAAAAGCGCAAAGAATCCCGAAGGGAAGCCGCACTTTATCTACTCGGTTTCGGTTCCGTGTGAAAAATATCCGGATGCAAAGTTACTTGAGAGAGCCGATGCCGCTAAGGTGTCCGGCGGGGAGCTTACGGTTGAATACGGAAGAGAAAGCCTTTTGGAAAGACCGGTAATCGTGGGCTTCGGCCCCTGCGGAATGTTTGCTGCACTTGAGCTTGCCAAAAACGGATACAGACCGATAGTATTGGAACGAGGAGCAGACGTTTCAGATCGCCGTGCGGCAGTCGACCGTTTTTACGCCACGGGAGTGCTTGAGGAAAGTAATATCCAGTTCGGCGCGGGCGGAGCGGGTACCTTCTCGGACGGAAAGCTTGTAACCCGAATAAACGACCCTAAATGCGCGTACGTGCTTGATACGCTTTATGAGCTTGGCGCACCTGAGGAGATACTTTATAACGCGAAGCCGCACGTCGGCACGGATAAGCTTCTTGACGTTGTGCAAAACGCAGCGGATAAGATATGCGAGCTTGGCGGAGAGATACTTTACAATACGCGGCTTGATGATATAAGAATAGAAAACGGACGCGTAAAAAGCGTTAAGCTTTCCACAGGCAGAGAGCTTGAATGCTCGGTCATTATCCTTGCGATAGGTCACAGCGCGCGTGACACTTATAATATGCTGTTTGAACGCGGCACATCGATGGCGGCAAAGCCGTTTTCGGTCGGTGTCCGCGTTGAGCATTTTCAGAAAAGCGTTGATGAGTCGCTTTACGGCAGTTTTGCCGGAGATGCAAGACTGCCAAAGGGTGAGTATGCACTTTCGCGCCGTGAAAACGGCAGGGCGGTGTACACTTTCTGTATGTGCCCGGGCGGTGAGGTCGTAGCGGCGGCAAGTGAAGAGGGCGGCGTTGTTACAAACGGTATGAGCCGATTTGCACGTGACGGAGTAAATGCAAACGCCGCGCTTGCGGTGTCGGTCGAGCCTGAAGATTACGGTAACACGCCGATGAAGGCTATAGAGCTTCAGCGTATGCTCGAAAGAGCGGCATATAAGGTGGGCGGCGGTGGATATAAAGCTCCAGTCGAAACAGTGGGAGATTTTCTTGATAAAAAATCACACGGGCTTTCAGCTCCGTGTGATATAATACCCACCTATATGGATTCAAAATATACGGTTGCACCGCTTGATACGGTGCTTCCGGATTACGTGTGTGATATGTTAAGACTCGGCATTACGGACTTTTCGCGAAAAATGAGATGTTTTGGTGAAAAATCTGCTGTGCTTACCGGAGTTGAAACGCGCACATCTGCACCCTTGCGTATACTGAGAAATGAGGAATATACCGCGTTAGGTATACAGAATATGTATCCTGCGGGAGAGGGTGCGGGATATGCCGGCGGTATTACAAGCGCGGCGGTAGACGGCATAAATACTGCGCTTGCCGTAATGAAAAAATATTCGCCGCTTGATTAAGTCAGACCGATAGGCGGTCAATGGAGAAAGCTATGATACAAAAGGCTAAAGTAACAGAGATAAACGGAGAGCTTGCAACGGTAGAGGTGTCGCGCAAAAGCATATGCGAGGGATGCCATAATATGGCAAACTCAAAGGGCTGCAGTGCTTGTCTTACCTTCGGGGACAAGACCGCTTATGCAAAGGCGTACAACACCATAGGAGCAAAGGTCGGCGACAGAGTAGTAGTCAGTGCCTCGTCCCAAAGAGTGATAAGCTACTGTGCGGCAATATTCTTTTTACCCATAGTACTTGCCTTTGCCGCATATTTCACAGCAGAAAAGCTTTGCAGTGAAAATGCATTTACATTTGCACTTGCAGTTTTTGTCACAAGCTTTGCACTCGCATGTGTTCTGCTTGAAAAAAACGTAAAAAAGCGTCCGGATCTTGAGATAATCTCGATTGACGACGTCGAAAACGAAGAATGATCAGATTAGGATAAATACCGATGCAAAGTAAGAAGAGAAGAGAGCCTGTACGCAAATGGTGCTGTATAAAGCACAGCGAGGCTGAAGAAAAAATAATAAATAACATAGCGCACGCGCTTGATGTAAGACGCATCACAGCGGGACTTGTTTACGACAGACTCAAGAGTGATGATATTGAGCGCGCGTCCGAGTTTATAGACAGCACGTCACATTTTCACGATCCTTTTCTTATGAAGGATATGGAAATCGCGTGTGAAAGGATCGGTTCGGCAATAGAGCGCGGTGAGCATATCACCGTTTACGGAGATTATGATGTAGACGGAGTGACCTCGGTGACCCTGCTTACCACCTATCTTAAGCGCAGAGGTGTCAGGTCTTGCTCATATTATATCCCGTGCCGTATAGGCGAGGGCTACGGACTCAGCACAGGCGCTATAGATAAAATATTTGAAAGCGACAGCAGATTCATAATAACCGTTGATACGGGTATAACTGCAACAGATGAGATAGAATACGCGAAAAAGCTTGGAATAGAGCTCGTCGTTACCGATCATCACGAATGTAAGCGAGGGGAAACCGGTGAGATGATATTACCGTTTGTACCCTGCGTCAATCCAAGACAGGATAACTGTAATTATCCATTTGACGAGCTTGCGGGAGTCGGAGTTGTATTCAAGCTTATATGCGCGCTTGAAATGAAAAGACTCGGACTTGATGTTGCAGAGGCGTGTGAAAGAGTTATCGACGAATACGGTGAGCTTGTTGCTATCGGTACCGTTGCCGACGTAATGCCGCTCATAGATGAAAACCGCGCGATAGTAAAAAGAGGACTTGAAATCATGCGCGATCCGAAATTTGTCGGAACACGTGAACTCATAAGCCTTTGTGCAGGAATAGATTTCAATAAAAAGCCTGTAAAGAAGCTTTCAACAAGCCTTATAAGCTTTACCCTTGCCCCCAGAATAAATGCGGTGGGACGAATGGGTAACGCCGCAGATGCGGTAGAGCTTTTCGCGTGTACAGATGCTGAAACGGCATCGCAAAAGGCGCTTGAGCTTTCGCATATGAATACCGTGCGTCAGCAGGAGGAAAATGCGATACTGACAGAAGCGCTTGCGAAAATAGATAAGTGCAATATAAACGACAAGGTCATTGTGCTTGACGATGACAACTGGCATCACGGAGTTATCGGGATCGTTGCCTCGAGGATCACCGAGCGATACGGACTTCCGAGCATACTTATTTCCTTTGAGGGAAACATCGGAGAAAAGACAAGCGGAAGCGACATAGGTAAAGGCTCGGGACGAAGCGTCAAGGGGCTTGACCTTGTAAAAGCGCTTGATGCCTGCAAGGATACGCTTGTACGCTTTGGCGGTCATGAGCTTGCCGCAGGACTTACCATTGAGCGTGGAAATCTTGAAAGCTTCAAAAAAGCGATAAACGAGCACGCCGATGAGATATTTGATCTTAAGGAAGCAGAGCAGATAATCACAGCGGACGCATCGGTAGGACTTGAAGAGCTTGATGAAAAGCTCGCTTGTGAGCTGTATTTGCTCGAGCCGTACGGACAGGCAAATCCCCTGCCGCAGTTTATAATCGAAAACGTAACTGTAAGCGAGCTTTATCCCTTAAAGGAGGGTAAGCACGTAAAGCTTGTGGTAAGCAAGGATAATACAAGCATCACGGCACTCTGGTTCGGTAAGAAATTTGCCGATATAGAGTTTTGCGTCGGTGATAAGATAGATCTGCTCGGAAGCCTTGAGCTTAACGAATTTATGGGCCGCACCTGTGTGCAGATACATATAAAGGACTTAAGAGCATCAAAGGAGCTGACAAAAGAGATAAGTGAATATGCCGCAGTATATAACGATGCACTTCACGGAGGCGCTTATCCTGCGGATATGCTTCCTGACAGAGATGATTTTGCCGCAGTATACAGATACATTAAAAACGTGCTTTTCAAGGAAAACGATGAGGACTGTGTAAGATACAGCCTTATTGCCGCGCACGTGCTTAAAAATGAAAAGATGCCGTATATCAAGCTGCGCGCGATACTTGACATTATGTGCGAGCTTGGGCTTGTTTCTTACGTCAGTGAAACAAACGAAAGCTGCCGTATCGCGCTTAATAAGCAGGTGCGCAAGGTCGATCTTGAAGCATCCGATCTTCTGACAGCACTCAGACGCAGGGCATCTAAATAAGGCATTATTAATATTCGGGCTACGGTAGCCTTAAGTACCGAAAGGAATCAAAGGATGTACACACCTATAGATAAATTGCTTGCAACGCTTGAAAATACGGGCAAGCACTATGATATCGAAAAAATAAAAAAGGCGTTTGCGTACGCAAACGAGCTTCACGCAGGGCAGTTCAGAGTCAGCGGAGAGCCTTATATAAGCCACCCGGTAGCGGTTGCGGAAATAGTAGCGGGGCTTGAGCTTGATACAGACTCTATCTGCGCGGCGCTCTTGCACGATACGGTCGAGGATTGCTCGGATAAGACCGACCTTGATTATATCGAAAGGGAGTACGGAAGCGAGGTAGCTTTGCTTGTGGACGGCGTTACGAAAAACGTAAAATTCAACGTCGAAAACAAGGAAGAGTACGAGATAGAGAATTTAAGAAAGATGTTCATCGCGATGTCAAAGGATATCCGAGTCATCTTTATAAAGCTTTGCGACAGACTTCATAATATGCGTACACTTGATGCAAAGCCCGAGGCGAAGAGAAGGGAAACCGCGCTTGAAACGATGCACGTTTTCGCACCTCTTGCACACCGACTCGGTATGCAGAAGATAAAGCAGGAGCTTGAGGGACACGCGCTTTCATACCTCGATCCGATAGGCTTTGCCGAGGTCAGAGGAGATATTGACCGCAAATACGGTCAGAACAGCGATTTTATCGAAAGATGCCGCGAAAGCGTTACCTCCAAGCTTGCAGATTACAATATCAAGTTCACCCTTGAGGGCAGAGTGAAAACGGTTTACAGCATCTATAAGAAGATGTATAACCAGAATAAAAGCTTTGATGAGATATACGACTTTTACGCCTTGCGTATAATTGTCGATACAGAGCTTGAATGCTATACCGTGCTTGGTATCATACATGAAATGTATAAATCAATTCCCGGCCGCTTCAAGGATTATATCTCAACCCCGAAGCCCAACCTTTACCGCTCGCTTCATACGACGGTAATCGGTCATGACGGTATACCCTTTGAGGTGCAAATAAGAACGCACGAGATGCATCAGATAGCCGAATACGGTATCGCCGCACACTGGAAATATAAGTCGGGCGGTATACGCAGTAAGGAAGAGGTAGACCGTAAGCTTGAATGGGTAGCGAAGCTTATCGAGGTCAATGATGATACCATGGACCCCGATGAATTCCTTAATACCCTTAAGATAGATATTTTCCACGACGAAACCTTCGTGTTCACACCAAAGGGCGACGTTATCGTGCTTCCGCAGGGAGCAAATATTATTGATTTTGCGTATGCGATACACTCGGCTGTCGGAAACAAGATGATCGGCGCCAAGATAAACGGAGCCATCGCGCCCATCGACAGTATACCGAAAAACGGTGAGATCGTTGAGATACTCACAAGCTCGGCATCAAAGGGTCCGAGCCGTGACTGGCTTAAAATGGTCAAAACGAGTGAAGCGAGAAATAAGATAAGACAATGGTTCAAAAAGGAAAAGCGTCCTGAAAATATCATTGTCGGAAGAGCAGAAATCGATCGTGAATTCAAAAAATACGGCCGTCCCTATAACGATTCACAAAGATCAGAGGTGCTTACGAACGTAGCGCACCGTATCGGTATCAAGACAGAGGAGGATCTTCTCAATACCATAGGATACGGAGGACTTTCCGTATCCAAGATTTCCGGCAGACTCAAGGATGAGTTTGACCGCGTGGTATTGCCTGTGCAAGCAGCTCAAACACCCGTAACGACCCCCGAAACCATTGCGGTGTATACACCTACAAAGCGACATAAGTCGGGCGGAGGTATTATAGTTGACGGTCAGAGCGGATGCCTTGTCAAATTCGCAAAATGCTGTAATCCTCTTCCGGGAGATAAGGTCGTTGGCTTTATAACCAAGGGCTACGGAATTTCGATACACAAGACAGACTGCCCCAATATCTCGGGAGCACTTGAGCAGGACGGAAATAAGGATCGCTTCGTTGAGGCGCATTGGGATATAAGCGATACGCTTGCAAGCGATACGTATGATGCGTTCGTTCAGGTGTATGCACATCAGAGCCTTTCCTTGCTTGCGGACGTTTCTTCAGCCCTTGCCGAAATGAAGGTATCGCTTCTTTCGATAAATTATCAGACCAAGGGTACAAGCGATGTTATAATCAACTTAAATCTTGCCTGCCGCAGTATAGATCACGTAAATTCGATCGTATCGAGGCTTAAGGCGGTAAACGGAGTCGATGACGTGAAGCGCGGCTTCGGAGCGTAAACTGAAAAAACGGAGTTAAAAATGAAAGCGGTAATACAAAGAGTAGAATCTGCAAGCGTTCAAAGCGATGGTGAACTTTTAGGTGAAATAGGCAAAGGGCTTATGATACTTCTTGGCGTGGCGCAGGGCGATGAGGAAAAGGATGCTGAGCTTTTGTGCGATAAGATCGTGAAAATGCGCATTTTTTCGGATGAAAACGGTAAAATGAACCTCTCGCTTAAGGATATAGACGGCGAAATGCTCGTTGTATCAAATTTTACGCTTAACGCAAATTATAAGCACGGTAACAGACCCGATTATTTTTCGGGTGCGTCACCCGATACGGCAAACCGACTCTATGAATACTTCAAGGAAAGAGCAGGTCTGCAGGTGCGGAATGTGCAGTCGGGCAGATTCGGTGCAGATATGCGGGTAAGTATTGTAAACGACGGTCCCGTGACCATATTCGCGGATAGCGAGGTCCTTAAAAAATAAAGCTTATCAAGGATAAGTAAGAAAAAGGCTGACGTATATGAAAATCAACGATAACGGAAAAATTCGTGTAAACAGATATTACGTTCAATCTCTGTGTATGCTCTTTTTCCCGGGTGAAAAATTTTCCGTAAAGGAAGAAGAAATAAGAGAGGGGGAGCCTACCCTTGATTACTCTGTTACAAGAGAAGACGATATTGTAAGCGTAAAGGTAACGCTTTCGCTTGCGGGTAAAAGCGAAACACATATTGCTGAGCTTGAGGTTAAAAACGGAGTTGGCGAGGAAAAAACGGCAAAGCTTGCGCTTGGAACGGCTATGTACTATGCCGGCGAAAAGCTTGTCGGAATGGCACCTGCGTGGGGTATGCTTGTCGGCATACGCCCGGCGAAGCTTGCTCTTGAAATGCTTGCGGAGGGAAGAACCGCGCTTTCGGTAAGGAGACAATTGCGCCGTGACTATCTTGTCAATCCGAAGAAGGCTACACTGTGCATAGACGTTGCGCAGAATGAAAGAGCTATTCTTGAGGGAATAAGGGAAGATACCTGCAGTCTTTACATATCAATACCATTTTGCCCATCGAGATGCGCATATTGCAGCTTCGTTTCTTATTCAACAAACAGGCTTCTTTCAATGATACCAGAGTATATTGACAGACTTTGCAGGGATATCGAACGCGCGGCATTACAGATGAAGCGCGCAAAAAAGAAGCTTTTAACCATATACATAGGCGGAGGAACACCTACGGTATTGACTGCCGCAGAGCTTGAAAAATTACTTTCTTGTATAAGCCGTAATTTCAATACGAAGAGGCTTGCCGAATTTACACTTGAAGCGGGAAGACCGGATACCGTGGACGAGGAAAAATTAAGAATAGCAAAGGCGTATGGAGTTACAAGAATAAGTATCAATCCGCAGACATTAAACAATAATATACTTGAAAGCATCGGAAGACGCCATACAGCCGAGGATTTTTACAATGCGTTTGATATTGCGCGTAATGTGGGTATCAAAACCATAAACTGTGACCTTATAGCGGGACTTCCCGGCGAAAGCTATCCGAGCTTTGCAAAATCGGTGGATGCGGTAATTGCCTGCGCACCCGAAAATATAACCGTGCATACCTTCTGTGTCAAGAAGAGCGCGCAGATAAAGCTTGACGATCCGGGAATATTCAAAAGAGGTGTCAACGATACGGTCAAGAGCGTTGACTATTCACAGCTCAAGATGAAGAATTCCGGATATAAACCTTATTATATGTACAGGCAGAAGAATGCCGTGGGTAATCTTGAAAACGTAAGCTTTACCATTGACGGACACGCGGGTATATACAATGTCCTCATAATGGAAGAAAACCACACCATTTTTGCAGTCGGTGCGGGTGCGGTTGCAAAGCTTGTAAGATTTGATGAAAACGGCGAAAAGAAGCTTGAAAGAATATTCGAGCCGAAATATCCGTATGAATATATGCGTGAGGATGAGGCTGAAAACGAGGCTCGGTACAACGAGGCGATAGACAGATTCTTTTTCGGCAAATAAAGAAAATCCTCACAATGCACAAGCGTTTGGGGGAGATATTTTTGCTTATTAAAACACGCTTTGAAAGCGAAAGGGAAAAGAAAATATACGTTGACAGGTGCGAAGCGCGCTTTGAAGCCGATATGGCGGAGTGTGTAAGATCGCTTTTGCAGAACAAATCGCTTAAGTTTATAACCTTGAGCGGTCCCACCTGTTCGGGTAAGACCACGGCTGCGCATATTATAGTAGATGCGCTTGAAGCGGCAGGACATAAGGTTAAGGTAGTGTCTATTGACGATTTCTTCTATGAGCGGGACTTCCTTGACAGCAGGGCGGAGCTTGACTATGATTCTGTGGAAACGATAGACCTTGAGCTGTTAAAGACGGTTGTTGACGGCATCGAAGAGGGGAAAAGTGTAGAGATACCTCATTTCGACTTTGCTTCGGGTCACAGAACGCATTTTGATACCTATTCTCCCGTGCCCGGCGGTGTCACGTTATTCGAGGGAATACAGGCAGTTTATCCGGAAGTGAGCGTTCTTTTTGATAAAAGTGATACGGTCAGCATATATATTAGTGTGGCACAGGATATAAATTTCGATAACGTAACTGTTGACGCGCGTACCGTAAGACTGATGCGCAGGCTTGTTCGTGACTGTAAAAAGCGCGGAGCAACGCCCGAATTTACTCTCACTTTATGGAAGAGCGTCTGCTCAAATGAGGACAGATCGATATTGCCTTATAAGGATTTGTGTGACTATAAGCTTGACTCGCTTCTGGGATACGAGCTTGGTGCGCTCAAAAAACCGTTGCTTGCTTTGCTTGTGCAGGTAGGAAAAGAAAGTATTCACGCAAAACGTGTCAGCGAACTAAAGGATATCATTGATCGGGTAGACAGTATAGATGTTGAAATGCTGCCCGAAAAATCCCTGTTTTACGAGTTTATATAATTTTATAATGTAAGAAACATTTGAAAAAATTGCTTTGGAGGCAGTATGTCCACTCAGAAAAGATTCTTTTCGGGAATGTTGCTTTTGACATTTTCGAATATAGTAATAAAGGCTGTAGGGCTTTTGTTCAAGATACCCTTGACCAATCTTATAGGCGAAACCGGTATGGGCTATTTCAATTCCGCGTATACGATATATGCGTGGTTCTATATGCTCACGACCGCGGGACTTTCGGTAGCTGTGTCTATGATGGTCAGCGAATACAGGGCGCGTGCCAATGCAAAGCAGATAAAGATTGTGCTTCGCACGGTGCTTTTGCTTTTCTTTGCGATAGGACTTGTCGGCACGCTGATAATGGTAATAGGCGCGGATAAGCTCGCAGGCTTTATCCGTGCACCCGAAGCGGCTGTATGTATAGCGGCAATAGCACCGTCGCTATTTTTCAGCTGTCTTGCAAGCGCGCTCAGGGGATATTTTCAGGGCTATCAGATAATGTTTCCGACAGCTGTATCGCAGGTTATGGAGGCTTGCGGTAAGCTTTTTATCGGTATATCGATCGCAAAATATACACTTTCTCTCGGAATGGATATTTCCGAGGTCGCAGCTTGTGCGCTTCTTGGAATTTTCGTAGGAATAGCTGCGGGATTTTTGTTCTTGTGCGGAACAAAATTCTTCTTCAACGATAAAAAATATGACGCGGAATATTCAAGGCTTGATGGCGAAGAGGAAAATCTTTTGCCCACGCATAAAATAGCGTCAAGACTTATAAAGCTTGCCGTGCCGATAACTATAAGCTCGTCGGTGATGAGTCTCACGAACATATTCGATACGCTCGTTATGACCGACAGACTTATGGCATTCGGATACTCAAACGCCGATGCTATAAAGATATACGGAAACTATACCTCTCTTGCTGTGCCGATGTTCAATCTCCCACCCGTGCTTATATATGCGATCACCTATTCGGTTGTACCGCTCATAACCGCGGCGGTGACGAGAAGAGAATATGACGAAGCGAAAAAGTATATGCATTCGTCAATAAAGCTGACCTCGCTTATAGCGATGCCCTGCGCGGTGGGGCTGACGGTGCTTTCTTATCAGATACTTGATCTGTTTTTTGCGCGTGAGCTTGTTGATAACGGAGCAAGTATGCTTACCGTGCTTGCCCCTTCGGTGTTCTTCGTGTGTATGCTTGCAATAACGAATGCGATACTCCAGGCTTACGGCTATGAGAAAAAGCCCATCTCATCAATGCTTGCAGGCTCTGCAGTAAAGCTTGTTTCGAGCTATCTTCTCATTCCTGTGCTTGGCAAATACGGCTCACCTGTCGGAACGTTTTTATGCTATGCGACGATAGTCGTGATGAATATGTACTTTGTAGCGAAATATACAAGCGTTGTGCCGAGCATGTTAAACGTGTACGTAAAGCCGCTTGTCGCAGGAGCACTTTGCGGTATTGTTGCGATAGCCACAAGCCACGTGCTGGTTGATATTACGGGAAATACCGTGGCAACCGTCGCGGCTATCGGAGCGGCGGCGATAGTATATCTCGCCTCGGTGCTTGTTATGAAATGTCTTGACAAGGACGATATTATGATACTTCCCAAGGGGGAAAAGATTTACTCGGTATTCAAAAGACTCAGAGTGGTAAAATAAGGATCGGATGATGGAAGATATAAAAGCAGGACTTAAAAACAAAAACAGCTATACCTTTGACGATCTGTGCGATATAATGGCGTTGTTGCGATCGCCGCAAGGATGTGTATGGGACAGAGAGCAGGATCACAAAAGCATACGCAAGAATTTTATTGAAGAGGCGTATGAGGTATGCGAGGCAATAGACGAGGAAAATGCAGTGCATCTTTGCGAGGAGCTTGGTGACGTTATGCTGCAGGTGGTGTTCCATACCCAGATGGAAAAGGAAAAGGGAAGCTTTGATATAAACGACGTCGTGTCGGGTATATGTAAAAAGCTTATCTTCAGACATCCTCACGTATTCGGAGAGCTTTCAATCAACACTCCTGAGGGCGTGAGTGATAATTGGGACGCTATAAAGAAAATTGAAAAGGGGCAGAAGAATGTAGGTGACGTGCTTGAAAGTGTGCCGAAAACTCTTCCGTCGCTTATGCGTGCGCAGAAGATAAATAAAAAGGCGGAAAAAAACGGGCTTGTACTGTGTGAGGATGATGCCGGCTTGGACGCTCTTGATAAGGCTGAATATGCCGAGATTTTGATGAAAATCTGCAAGAGCGCGAACAAAAAAGGCATTGATCTTGAAGAGCTTTTAGAGCAAAAATGCACCGATGAAATAAAAAATATCAAAAAAATATGAAAAATATACTGAAAATCTGTCAAAAAAGCAAAAAAAGTTGAAAAATCCCCTTGATATTGGGCGAAATTGATGATATAATATAGTTACCGATATTGTGTTTGGTATCCGGCATATCAAATCAAAAAATAAAAGAAAAGAAAGGTTTTATGACATGAACAAGACACAGTTAATCGAAGCAGTTGCAGAAGCAGCAGGAATGAAGAAGACAGATAGCGAAAAGGCAGTTAACGCAGTATTCGCAGCTATCGAGAGCGCACTCGCTAAGGGCGATAAGGTACAGCTCGTTGGCTTTGGTACATTCGGCGTTAAGTCCAGAGAAGCTCGTCAGGGCCGTAACCCCCAGACAGGCGCAGCTATGACAATTCCTGCATCCAAGAACGTTTCCTTCTCTGCAGGTTCTTCTCTCAAGGCAAAGGTAAACAAGTAATTTAATGCGCCTTGATAAATTTCTCAAGGTCTCGCGCATAATCAAGCGGCGAACAGTCGCAAACGATGCGTGCGATACCGAGCACGTGAGCGTAAACGGCAAGCGTGCTAAAGCATCATACGATGTAAAAGAGAATGACATAATTGAGATACGATTCGGAGAGAAAACTCTCCGGATTCGTGTTCTCGATGTGCGTGAAACGGTCGCGAAAAGCGACGCATCCTCTTTGTATGAGGTTCTTTCTCAGTAATACTTGGCTTCCTTTTTTCATATATTATATATGAGAAAGCGAAGGGAGCAGAGAGATGGAACAGACCGAAAATAATGTACACGAAATAAAAATGGACGGCAGAGCAAGACTTCGCATCAGCGGAGTTGAGGACGTAATAGGCTTTGATGATACCGCTATCGCGATATGCTCTTGCATGGGTATACTCAATATTGAGGGAAGCTCACTTCATATAGTAAAGCTCGACGTGTCGGGCAAGATACTTGAAATGACGGGGCATATCGATCTTTTGTATTATACCGATAAGGATCAGAACAAACGCTCGAGGAAAAAGCACGGATAATATGGCTTTTTATGTTTCCCAGAGCGACCAGCTCATGATTCTGACATATTCGTTTATCATAGGCTTGTTTTTCGGAGTGCTGTACGATATTTTCAGGATATCGAGAGTTCTTGTCTTCGGAAACGGAATCGGAAAAATGAACGCAGGTGATAATCGTATTGAAGGAATAATCAGAGGTATCATTCCCGAAAGAAATGAGCAAACAAAGATTTTGCTCTCCAAACTTGGGCATATAAAGGAGAAAACAGTAACTGTTCTTATATTTTTTGAGGATATACTGTTTTTTATTATATCTTCGCTGTTCTTCACGGTATTTTTGTTTCAGTTGAATTTCGGTCAGCTACGGCTGTATATATACCTCGGCGCCGCGGCAGGCTTTACAGCATATTATTTTACCGTAGCAAAATTAAGTGCGGCGATATCAGGCATGGCAGTATCACTGATCCGCCTTGCCCTGTTTTTTACCTTTTACAAGATCGCAAAACCAATACTTATCATAATTGCAAAGGCAATATCGGTGCCTGTTAACAGGCTTAAACTTAAGCGTATACGCTATGCCGACAAAAAAGAATCCGAAAGGCTTCTTCTATCAGCGCAAAGAGGATTTTTCGCTTTTGAAAAATCCGCTTTGGCAAGGTCGGGGCAGGATGATTTGAAGTTAAAGGAAAGGAGAGTCGGTAATGAGCGAAGAAAGAAAGCAAGGAATAAGAAAATTAAGCCTTCCGGCTAAGCTTGCGATAGCTGTGGTCGTGCTTTTTTGCATCGTGAGAAATATCGGCTTCGGAATCGAATACTCAAATCAGATGTCACAGCAGTCTGAAATACAGGGAAAAATTGATTATTACTCAGAGCGTGTCGAAGAACTGGAGAACAAGCTTGAAGCTCCGTTTGACGACGAATACATAATCAGCGTAGCAAAAGAAAAGCTCAATTATTGTCTCCCAGAGGAAATTATATTTTACAATGATCTCGAGCAATAAGAACTGTAATTACTGTATACGTGGGCTTTGAGCGCGCGTATACAGTAATTTTATTAGTGAATATGAAAGGAAACAAAATATGAGGGAGATAAGCGAAAAGGATATAGTCGAAGCAGTTGAAAAGCTGTTTATAAGCGCAAACTATAAGCTTTCGGATGAGACCGAGGCGACAATTAAAAGATGCGCAAAATGTGAGCGTGATCCGCTTGCAAGGAGTATACTTGAAACTATTGAAGATAATATATCGGCGGCAAAGGAGCTTGAGGTGCCTATCTGTCAGGATACGGGTATGGCGGTGCTTTTTGCCGATATCGGATGTGATTTGCATATAAACGGAGATTTTGAGCGTGCTGTCAACGAAGGTGTAAAACTCGCGTATACAAACGGATATTTACGCAAATCTGTGGTGAAATATCCGATATACGAGCGTGTAAACACAAACGATAACACACCGGCTGTTATACATATAAGACTTGTACCGGGGGATAAATTGCATCTTACTGCCGCTCCAAAGGGCTTTGGAAGCGAGAATATGAGTAAGATAAAAATGTTCAATCCTTCCGCAAGCGAAAGTGATATAATCGAATTTGTAAAGGAAACGGTAAAAGTTGCCGGCAGCAATCCCTGCCCGCCGATAGTTGTGGGCGTAGGTATCGGCGGCACCTTCGAATACGCGCCCCTGCTTGCAAAGCGTGCGCTTGCAAGGGAGATCGGATCAGGCAATACTGACGCTCGTTTTGCAGAGCTTGAAAAAAAGATGCTTGATGAAATAAACACACTCGGAATAGGTCCGCAGGGCTTTGGCGGCGATACTACCGCGCTTGCCGTGCATATCGAGACTTATCCGACACATATAGCGGGTTTGCCCGTTGCCGTAAATATAAACTGCCACGTTGCACGTCACACGGAAGCATGGCTATAAGGAAGAATAATGAATAAAAAATGGTTTTTAATTGTAAGCATAGTGCTTATTGTAATTTTTTTGTCGCTTTCACTGGTCTTTGCCGCAGGGCTTGTCAGAAACAAGGAAGCCTTGGCTTTGAGCGAAGAGCTTACTAAGAAGCTTGACTATGAAATAACCGGGCTTGAAAATAAGCTTGAGGAAAAAGAGCGTGAAAACAAAAGTCTTAAAGCAAGTCTTGATAATATGGAGGAGCATTTCCGGACTCATTATACGGAGCTTGTCACAGAAAGCGAAAATAAGCTCGAGCAGATAGAAAAGACAAGGCAGGAGATATATGAGATGACTGAAAGACAGGAAAAGAAAAAGACGGTCGATCTCGGTGTGTTTCATGCTGCGGCAAAGGAGCTTGAAGATTATATAAAGAAAAATTCGCCGCTCGTCCGTGTACCGCTCAGCGAAAAAGAGCTTGAGGAGCTTGAAAAAGACAAGAAGGATAAGGACGAAAAAATAGCCGACCACAGATGGTATAAGGCAGATAAATATATAGTAGACGGTAAAAATGCACTTGGTCAAGCATATAACGACAGTCTTACTCTTGATGAGATAGTAACACCCGCAGGTGCACGCGCGCCCAGAGTTGCGGTCTATTATGAGGATATTTTAAGCGGATTTAAGTATGCTTATAACGGGGACGAGGTGTTTGACAGTGCAAGCGTTATGAAAGCGCCGTACGTAACCGCGATCCTTCAGGCACTTGCCGAATATGAATCGGGAGAGCTCGAAATAGCCGAAAAGGATAAAGAAAAGTACACGCCCGAGTATCTTGCAGAGTTGTTCGATCTTGAACAGAAGGTTGTACTTGACCACGAAACTATGGATGAGCCCGGATCCGGCGTGCTCAAGGATGCCGAAGACGGAAGCGAGTATACCTACAAAGAGCTTCTTGCGCTTTCTCTGAAGAACAGCGATAATATAGCATTCGCGCTTGTAAAGGATCGTTTTACAAATAAGTTTTATTTTGATTACACGCGCAAATTAGGACTTCGCTCACCGCTTTCTAATTATATGCATATGAGCGTAAACGAGGCGGGAGAATTCTTCAAGAATATATACTATTTTACTCTGCGTGACGATGAATACGGTGCGTTTATGAGAGAGTGTATGAGCGATTCGGCACATCTGGTATTGTCTGCGTCGGCGCTCGGTCGTGACATTGTTGCACATAAATACGGATGGGATATAGACGCGTATCACGATGCGGCTATAGTGTACGGAGAAAGACCGTATATTGCGATAGTATTTACCGATATCGATTCGGGAGGCGCAGATGCCGACGGCTTTGTGCGAGCGATATTCAAAAAGATTGAAAAGATACATAATCTGCTCGGATAAAAGCGTTTTTGACTTACATAATGGGTATAATATGCATATATCCGTTTTGACAAGGAGATAGTTTTGAAAAAGAAAAGTGATTTCAAAAGCGCGTTTTGTATTTCTCTCGTTGTGTTTTCGGTAATGGCTGTCATAGCGGGATTTATAATCGTTGAGCTTGTAAGATTTTAATAAAAGAGTAGTGTTATGAGAATAGACAAATTCCTTACAACCGTTGGCGCGGCAAGCAGAAGTGAGGCCGCAAAGGCCGCCAAGCGCGGCGAGATACTTGTCAACGGCGTTGTAATAAAAAAGCCGGACGTGCATATTGACCCTGAAAAGGATGAACTCGTGTTCCGTGGTGAGGTGCTTACCTATAAGCGCTTTGTCTACGTAATGTTAAATAAGCCTGACGGATATGTTTCGGCGACCGATGATGCGCGCGAAAAAACGGTGCTTGAGCTTTTGCCTGAAAAATATCAGAGGCTGGGGTTATTTCCGTGCGGAAGGCTTGATAAAAATACGCTCGGACTTATTATACTAACCAATGACGGAGAGGGCGCGCATCGCGTGCTTTCTCCAAAAAGACACGTATCAAAGGTTTATCGCTATGAGTGCGCAGATCCGCTTACAGAGGAAGATGTA
>JAGCNJ010000039.1 GCA_017646005.1 Clostridia bacterium | reverse complement strand
CTCGGCCACGGTAATCTCGGCGCGATGCTTCTTTCCGAGGAAACAGACTGCTTCTGCTTCCTTGCAGGTCACGAATCCTTTGCGGCTGCAGAGGGTGCTTTCAAGATCGCTCTTAACGCTAACAAGGTAAGAAACAAGCCTCTTCGCGTTATTCTTAACGGTCTTGGTAAGGACGCAGCTATGATCATTTCCAGAATCAACGGCTTTACATACGTTCAGACTCAGTTTGATCCTTACACCGAAGAGGTTAAGGTCGTTATGGAAAAGGCTTACTCGAACGGTGACAGAGCTAAGGTTAAGTGCTACGGTGCTGACAGCGTACCCGAGGGCGTTGCTATCATGCGCCTTGAAAACGTTGGCGTATCTATCACAGGTAACTCCACAAACCCGACATGCTTCCAGCATCCCGTTGCAGGCACATACAAGAAGTGGTGTAATGAAAACGGCAAGAAGTACTTCTCTGTTGCATCGGGCGGCGGTACAGGACGTACACTTCACCCCGACAATATGGCAGCAGGCCCTGCTTCCTACGGTATGACCGATACACTCGGAAGAATGCACGGCGACGCACAGTTCGCAGGTTCTTCCTCTGTTCCGGCTCACGTAGAAATGATGGGACTTATCGGCGCAGGTAACAACCCCATGGTTGGTATGACCGTTGCCGTTGCAGTTGCTATCGAAGAAGCTTGCAAGTAATTTAATACTTCAAAACAAAGGCATCGCGAAAATCGCGATGCCTTTTTAATTATTCCTTATATTCCGGTGATGATGGGCATACTGTGTCTTTACATCTCTTACAATCACCATAACCCTGAATTTTTAAGCAACACATTAAATAATCACATTCATCACAACAACAATCAATCAGCATTCCATCGTCATTATAATGTTCGCCATTTCCACGGCAATTCTTTCCGCCATATCCCTGATTTAATATAATACCACTATAATCTAACAACATATACTCTCCTTACAATCAAAATGGGCTAATTTCAGTCCCATTATAGCACATAATAAATGTATAATCAAGTAAAAAGAACTAATTTGGGTTTGTTTTTGAGAGATTTATATGAAAGAACAAAAGATTAAGCAGGATAATATCTGCATTGGAAAGAATATCAAGGAAATACGCAAACAAAAGAAGATAAAGCAGGTCGATATCGTGAGACGGATGCAGCTTATGGGCATTGACATCACGCGCGAGTCACTTGTTAAGATCGAGCGCGGTATTCAGCACGTATATGCTTCGCAATTGAAGGCTCTAAAGGAAATACTTGATGTTTCTTACGATGAACTCTTGAAGTGATAAAAAATCCTCGCGAAATTTTCGCGAGGATTTTTCTTAATTTTTATATCTTAGTGATGACGGGGATATTTTCCAATAAGCACGGAATGCTCTCGAAAAATAATTACATCTTACAAGTAGCAAAGTGCAACCGCACTCCAACCGTGACAAAGACTTCCGGCATTGTCAAATGCACTCGCGCCGTCTGCCGTCTCCCAAACACTTGTTGCACCCGAGTCAAGCATTTTTTTATAGTCACGTCTTATTTCATCGAGCACATAAGGCTTGAAACGTTTTTCATTTGTCATAAGTAAAGCATCGTATTTGAAGCAACGTTTGCTGAACGTGCAGTTTGTAAAATCTCCGTGGACTATCTTTTCGCAAATACTTTCAGGGTCTTCCGAAATTCCGGCAAGTACAGCAAATGCGTTGCCGAGCACCGTGAAGTCGGCGCCTCCTTTAGTTAGGGCGAAGGCACCTTTTCGTGGATCGAAAAACTCCTCTTTCGTTCGTTTCTTCGATTCTGTAAGAATTTCATCATATGAAAAATCTTCGCCTGTTTTTTGTGTGATTATTTTGAAATTTTCAAGTGCAGTTATAAAAAGACAGTTAATAAGCAGGTCAGGAATCGCAGGCTCACTCTGCCACAGTCTTCCCTCGAGGTGCTCTGACCAGTCATAGAAATTCCACTGCGTTCTGTCACCAAAACGCTTTATCAAACCGTTTTCTCTGTTATTCAAAAACGCATTTATAATCGAAATAAGCTTTGGGTGTATCTCTTTGCCAAACGAAATGTCCCCGCTATGCTCTATATACTCCCTGACCGCCATGAAATAAAACATTGAGCATGAAGGAATCGCAAGCGGTACACCACTGGGATAACAGATCGATAATAATCCGTCAGGGCGTCTGTCCTTACTCATCAAAAGCAAGTTTGCCCTTGCATACTCAAAGTTCCCGTCCTCGAAGGCATAGTACCCTGCCAACATCTGATTTCGCGAGTCAAACATATATAGACACTGCTCACGCCAGGGCGTGTCTACATAATGCTCCATAATACAAAGCTTCAGAGTATTCACACAAACGTCGTGAATTTGCTTGTCAAGAAGATTATCCTTTTGCACATCTCTCACCTTGAGCGGATACACTTGCTCAATAAGTCCGAGATAATTAAGACTTATAGGATAGTCAGCCCAAAGCTCCAGATAGCGGCAACCGAGCCTGAGCATATAGTTTGTGTACTTGTTTTCACCGGGCTTTGATATGTATTCAAAACTGAAATCACGGCCGTCAAGAAGTCGGCGTACGTGACCGTCCTGCAAATCCTCTCCCCACGCAACAAGAATCTTCTGTGATTTGTCACAAACAAAATCAAGCACAGGCAGACCGACAGTTTCCTTGCCGAGATCGACAAGATAATAGTTCCCCTCATTTTTAAGTATGCGTGCATCTGATTCAGGTAAAAGTTCAAGCCTTTTAACAGGCCTCGGATAGAAGTCGCATTCCTTGTTTACAGCTACAGATCGATTCCATTCTCCGAGATTTTCCTTTGTAGCATCATACAAAAAGCTGAAACCAAGCTGGGATGTTATTACCTTACAATAGCCACTTGTATAGGCTGAGCTTTTACGGCACAAAGTATCCTCATCGCTTACAAGAATATTTTTACCGGATTGCTCAATTTCAAAAATCACACCGGCTTCAAGTGTCTTGCAACGCTGAAAATCTGCGCCAAAATGCCATACCAAAACCGACAGCTCATTGTTGCCGGGTCGTAAATAACCGGATATGTCAATTTCATCGTAAATCTTGTAGTGTTCGAAGTCACCGTACTGATTGCTCGAAACATATTCGCCGTTAATATAGAGTGTATAATCACCGTCGCACGAAATACGGCAAACGGCAAGAGCATCGCAAGCTGTAAAGTGTGAGAAAAACTCCCCATACTCATCTGCTCCTGAAGTTCTCGATATCCATATCCATTTTGCTGACTGAAAACTAATGTTCATACCATCTCCTTTTCAAAAGAAATGCTGTACGGATTTGCGTCGTAAACACGCACGTAATCAACCACCATTTCTGCCGGCAGATCGGCTATCGATTCTTTCGTCCCCGCGCCTGCCCACTCTGCGCCCTCTATAGTCAGCTTTATGTATCCGTCCTCGGTGCATATATCGCATTCATCTGACGTTACGCGCCACACCTCTTCGCCGTCGATGTAGTATATATACTCGCTCTCTGTTCTTTCAAGCGCAAAGGTATGGAAATTTCCGTCGAAGATATTATAGTCAGCTATCGGGTAACTTTTCCACAGTTGCTTTTTTTCTTCCCCGTAACCGTCCCAATACATAGCCGAGTTACTGTATGCGCCGACCTTTTTATATACGGTTTCAATTATATCAAGCTCTACTCCGTCTGCCGCAGAGCCGTCTACGTTTGATACGTCTCCGCACATAAGCCAAAATGCTCCCCATATACCGTAAGCCTTCGGCACCTTTATTGAAGCCTCATAGTATCCGAGACCGTATCCATAGGTTGTGCTTCCCCAGTATGGCTCCGGCACAATTGTTCTTACGCCTCCGCATCTTACACGGTTATTCTCTTCATCCCATTCCGCACGAAGTACGAGATGCCCTTCTCCGTCAAGTGTTGCCATACTGTTATCCCATTTACTCAAGCCGTTTCCGCGCTCCCATTCGGGACAATATGACCACTTTTTTCCGTCAAAAGACGTACCGTCAAAATTTTCTTCATGCAAAAGCTTTGCAGATGTGGATGCTTCACTGCCATCCGGTATATTTTCAATTTCATTTTTCATTGTAAATCCCAACCATTTTGCTATAGCACTTACAATATAAGCAGTATCATCAGCATTTGATTTTCCGTCACCGTTGACATCAATGAAAACAAAAGCGCCCACGCTTACCGCAAGAAAACCGAACATAAAGGCAAGCACAAGAAAAACAGACAGTAATTTGTGTTTCATAGCATTTCTCCCAAATCATCAAATCCCAAACATTATATCATAAATTTCTAATAAAGTCAATCAATTATAGCTTTGTATACACATATCTTTTTATTTGTTTACAAGTCTTGACATTTTATCCTGTGTATGCTAACATAATTCTATACTATTTACAGGACGGTAATTCCAATGTATAAGAATCCTAATCTTTCGCCCGAAGAAAGGGCGCGTGACCTGCTCTCTAAAATGACACTTGATGAAAAATTTGAGCAGATGCATATTAATGATCAGATCATGGGTGCTTATGAAGAACTTATGACCACGGGGAAGACCGGTACTTTCGGCGGCACTTTTCATTCACCAAAGCCCGGAGTGATGAACAAGCTCCAGGAATATATGGTAAACGAAACAAGGCTCGGCATACCGCTATTATGTGCCGTGGAATCGCTTCACGGTCTTAGTGCGCCCGGTGCTACTGCTTTTCCTCAATGCGCCGGACTCGGCGGAAGCTTTGATAAAGAGCTTGTGGGTGAAATGGCTGACGTTATCGGCTTTGAAACACGCGCTTACGGCTTAAGACAGGTATACGCTCCCGACGTTGACGTTGCGCGTGATCCGAGATGGGGACGCACGCAGGAATCCTACGGCGAGGATCCGTATCTTAACGGCGTAATGGGAAGCGAATACGTAAAGGGTATTCAAAAGCACGACGTAGCTTCCACGATCAAGCACTATACAGGCTACGGTGTCGGCGAGGGCGGTCTTAATCTTGCTCCCGGTCATCTTGGTGAGCGCGAGGTGCGCGAGGTCATGCTTGAAGCATTCAAGATGTGTGTAGATGCAGGTGCGATGTCGGTTATGCCCGCGTACAACGAAATTGACGGTGTACCCGTTCACGCTTCAAAGAAATATATGCGTCAAATTTTGCGTGACGAGCTTGGCTTTAGTGGAGTTACCGTATCCGACTACGGTGCGATCGATATGTTCCACGGCTTCCACAACATCGCCGAAAAGCCTGTTGATGCAGGCAGATTTGCGCTTGAAGCAGGCATTGACATTGAAGCGCCTTTTATATTCGGATACAACGATGAATTAAAGAAAGATATCCTTGACGGCAAGGTTGATATTTCTCTTATTGATGAGGCAGTATTCAGAATACTTACTCTCAAATTCAAGCTCGGACTCTTTGAAAATCCCTACGACATACCACAAGATCTTGAAAAGCTTCACTGTGACAAGGCTATTGAAATTTCAAAAAAGCTTGATCTTGAATCTATTCTTCTTCTTGAAAACGACGGCATACTCCCTCTTGACGAAAAGAAGGCCGGCAAGGTGGCGGTTATCGGCAACAATGCCACCGATCTGTTTATGGGTGACTATATATCCAAAAACGACCGCTGCGTGAGCTTTTACGACGGTATGGTGAACAGACTTGGCAAGGAAAATGTGCTTTACGCACGCGGTACGTACTCTGTACACGGAACTGATGAGATGCGCGCGCACGCTGTTGAAACGGCAAAAAAAGCCGACACGGTATTCCTTGTGCTTGGCGACAGTGCAACGGTTGGCGGCGGCGCGAACGGCGGCGCGGGAAACGATGATTCTAATCTTGAAAACAGCGTTCTTTCTGGTGAGGCATACGACAGAAGCGAGCTTACGCTTACTCCAAATCAGCAAAAGCTGTTTGATGAAGTCATCGCCCTCGGAAAGCCTACCGTACTTATAATTTACGGCGGCAGACCGTATGCTATCAAAAATGAGAGCGACAAAGCAAACGCTTATATGTTCTGCTGGGGTGGCGGAGAGCAAAACGGAAACGCATTTGCAGAGCTTATTTTCGGCGACTGTTCACCAAGCGCAAAGCTTTCGGTATCTTTTCCTCAATCTGTCGGACATATTCCCGCATACTACAACCACAAGCCGTCCTCACGCGGATTTTATAAAAAGCACGGCTCACCCGAATCGCCCGGACGCGATTATGTTCTTTCCTCCCCTGCTCCGCTTTATCCCTTTGGCTACGGATTATCCTACACAAAGCTCAATTATTCACGGTTAAAGGCAGAAAAAACTGAAAACGGCAGAATATGCGTTTCTGTTACAATTGAAAACACGGGAGAATACGACATATACGAAAGCGTACTGTTATACGTTCGCGCTCTCTACTGTCCGATAACACCTTTTGTCAAGAGATTGCGCAAATTTAAAAAGGTACATATCGGAAAGGGCGAAAGCGTTCATGTTGAATTTGAACTTGACGATAACGACTTCACATATATTGACGAAAATATGAAAACCGTTGTTCATCACGGCAAGCACAGAATTATGATAGAAAACCTCACAGTTGAAATATAAATTGCTCAAAAAATCCCACAGATCGAATCTGTGGGATTTTTGTATTTACGGAAGAAGCTTATGTGCTTTAGCATCATCCATACTGTCATAGAATGCAATATACGCAACATCATAATAGTCATCGACAGACATAGCAGTACCGTTTTTATCGTAGGGCTTTAAGGTTACGCTTGCAAGAGCGCCCTTGGCGTTGAGCTTATAAATATTTTCCGCTCCGCCGCTTGTATCGATATTTTCACCGCCGCCAAATGCCTTACTCATATCAAAGTAATATTCATGCCAGGTGTCAGCTGCACCGTAATTGAAGTCAACACCCCATTTACGCCACAGTCTTGAAACTGTTGTAAGCCAGATATTTACGTCGAAGGTCTTTGATGTCTTGATATTGGTTCTGTACACAATCTTCATAACCGTGCTTTCGGCTATATCGTAATCAGCATATTCAAGCACTACGTTAGCACGGGTTCCGTCCTTGGAGGTTTCATTTGAATTAGGCACAAAGTGATAATACTTCATACCATTTTCTTCAAGAACGCTTGCCTTGAATACACCGGTGGCCTTTGTGTTTTCAGGAGTAAAGATTACAACCGGGTCTCCCTTGCGCTTTTCAAATACTGCGTTGACCGTTATATCCTTTGTTACGCTTGTTCCTGAGCTGACATCCCATTTAGCGAATGCGTATCCGAGTTTCTTGGGTGTTTCATCAGGATACTTAAGGCCTGTGCCTGTTTTTTGCGTGGTCTTAACAAACACATTATCGCCTGCCATAAAGGTTACGGTAACGCTTGATTTTTCAAGTTCGCTCTGATAAGCCTCTGCTGCTTCCTTTGACGGGAAGAAGCCGATGTATTCAACGATATACGGGTTTTCGCCGCGCTTGGGATACGGATACGTGCTTTCGCTGAGCCCCTGCCAGGGAGAAAGTATGATCGTCGTATTCGTTGCCTCTGTATCAAGCTTGTCAACCGGCACAAGATCATATATTGAGAATATTTCGTTATTCCACTCACCCTTGACTGCGGGGCGCTTAAGCTCGTATGAATTTTCGCCGTTATTAAGCTTTATCGAATAAGTGGAACCGCCAAAGTCCGTGTATGCTCTGACCTTGACATATGGGTAATCCTCAAAATTAATCTTTGAAAGTCTTTCAAAAATATGGAGTGCCGGAGGTGAATAGGTTTTTTCGGGAGCAAACATTTTAAGCTTTGAGACTTCATCCTCCGTAACGATTCTTCTTTCACCGTTAAATACCGACGTAAAGCCTGTAAGTGCATTTCCGTCAAATATTTTGAAGTCGGTTATACCAGAAAGATTACCGTAATCAGCCTCTAATGTTACATATTTATCTGCAAAGCGGCAAAGCATGGTGGCAACCTCTGCTCGCGTAGCAGTTTCCTTTGGCTTTACCGTGCCGTCCGGATATCCGGAGATTATTCCCATATCGATTGCAAACTTGATGCCCGATTCATATCCGGGAGTTACACTTGTCTTATCGGTAAAATCAAGTGCAGGGTTGGTAAGCTTTTTGGTTTTATATTGTCCGAGCGTGAATCTGTAAAGCATATCTGCAATTTCTTCACGGGTTGCCGGCTCATCAGGACGGAACTTTGTTGTTCCCTCATCAACGAGTCCTGCCATATATGCCCAGTTGACCGCTTTGCTATACCATGCATTAGGATTTATGTCTGTAAAGGGCACGTCCTTGATCTTTACGTCAAAATCAGCCATTCTTGAAAGCACTGTTACAAGCATTGCGCGTGTCATTGTCATATTGGGCGAAAAGCTGTTTGCATCAGTACCCTTGAAATAGTTTCTGATATATGCCTTTTCGATATAAGGCTTTGCCCAGTGTTCCTTCGTGTCTGCAAAATCCGCTTTGTCTGCCTTATAAAGCGGAACCTCATAGCCATCCATATAATAGAACTTAGTTCCCTTTTCAAAGCCTGTTGATATCAGGTTCTTCATTGTTGCATAGTCGTATTTGAAATCCTTTGTTCCGGTGCTTCCCGTTTCGGGGTTTTCAGACACTCCGCCCATATAATGATCGGGATCCTGGAAGTAAACATTATTATTGAAATTGTAGGCGCCGCTTCCGATATAGCGGCCGAGCAAAACGTTGCATGACGTGAACAAGCCTACGTTATTGTCTACAGAGCAATTCTCATATACAATTCCTCCGCCGGTAGCACCGTAGAAATTGTTAGCGTTCTTATTCGGTCTTTGCTGACTCCAGCCATAACCGTTATAAAGAGTGTAGTTATCGTGTAAACGCATATTCTTTATGGAAAACTCCGCGAGCGTCTTGTCGTTCGCACCGTTGTAAAGCCAAACCTCAAGACCGGTATTCGAATAGTAACACACGTTACTGTAGAAGTCTACGTTTTCAAAATACATATCAACGCCTTTGGAATCACCCTGATACTGGATGGTCCAACAGCAGTCGTAAACATTGTCAGCATAGCAATGGTGTATGGTAAAGTCCTTGCCCGATCCGAATATTTCTACCGCATTACCGAAGCGTACAGTAGGAGCCTGAAGCGATCCGCCAATAAAGGAGAAGGTGCAGTATTGCACGGTAAGACCGTGTGTTGTGCTGTATCCGATACCGTGCGAGCCGAAGCCGAAGAAATCAAGGTTATCAATGGTTACGTTATTACCGTCGCCGCTCATACCGTGGCCGTAATCAACAATTTCTACAGACGAGAAACGCTCAGCAGGATTACCATCCTTGGAATAAAGATAAAGCGTTTCGCTTGTATGGTCATGCCAGAAAGCAAGGTCATACTTAAGCTCACCCGCATTTTTCATTACAGGTGTACCGTAATCTATTGTTTCAAGTCCGTTTGATGCTACGTTTATGGGTGTATTGTTCTGATGCTTTACGCCCCAAGCAGCGCCGTTATCAAATACGATAACGCCTACATCGCGCGTGCTCGGAAGCTTTTCTGCCGTGTATTCATATACGCCGGGATATTGTGTTTCCTTCCACTCAGATTCGCTTGAAGCATTAAGCGAGCCGATAAGGCGCGGCTTTGCGCCGCTTCCGTATGCGGAATATGTAACGCCGCCTACAGTCTTTATTGCATTAACGTATCTGTAAATGCCGCCACGTTCAAAAAGTACGGCATCACCGGGCTTAAGGAACAGCGCGCCGGAGATCTTGGAAACGCTCTTCCACGCAGTTTCGGGGGTGAGTCCGTCATTATCGTCGTTTCCGAAAGGTGAGATGTAATATGCAGTACCCGTATAGGTTACGTTTGTGGGGCTGTTTTTGATTTCCTCCGTGAGAGCCTCAGCCTTAGCTATGTAATCCTTAAGGGTATCCATATCACCCTTCAAGTACTCTGCCTTTCCGTCTGCGGCAAATACAGTAAAGGTGAGCATAAGTGCCGAAAAAATCAAAAAAGTAAGTAGAAATTTTTTCATAATCTTTCTCCTTGTGTAATTTTCAACAACATAATTATACCAAATCAGCTCATTTTTGTCAACACTGTAAAACGCGTTAAGTAAAATATGGTTTAAATATAAAAAACTTTCTGAATATTAAACAAATATGCGATATTCGCTTTACATAAATGAGAAAATATGGTATGATATAAAGGTACGCATTTTTTCATTATCGGAGGCAATCATGAAACTTACAAAATTACTTTCATCCGCTTTTCTGCTCATTCTGACATTAATAACATTATGCGGATGCTCGGCAAAAATGGCGCCAATTGATTATACCGAGCTTGGTATACCTACAACTAATTACTTCACCTTGGGAACAAAACCGTGCTGTCCGTGGGACTTAGCCGTTTTTGACAACAAGCTATTTGTCGGTTCGGGTGACTACGACAACAACGCCGGTCCGATCAAGATGTTTTATTACGATCTGATTGAAAAGGAGTGGAGCTCTGCCGGAGGTGCTAACGACGAGGAAATATCCCGTTTTATCATACTCGACGGCAATCTTGTCGCTCCCGGAATCGACCCCAGGGAAAACTGGAGCTTTGGCAATTACTATCAATACGATCCCCAAAAGGTACATTTCAAGAAAAATCGAAATATACCCGGTGGCGTTCACGTTTTTGACTTGGTAAAATTTGATGACAAAATCATCGCGGGTCTCGGTGTTGAAAACGGCAAATTCCCTGCGGCTTTTTCAACCGACGGAGGAAGGTGCTTTAACATGCTTCCCTTCCACAAGGACGGTGAGGCTATCGATACATCAGAAGATGATTTTACAAGAGTATATGATTTTGTGGTTTACAAAAACGAACTTTACGCCATATTGTACAGATCCTTTTTTGATAATACAGCAACGTGGGAGTTTTACAAATATGACAACGGCAAATTTGTTTACTACAACGATATGGAAATGTTCAAGCTTAAAATAAAAAGAACCACGCACCACTACATTAACGCCAAAGCCGAATTTAATGAAAAAATGTACTTTGCTGTCGGAGGCTTTTACTCATCTGACGACCTTATAAATTACGAAAAGATCGAACTTCCGAACACCGACTGCGTAACCGATTTGTTTGTTAAAGACGATGCTCTTTACGTGCTCGCCTTCATGCAGAACGAAGATGGAACTTACAAAATCTCTGTTCACAAAAGCGAAGGCGAGGGCTTTACCGAGATATTGTATTTCAACTATGATATCCCCGTTATAAGCTTTGAATACGACGGTACTGATTTCTACTTCGGAATGGGTATAAAGTCAGCCAAACACGAGCTCAACGGAATGATTCTTTCAGCTAAATACGAATAAAGAAAAAGACCTGCTTTTGCAGGTCTTTTTCTTTATTAAAGCTTATTTCTCTGAATCTTTCCGCTTACCGTCTTGGGTAAGCTGTCGCGGAATACGACTACTCTCGGATACTTATAGGGAGCGGTCTTTTCCTTAACGTAATTCTGAATTTCCTTCTTTAATTCCTCGCTCGGCTCCTTGCCGTTTACAAGCACGATACTAGCCTTTACTATCTGTCCTCTTACCTCATCGGGCACTGCGGATACGCCGCATTCGAGTACGTACGGAAGCTCCATAATAACGCTTTCAATCTCAAACGGTCCGATACGGTAGCCCGAAGACTTGATAACGTCATCGACTCTGCCCTCGTACCAATAGTAGCCGTCCTCGTCGCGCCATGCAACGTCGCCCGTATGATAATAGCCGTCGTGCCATACCTCGCGCGTCTTTTCCTCATCGCCGTAGTAGCCTGTAAACAGACCGCAGGGTGCGCCGTCTGCGACCTTGATAACGATCTCGCCCGCTTCACTCGTTTTGACGGGATTACCGTCAGCGTCCTGAAGCTCAACGTCATATATAGGTGCGGGCTTACCCATAGAGCCTATCTTATGAGGCTTACCTACGAGGTTACCGATTATCATTGTGCTTTCTGTCTGTCCGAAGCCTTCCTTGATCTGAAGACCCGTCGCCTTTTCAAACTGACGGTAAACCTCGGGGTTAAGCGCTTCGCCTGCTGTTGTCATATGGCGTACAGATGAAAAATCGTACTTGGATATATCCTGCTTTACCATCATACGAAGCATTGTAGGCGGTGCGCAGAATGTTGTTATATGATATTTTGCAAACATCGGAAGGATGTCTGCGGCATCAAAGCGGTCAAAGTCATATACGAATGTTGCCGCTTCACAGAGCCACTGACCGTAAAGCTTACCCCACATAGCCTTCGCCCATCCGGTATCGGATATTGTGAAGTGTAAACCGTCCGGATCTACGTTATGCCAATATTTTGCGGTATGGAAATGTCCGAGAGGATACTTATAATTATGTGCGGCGATCTTGGGATATCCCGACGTTCCCGACGTGAAATACATAAGCATCGTATCATTTCCGCAGGGTGAGCTTGCAGTGCGCTCATAATGAGTGCTGAAGCGCTTGAATTCCTCGTCAAAATTACGCCAGCCGTCCTTCGTTCCGCCGACAAGTATTTTATCGTTAAGAACGGGGCAATTCTTTGACGCCGCATCTACTCTGTCTGAAATTTCACCGTCTGCGGTACATACTATCGCGCTTACGCCTGCGGCGTTGAAGCGGTACTCAAGGTCATGCTCCTGGAGCTGGTCGACTGCGGGTATAGCAATTGCTCCAAGCTTATTAAGACCGAGCATTGCTATCCAGAACTGATAGTGACGCTTAAGAATAAGTAAAACTCTGTCTCCTTTTTTGATTCCGAGAGATGCAAAGTAGTTTGCTGCCTGGTTTGAAAGACGTCTCATATCTGTAAAGGTAAAGCGTCTTTCGGTCTTATCCTTTGATATATGAAGCATCGCAAGCTTTTCGGGCTCACGTTTAGATAACTCGTCCACAAGGTCAAAGGCAAAATTGAACTTATCCTCATTCTTGAATTTAATTGAGATAGGTGTACCCGCTTCATCCTCGACGATATCAATATAGTTATGGTAAATTCTGTCCTTGGTATCTCTGTGTACAGAGCCTATGATCTGCTCTGTTGCCACCATATCGTTTGCGGTGGATTCTCCTGCCTCGGCATTGGCTCTGAGAACTATGGCATAGAAGCGACAATCCTTGCCGTTTACCGCGATCATACCGTGTGGTGTATCACTGTTATAATAGATACAGTCACCGGGTCCGAGTACCTCCTTATGCTCACCGATCTGAACCATAAGGTTACCCTCGATAACGATATCGCACTCCTGACCTGCGTGTGTCGTAAGCTCGATATCCTTGCCTTGTGCGCTTTCATCGTATGCGCTTACAACGTAAAGCGGCTCCGCGATACGGTTTTTGAAGGCGTATGCAAGGTTATGGTATATCATACCGTGAGCCTTTGCAATCTGCTGTCCGGCTCCTGCACGTGTTAAGATATACGACTTAAGATTCGGGCTGTAGCCCTCGATGATATCGGTTACGTTTACGCCGAGTGCCGATGCACAACGGTAGATAAAAGCAAAGTTAAGATCTGCTTCACCCTTTTCGCATCTCACGTATTCGTCAGCACTGACACCTGTCTTTTCAGCCATAAAGTCGATGCTGTAGCCCTGTATCTCGCGAAGCTCGCGGATACGCTGCGCCATTTCCTTGATCTTAAGATCAATGTCTCTTAAATTTTCCATTATTTCTTCTCCTGTTATGAGGCAATAAAAAAATCGCCTCAAAGTGAAATGAAACTTTGAGACGAGTGTAAATTCACCCGCGGTACCACTCAAATTGCGAAATGCTTCGCCACTCGGGGTCTGACAACCCTTATGCATTAACGCAGCAATCACGGGAAGGTTCTACTCACGACCGTTTTCTTCCTTCCGGCTCAGAAGCTACAAACGTGTTTCTTACCCCATGGCTTGCACCGACCGCCACTTCTCTTTTGGGGAATACAAAACGCATCCTCTTCGTCAACGCCTTTATACTCTAATAATATAACACATTTATCCCCGATTGTCAAGGGCTTACAACAAATTTCCCCAAATTTATTATTAACTGTTGACTGTTTTTTTGATTTATGTTAAAATCAAGTATCACGATCGGAGAGATATTATGCAGATAGAAATTGACGGTATTGTTGTTGAGGTTACAAAGAAAAGTGTGAAAAATATGAATTTACGCATACTTGAAAATTTATGCGTGACTCTTTCTGTGCCGAAAAGCTCAACATACGCTGAAATATCAGGCTTTTTGCATTCAAAGAGCAATTGGTTGAAGAAAAATCTTGATAAGATGAAAAAGCGAGGCATCAAGCCTGCTCCGTGCTATGTTACGGGTGAAGAATTTTATCTTTTCGGCGAAAGATATACGCTTATCGTTATTGAATCTTCACGCTATTCGCTTACGATAGACGGTGACAAGGCTTTGCTTTATGCCACGTCGGACTCAGATAAAGCTCACAGAGAAAAATATATCAATTCGTTCTACAGAAAAGAACTTAAGGAAAAGATCGATTTCTATCTTCCCAAATGGGAGCAGCTTACAGGACTGCATTCAAGCTCTTATCAGATTAAAAATATGAAGACCCGTTGGGGCACCTGCAACACGCGCACAAAAAAGATCTGGATAAATCTTCAGCTTGCAAAAAAACCTTTAGAAGCTTTATGGTACGTCTTACTTCACGAGCTTGCGCACATAAGAGTTTACGATCACGGTCCTGCATTCATATCTATTCTCGACAAGCATATGCCGGACTGGCGTGAGAAAAAAAGCATGCTTGACAGTTAATTCTTTTACACCCCCGCATCGTTGTTAATATGCGGGGCTTATTTCTATATCAGATTGCACAACAAAATGCTATAATTTTTGTATATTTGACTAACGTGTTTTTATTGACTTTAATTATTGTGTGCGGTATAATTATTATGTATGTTTGTGTACTGCGCACATATGCAAATTTTGACGAAAGGTAAGGCAGAAATTATGAACAACAAGCCTTTACGCGCACTATCCTTATTGCTCGCTGTTCTTATGCTCATCTCAATGCTACCGGTCACGATCCTTGCTGATGATCAGAGCACCGAGACAACAAGCACACAGATCGTTATTAAAGACGATTCTATCGTTTTAGCTCAGAACGGTCTGTCGTCACCCGACATCAGCTACAATGAGTCAACAAAGGTGACAACACTTAAAATGACAACAGACGTTGCTGATGGTGACAACACTTATTTTACTGTTTCGCTCGCAGACATTAACGCAAAAAAGACTCCCTATATCGTACTTGGCGCGTCAAACTCAACTCCCGGCAACTACGATATCAGCATCGGTTACAAAAACGGCTACAATGCTGAGCGTGACTACGAGCATAAATCTTTCCGTCTATACGGCAAGACCTATGCTTTTTCGGACACCATTTCAAACATTGTTATCGATGCAACAAAGTACACAAGCGGTGATACCGGATGGTATGATGCCGACCGTGTTTGGCACTATGCCGGATACAACATTGTCGTTACGGAGGACACCACGTTTGATTATCTCAGAATCCGCTTAAGAAATGGTGGAACTGTTACAAAGGATTCTACTGTCGATATCAAGTACGTTGCATTCTTTGACACCCTCGAAGCTGCGCAGTCTTACGTTCATCCCGACGACAGTGAGGGTACTACACCCGATACGCCTGATGTACCTGACACCCCCTCTGAGCCTGCAAATTATGTATTCATCCCCGGAAACAAGCTTTTGGAAATTGCAAGCGCAGGTTCGGTGATTGTCGAAAACAACATTCCGATACTCAAGGTTGGTGCAGACAAATGCTCAACGTCAAGTATGCTGAAATTTACTCCTAATAAGGTTGACCTTGGCTTTGCCGCAACAGGCGAGGGATCGTTCTACGATTATTCGCATTACGTTATCAGATATAAGACCGAAGGTGATGCCCGCACAAGCGACACAACAAATCTCCGCGGTGCAGATGCAAGCAAGACCGAACGCGAAAAATACGGCGGTACAGAGCAGGTCGTAAAGTCTGATACATACACCTACAAGACCATCGATCGCGACACCTTCACCAAGGGAAGCGGCGCAACAGAAGCTCCTAACGCAAATTGGTCTTCTCCTTGGATGACACTTAAGATGTTCTACGGCTCAGAAGGTGCTATCTACATTGACTTCATCGCTACCTTCAAGAGTGCCGAGGATGCGGCAGAATTTATTGCATCTGTTGAAAACGGCACGTTCGAACGCCCCGAATATGAGGGCGGTGAGGATCCGATTGATCCCCCCGTTGAACCTCCTGTTACCGATGACAGCGACTATGTTCTTATAGATGCAAATGAGCTTTTACTTGCTATCGGCAAGGGCGAAGTAAAGAGCGAAAAGCAGAACGACTACGTTCCTTATATAAGACTTCTCTCTTCGCAGACAAACAAAAGCTCGTTCATTACCATATTCCCCCACAAAACAACACTCGGAATAGCCGACACCGGAGACGGATCGTTCTACGACTATTCGCATTACGTTATAAGATACAGGACCTCGGGTGACGCGCGTACAAGCGACACCGTCAACTTCCGCGGTTATCCCGCCGGCAATGAAACCAATTACGAAAAGCACGGCGGAAGCGCACAGGTAACAAAATCTGACAGCTATACGATCAAAACTATCGCTCGCGACACATTCCTTGGCGGTACGGTCTATGGCGAAACTCCCGAAAAAAACTGGACAAATCAGTATATGACTCTCAAAATGTTTGAAAACGCTGACGTTGAGGGTTATATTGACATCGACTTTATCACGCTTTGTAAGGATGAAGCTACCGCAAACGCTTTCATCGAGGCTTATGAAAACGGAGAGATAGAGCGTGAATATGAAAAGCCCGTTATTCCCGGACTTAACACAAGCTACAATCCGCAGAATCAGACCTTAAGCGCAACTCTTATGTCTGACGCTTCAACTATTCTCAGCCCCAGAACATTACTTGAAGGCGGATACGTAACCTTCAGTGATATCACGGCTACACTTGAAGAAGATAACGATGGTGGCGAATACCTCAACTTAAAGGTTTCCCCCGGCACATACGGTAACAGTGGCGCTGCCTTCGCTATATGCGGTCATATGCTTCCCTACAACCTTGTTGAGTACAAGTATATGAAGTTTGTTTACGAGGCTGATTACTCAAAGACAATGGATATGTCTATCAACCCGTACTCGAACAATTCCTTCTCAGGAGAAACTTGGATCAAGGGTGCAAGCAATCCTTCCGCTTCGGTTGGTGTTGAAAAGGAATACATTCTTGATCTTACAAAGCTTAACGCAAAGGCAGAGATCACTTCCGATTACACTAATTTCAATCTTGTATACAAGATTCTCGGATCAGGTTCAAAGACGATAACAGAGCAAGCTAACCTCAAGATAAAATATATAGGCTTCTACAAGACCGAGGCTGAAGCAAACAATGCAACTCTTACTTCCGAGGCTACAGCAAGCTTTGACGGATACAATGTTGAGGCTCTTGTTCAAGATGCATTTGACGAGCAAGCCGCAAATATCGAGATCACAGTTCCTGTAGACTCTTCGATAACAAAAGCTGACATTACACTCACGTCAGATCTTCTTTATGAGCTTATCGAATCCTCCGCTTATATTATGAAACTCGTCATCAATTGCGGCAACGCTAAGGTAACGCTTGATGATATGCTCCTGTCAGATATTTATGACAACATGGAAAATGAGGCAGTGATTGAGCTCGAATTTATGGAAGACGGCGTTTTCGTTGACATTACAGAAGACGGTGATTCTTTGGATCTCACGCACAAGGTACGCGTGCTTCTCAACGTCAATACGTACGATGAGCTTGCCGTCGCAACCGTAAACGGTAAGATCGCATCCGATTCGGCTGTCGTAAACGGCTACCCCGCAGTAAGAGCACTCACTCCCGCAGAGATAGGCTTTGAGACCAAGCAGTACAAGATATTTGACGACGTGAGCGTACATTGGTCGAGCGATAACGTAAAGTTTGCAACTTCAAGAAAGCTCTTTGACGGTATAAGCCAGTTTGAATTTGCGCCCAATGCATCTATGACACGCGCGCAGGCGGCGGCATTATTACTTAGACTTTCCGGCGAAAGCTATGACGCTTACGGAAGCCTTATTGACATTAACAAAAACGCATGGTACGCAGAAGCCTGCGACTGGATAGTTAACCTCGTTCTCAACTATGAAGAAAGCAAATTCCGTCCCGACGAGGCTATCACACGCGAAGAGCTTGCCAACTTCATTTATTCATACGCTCTTTACTTAGAGTTAATTCTCGATGCTCCGTATGATATAATCGAATTTACCGATGCTTCCGATATAACGTTTGAGGAAGCAGTTAATTTCTGTGTATGCACAGGCATCATAAACGGTTACCCTGATGACAGCTTCAAGCCTCAGAACACGGTTACACGTGCCGAAGCGGCTACGATGATCGTAAGATTCATAAACGCTTACATCAAGGGCAACGAAATCATATTTAACGACTATCAGAACGTTGACTTTGATGAGGATAACATCGTTCTTACATTCATCGCAATGAGCGATATCCACATTGACAGCGCTTCCGAAAATCAGGCTGCTGTAAACTTCAAGAATGCTGTAAACGTTGGTACAAGCCTTGCGGTTAACGGTAATGTTGATGCTATTATGGCGGCAGGCGACCTTACACAGAACGTCGTTTACGACACAAATGACTATACCTACGAAATAGACGCTCTCAAAGGACACGTTGATAACTTTGTTGATGAAAACACATACTTCTTCTTCTCTACCGGTAACCACGACAGATCAAGCACCAAAAGCTATGAATCCAACTTCTACGACGTATTTACCGAAACAGTTGAGGATCAGTACAGATATTACAAATATGACGTTGAAGCTGACTGCGAATACGACAAGGGCAACCGTCACGCAGTCATAGACGGATACCACTTCTTAAGCGTTGGTATGCATCAGGATTACACCGCTTACCTCAAGCCTATCCTTGATAAGCTTACAAAGGAAGATCCGTTTAAGCCTGTATTCGTTCAGTATCATTACCATGCAAGCAACACTGTATATTCAACAAATTTCAGTGATGGCACATCTCAGCAGAACCTCAGAACACTGCTTGACAATTATCCTCAGGTAGTATTCTTCAGCGGTCATACTCACAACGGTCTTGACAATCCCCGCGGTATCTGGCAGGGTACGTTTACTGCTCTTGATACGGCATCTGTAAGATATCTTGATGACAACGGTCTTATCAGAGATGAGATAAAGATACCCATCAACGCTACTCACAATGAGGTTTTCGCTTACGCAAGCGAAGCTACGCTCGTTGAGGTTGACGCTGACAACCACATCAGATTCAGACCCTACAACACCTACAGAGGCGACATCGTAAACGAATTTATTATATCGGCTCCCGATGAGTACAATACCCATCTTATCACATATTCTGATGAGCGAGAGGTTTATTCGATGCCTCCTGTATTTGGCAGAAATCAGGACTTCACTCTTGAAAAGCTTGACGGCAATCACATTGGAGTGTACTTCGATCAGGCAGAGCACGAGGACATCGTCTGGTATTACACGATTACCTTTGAAGCCGAAGGCGAAAAGGCTCAGAAATTCTACTTCACATCTCGCTATTTCGATCCCGCCGGTATGCCCGATGCTATTGACTGCACACTCTACACAGATGAGTATTACGTCAGCAAGAATGACAACCACGCAGGACTCGGACACAAGCTCACAGAAGGTGTTACTTACACGGCAACGCTTACTGCATACGACGTATGGGATCATCCCAGTGAGCCCATTATGATAGAATACAAAGCATGAGAAAGGTAGGATATCCAATGAATAAGATATTAACTAAAATGATAATAGCGGTGTTTACCGCTATTATCCTCACCCTAGCTGTAAGCGCAGCAAGTGACGTCACGATGATCTACACGACAGACGACTTTTTAGCAATTAACGACGATCTTTCCGGAAACTACGAGCTTGCGTGCTCGCTCGATTTTGAAGGCGTGACATTCACCCCCATCGGCTCTACAGCACTTCCCTTTACAGGTACATTTGACGGTGCGGGATTTACCGTTTCCAACATTTCAATATCTGTAAACGCATCCGAGGATGCATATGCCGCAGTATTTACAATGCTTGACGGTGCTACTGTCACAGACGTCACTTTTGATTGCTGTACGGTACAGGTAAGCGCAACAAATAACGCTTATGCGGCTGTCGTATCTGCTATCAACAACGGTTACATTAATAATGTTAACGTAACCAATTCCAATGTCACTGCAATGAGCGACTACTTCGCCGCACGTGTTGCCGCGATCACAGCATACAACCTTCTCGGCGGTGAGATAAATGAATGCTCCTCCGATGCGACCATAACCGCTGAATCCACTCACCTTTATTCGGATGCGGCCGGTATCGCAGCTGTTAACGTAGGTACTATAAGCAGCTCGACAAACTCAGGCGACATCTTCACAACATCCGAACCGAGTGATGCAATCGCAGCAGGTATTGTTGCAACAAACTACGGTACGGTTACAGATTCTGAAAACACCGGAGATATTACAGTTACAACGGTAAACGGCAAAGCAGTAGGTGACGGTGTTACGGGCAACGAAAGCGGAACCACCGAAAACAGTTCAAGCTCAGGTAAGGTTACCATCAACTCCGAGGTTGAAGATGATATTCTCTACGGTGACGTGGACGGCGACGGTCAGGTTATTCCTTCTGATAACGTTGTGCTTTCCCGTTATCTTGCAAAGTGGACAGGTTACGATCAGATCGACGCTGAAGCCGCTGACGTTGACCTTGACGACGAGGTAACCTCGGTTGACAACGTAATTCTTTCAAGATTCTCAGCAAAGTGGACAGGATATGAAACACTTCCCTACCTTGACTAAGATACTTTAACATTATAACTGCAAAACAGCACCGACTCTCATCGGTGCTGTTTTTATCTTATAACATACAAAGGCACGGCGGTATAAACCGCCGTGCCTTTTGTTTTATTTTAGCTTACTCAGCCTTGCAGGAGATCGTATCTCCGTATATTTCATAGGTTTCATCGCCTATAGTATATACGAGATATGCTCTGCCGTACCAGGTTGCTCCGCTTTCGACGTTGTTCTTATTGATTACGAACGCCGGTGTCGGGTTTGTATTGTTTCTGATACGTCCTACGATTATATCTGCGCCTGTATTAAGCTTAAATGCTTCTTCACTACCGCCGATTTCAGCGTTAGCTGTAAGGAGTATACCGTGGTCAACGTGTGTTGCGCCTTCGGGGAGCTCAAATACGCCTACGAACTTGATAAGTCCGGCTTCGGGATCGTATATTGCCTCGACAGTATCAAGAGCAACATCGTCGCCGCTTGCATCCTTTTCTTCGATTACCATATTATTGGTGAACGAGTAGTTGAAGGTGTATTCTTCCTTATAGGACATCACGATATTGGCATCACTATCACCAATCTTGGTGATAGTCCATGCTACGTTAGCGTTTTCTGTAGCAAGTGTAACCTGATCGTTGTATTTAAGTGCGGGATATGTTCCGCCCTCGCCGTAGGTTACTACTGTTCCGTCTGCATACATGATCGTGAGTGCGTAGCTACCGGTTTCGGGCTTTTTATAGGTTGCTCTGTATACGGTTATTCCGTTTACAGGTGCGCTATCTACCCACTTATCGGCATCATAACCGATTCTATCGGGAATCTGGGGTGCTTCTGCTTCAGAATTGTTTACGATAGTTGCAATAACCTTGTTTGCATAGTCAACGTAAAGTCTTACTTCGTCTCCCTCTGCGAAGAATACAGGCATATAATGTACTTCATTTCCGAGAGGATATGCATCGATCTTATCGGATACTGTCATAAGAACTTTTGTACCGTTTGTACCTGTTACACGCACCCAATAACCAACCTTGTTGCCTGTTGCGGGAACCGCAGTGATCGTTGTAGGTCTGCCGCTTGATACGTAATCGAAGAAGTCTTCCTTAGCTTCTTCGTCGCCTTGAATCTTGATCGTGCCACCTTCATCATCTTCACCAATTGTTACGCTCAACTTAACGGGCATGCTTATTGTTTCATCCATAAATCTTGCTTCGATCACCATATCGCCTGTGATATAGAGTGAAAGCTCTTCGCTTCTTGCAAGAAGTATGTTCTTACCGTCTGTGATGTTGTACCAGCCCTCGAACTTAAGTCCTGCGGGTGCTATCGCAACAAGCTCTGTATTATGGCTGTCGTGAGCATTACCGTCGAAGGTGCTTACAGGCTCGCCACCGTTTACTGTGAACGTAGCTTTCTCTTCCGCTTGATTCTGACCAATCGCTTCAACCTTAAGGTTGTGGTAGATCGGTTCAAACTTAGCTGTGAGTGCAAGCGCTTCGGTTACCTTGAACGCATCACCTGTTTGGTTTATCATAGAGTTCTTGACGTCTTCTCTTACTCTCCAAGCAGTCTTATAGTCGCCTGTTACCTTTTCTTCGCCGTTATACCAGCCTGCAAAGGTGTATCCTGCTTCTGCGGCGGAAGTAAGATAGATCACGTCGTTTTCATAATACTCAGCAACATATTCGGATTTTGCCGAGCCGTAAGCAACGCTGAACTTACCGCCCTCTGTTGCGCTGAGGCTTACCGCATACTTTTCAGGAGCTGTGTACGAATACTCGTAAGCATTTGCTTCTGCAGCTGTTTCAAAGCCTGCGATATAAGCTATCTCAAAGTACGATCCGTTTGAGATTTCATATGCCTGGTCCGTACTGTTCCAAGGCCAGATTTTGATACTTCTGATATTCTTTGCATTTTCGGGAATATTTCTTACGTCAAGCGTAAAGTATGCAATTCCGTCTTCAGTATTTGTGAAATCAACCGGAACATTTAAGTCACCGGCGTCGGTAGCTACAACAAGGTTTCCGACGTATGCGGGAGCCTTTACGCCCTTTACCGAGGCTGCAAGCTTTAAGTAATTCGTGCTTGCGGGGAGGTTAAGGATCGGAATGATGTAGTTTGTGGGGTTTGTCTTGTACCGGTTGCCTACACCTTCGGCAAAGTGCCAGATTCCTGTTTCGGCATTATACGCCTGATTTACATCGAAAACGGTGCTTTCATAGCTATCGCCGTTTACTTCGTACTTTTCCTTAGCGGAATTTACACCGTAAATGTGATAGAATATACCCGGGAAGTGTTCGCCGAAGAAGGCAAATTTCATATCCCTGCCTGCGCGTACACCGGTGGGTGTGATATCCTTGTTTATAAGGTTAACAACGATATCCTCGGTTACAGGAGTTCCCTCTTCAACGTCCCAGAGGTAGATATTGCCTTCCTTGTCGGATACGGGCAGATCGTATTTGGGATATTCAAGTGCGGTACCCAGTCTTACTGTTTTAGTTTCAACGACCTCATCGCCGTCCATGAAGGTTACGTTTACAAGTATTTCTTCAAATACGGGAGTGATTGTAAGTGCGCCGTCTATTTCAAATACAGCACCGTTTGTTACGGTGAAGGTTTCGCCGTAAGGCGGAGCAGACGAATCGCCCCACATAAACGTCGTCTTATCGGGAGTTATCATTTCATTGCCGTCAGACCAGCCAATGAACTTATAGCCTGTTTCAGTATTTACCCAAAGGTAAATGTTTTCGCCTGCATAATGCGTTTCTGTTACTGTTTCTGTAACTGCTTCACTGTAATTATTGTAAACCGTACCGCCTTCAACAGCGTTAATGATTACTTCATACTGCTCGGGTGCAACGTATTCTGCAGGAACGTAAGCGTTTGCTTCAGCTTCGGTTTCAAAGCCTGCAACGTATGAAAGTTCAAAGTAAGAACCGGTCATAATGGACTTTTCAGGCTTCCAGGGCTCGAATCTTATAGCTCTGATATTCTTAACAGTATCGGGAAGATCAGAAATATCAATTACAACTTTTCTGACAGTTTCCGATACCTCATACTTGTACGAAACGTTATAATTACCGGCATCGGTAACAAGAACGATACCGTAATGGGTCTCTTTACTCTTTGAATAAGTATGACTGTCTACGTCAAAAACTCCGTTTGGTGCTTCAAGTGCATAGCCAACTGCAAGGTAATTTGAAACGGCAGGAATATTAACGTATGCAGTAATATACTGCGAACCGTCAGCTCCATACCGACCTCGTACACCCTCAGTAAATTTCCAGTTGCCCGTTGCGGGAACAAATGCGAATTCAGGGTCATAAAGGTTTGCAGAGTAGCTGTCGCCGTTTGCATTGTAGCTTACGGCGCCATAAGTGAAGCCCTTACCGTTCATAAAGATACCGGGAACACCACTTGATGCAAACGAGAATCTCATATCTCTGCCCGAAGCAATTCCAAGAGGTGCTACAGGAGCATCGGTTAACGTAACCGTGATATCCTCGGTTACTATCGTGCCCTCGGGAACGCTCCACTTGCGGATATTACCGGGAGTTTCGGAGGGAGCAATTACATAATCGGGATGTACAAGTGCTTCACCGTATGCGTAAGTCTGCGTTGCCGCCACCTCTTCGCCGTCCATATAGGTTACGGTGAGATCATCAACGCTTACGCTGCCAACAAAGAATGCACCGATCTTAACGTTCGGATATTCCTTTGTGAAGGTAATCTTTACAGTATGCTCGGTATTAGGAAGACCTGATACAAGCTTAAGCGGGTGGTTGGTGTCAGAAAGTGTCTTTGCAACAGGCTCGCCGCCGTCAACCGTGTATGTAATCTGCGCGTTCGAGCTTGCAAATTCCATAAAGACGTTAAGCTCTGTTCCCTTGAAGGTTACTTCAACCTCTGCACCTGCAGATTCGGGTTTAATATATCCCAAAATTTTTGTGTTCGTAAGAACGTAAGCCGGAACCATATTATTGCCGGATTTTACTTCTTCGTAATATTTGAAGCCTTCATTATATGTAACCTTTTCTGTATCATTTACCTTGATAACCTCGGTTACAAATATTTCAGCATCCTTTGAATAGTAGGTTTCGGGTGCTGTATACGTGGTCGTTGCAGCACCGCCTGCTGCTTCGATTGCTGCAAACTCATCCTTAATATACTTAGCGATAATATCTGCGTAAATTCTGTAGCCGCGGTCAGACGGATGTACAGAGTCTGTGAAGTAGCTCTTCCATACTGTAGAATCGTATCCGTCCATTGCCTCAACGAGTGCACGTCCTACGTCGATCGAGCTTACACCGTAATGTGCCGCAACCGCATCGTGAATTACTGCAAAATTCTGAAGCGAATCGGGACCGTTCTTTGCCATAGCATCATTTGTGGTAAAGATTGCTATGATCTCTGTTGCAGGGAGAGCCATTCTGATCTTTCTGAGTACCGTTTCATAGTACTTAGCCACAGATTCATCGGTTTCCTTGCAATAGCCGTCGTTTACGACAAATTCAACGAATACGAGATCGGGGTTCGATGCGATAAGGTCGGTGTCAACTCTGTAAGCGCCTGCTCTTGAGCCTGAGCCGCCGATCGCCGCGTTAACCTCTGTTACCGAGGTATAGCCCTTAAGGAAGGTTGTAATGCGCTCTCTCCAGGAGTGGCCTGAGGTTGCGCCTGTGCCAACCGTTACAGAGCCGCCGATATAACCTACCGTAAGCTTTGACTTTGCCTTTACCTTATTATATACGTTTACAAGGTCTGCCCTGTCGGTTATGTACTTCTTATACGAATCACTTGCCGTGAGGTCCTTAAACGTAAGTGCATAAAATTCTTCGTTTGCATTTATAAGTGCGTGGGTATCGTCTGCATAAGCAAGAGCAGATGAGCCAAGCTTTGCCCAACCGAGATGTACGCGTCCGTCATCATAGGTCACCGTAGGTGTTGGGATTACGTGTCCCTTCTTTACCTTGTGCTCGGAAATAAGAGTTTCTCCGTCTGCTTCGTAGAACTTTACGGTGAATTCTTCTGCCGTAATATCGTTTCCGGGATATACGTAGTTCTTTGCGGCAGTTTCATCATCGAATACAGCCATATAAAGAGTGTCGTAATAGTCACCGGAATAGACGTTGTTGCCTGCATTCGCACCGTGAGGTCTGAACTGCATCTGAGTCATCTGACCGTGACGGTAATCTGCTGCTGTACCTGACTTATAGTCACCGCCTGTGAACGCGGTCTGGAAGTTAATAACTGCATTATGCCACTGACCGTCAGCAACCGACGCATGCGTTGCACCCCAAAGACGAACACCATTGATAACTACATTAAGACCAACCTTGTTAAGATTTTGAGAAATGTTGGTTCTGTATCCGAAAGCAAGATACTTATCTGTAGTTACGTCATACTGCTGATCCGTGGGTGTACTAAGAGATACACGCGAGCCGTCTACAGAAGGAATAGGTGTACTTACGCTTTCGTATGCACGGTAGAAGTCATAACCGGTTTCGGTGTCTGTCATAGGCTTTATCGGAATATATGTGCCGGCAGCGGAACCTGAATAGTTACTGATATCAAAAAGTGCCTTAGGTGCAACGAAGGTTGCATTTACATTGAGATCACTTGTTATAACAGTTCCCTCTTCAACATCCCATCCTACAAAGCCGTAGCCGGGCTTCTTGGGTGCTTCGGGATATACAAGCTCATCATCTTCTTCTGCCGTATACGAATAAAGAACTTCCTCTCCATCCATAAAGTTTACGGTATACGTTTCAGTTTTGAATTCGTATGCGTTAGCATCCGCAACAGTCTTGAAGAATCCGACATATGCAATATCGAGATATGAATCAGCCTTTGTGCCGCCGTTGGGTCGGATAAAGAAACCATTCAACTTACCGTCAGCAAAGAATTTGAAGTATTGAGATGATGCTACCGACGGGTAAGGCCACTTAACATTTTCACCGGGCGAACCGCCTGTAATTGAGGAAAGATTAAAGTTGAACGTAGACCATTCTCCTGTGGATTTGAAGTTGTTTTTCGGAACTCCCCAAAGACGTCCGTATACAGGATTATAGTTAACCTCTGCAGTACCCGTAAGATTGGTTCGGTATTGAACCTTCAATATCGGGTAGTCGTGAAGTGAGAACGGGTCCGGAAAATCTGCGCTGTCAAATTTTACGTAAGCGCGGGTAGCGTCAAGGCTTGAAGCTCCCGCCGATGAATCGGTCGTATAATGGAGATATGCGGGATTGGTTTCGGTTCTGTCAATAAGCTTTGCCGCAACAACATATCCGCCCTTATCCGGTGTAAGATCATTTGCTTTGAAAACATACTGATTTTCCATCACCGCATCCGAGAACTTAGCGTTGAGCGTTATATCCTTGGTAACCTTGATATCCTGCGGTACATCCCACTTATAGAAATACATGCCTTCCTTTTCGGGCTTGTCATCGATCCATTTAAGCGGCGAATTGATCTGAGCATTCTGCGTAGCAATGACCTTGTCACCGTTTTTATACGTCAAAGTGTATATCTGAGGATCATAACTCCAAGCCTTTGCAGACTCCACGTTATTAAAGATGGCAACGTAGCGTATATCCATATAATGGTCCGCATTAATGGACGCAAAGGGTCTTAACTGAATCTTAAGTAAGGTGCTTCCCTTTACGTAATCCCATCTGAGATCAGATGTGTTCACTTCTCCAGTAAGTCCTGAGCCGCCCACATAAGACATCTCGGACATATCTACAATCATTTCCTGCCAGTTGTTATCCGCAGTAACCGCCGGCCAATCGGTATTATTGGTCCAAAGACGTACATTATTTGAGAAGCAAGGGTTAAAGTCAATCGATTTTTTGGTTGAATCATTCATTCTGTAGCCGATTTTTACAACAGGTGCCGCTTCCACTGTAGTGTCCTTCGGAAGCACCGATGTATTAAGCTGAAGAAGAACATAGGGATTACCGGTTTCTGTAGCAGTTCCTACAGTTGAACGGAGATATGCGGGAAAATCGTTCTGATTGTTAACAAGAGTCGTTGCATATCCGTACTGGTTTGCCGTTGTAATCTCAAACGGATCGTATACGTATACAGGTTCTGATATCCACTGTGCATTTACTACCGTGTCGCCGGCAACCGCCGTTCCCTCTTTTACATCCCAGCGGGCAAACTTTTTCGTGCCTGTGGGCACGTCTGTCGGGTATTTGATTCTGTTACCTATCTTGTAGGTCTGTGTCGCAAATACCTCGTTCTCTGCCATATAGGTTACAGTTTTTGTTTCAACAGGGTAAACGAAGTTCTGTGCTTCTATCTTAGTCGAGAAGAAGGCTACGAATCTTACGTCAACGTTTGTACCGGCAGGTATCGTAGCACCACCGGTATTATACCTTAATCTTATGTACTCATAAACAGAATCGTCAGATACGACAGCCGAATATCCTCCTTTATCACCGCCGGCATACATAGCGGAGCTCATAAGTACGTTGCTGATCGTATCAGTTATATATCCTTGGCTTCCCTGAGTATAAAGACGGAAAGCTGCCACCGTTTCCTGAGTGCTAACCTTAAAACCGTTAATACATCCGATACTGATATCGGTTCTTCCGGAATAAGTAGAATTCGCTATACCCAGAACAAAGAAAGGATACTGCTTTACTTTTACAGTCTTTGGAACATTAATATAGTAGTGTACAGTATCGTGATCCGTCACTGACGACGTCGTCGTCAGTGTATGCACGCCGGTCGTACTGTCATAAGAAATATCAGCCGGCGCATTCTTCGACTCAAACGTAAGATCATCTCCATCAAAAACTATTGATGTCGGTGTCTCTTCGCCCGCTGTGTCCTCTGCCGCTATCGACGTGACCGGTATCGTCGTTATCAGCATGAGTACTGCAAGCAACAATGAAAAAATGCGTGTAACTTTGTTACTCATAAGGTTTCTCCTTATATAAAAATTTTAATGACCTATCCGTTTTTCACGACCTTTACGGTATAGGTATACATAATTATTATAATACTAAATTTAACCAAAATCAAGCAAATTGTTAAATTTCAGCAAATCGTACAAAATATCTTGCGTGATTTGAACACTTTGTACATATATATTTTTTCCTTCGGGTAATAAAAAAACATCCGCGTGTTTTAGTTATACACCAACACGCGGATGTTAATTTTTTCACAATATATTGTTTTCTATATGCTCTATCAGATCAGCTATTGCTCCCTCTTTATGGTCGCAGGTCACATATACGCCGGGTATACGTTTGAGTATATCGTTACCGTTAAGCACGGTTGCGGGGATATCTGCAGAGCTTATCATTTCATAATCGTTCATATAGTCGCCGATCGCGGCGATTTTAAGTTCAGGCTTGCCGAGGTATTCCTTAAGCACCGAAAGCTTTGAGCCTTTGGTTGCATTTT
>JAGCNJ010000038.1 GCA_017646005.1 Clostridia bacterium | reverse complement strand
TCAAGCCTTTTCTTTAACTTTTCTTAACTTTTTTCGCCGATGCCCGCTCTCCCTCTCCGGGTGAGCCTGTCTATTATATCACCTTTATCGCCGCTTGTCAATACCTTTTTCGTAAGTTTTTTATCTTTTTTTGCTTTTTTTACATCTTTTATTAAAATATGGGCAAAAGCAAGGTGATATACACTTACTTTGCCCATATTTTAAATGATTATTCATTCCAATTAATTAATAATTTTCTTTTCTTACTTCAAAGTATGCCTTCGGATGTGCGCATACAGGGCAAATTTCGGGAGCCTTTGTTCCCATTACAAGGTGTCCGCAGTTACGGCATTCCCACATTGTAATTTCGCTCTTTTCAAAGACCTTCTGCATTTCAACATTATTAAGAAGCGCGCGGTAGCGTTCCTCGTGCGTTTTTTCAATTGCGGCAACAAGTCTGAACTTTGCGGCGATAGCCTTAAATCCTTCTGCTTCTGCTTCATCCGCAAACGTGGAGTACATTTCTGTCCACTCATAGTTTTCACCTTCTGCGGCAGACTTGAGGTTTGCAGCGGTATCTCCGAGAGCACCGAGTTCCTTGAACCACATTTTTGCGTGTTCTTTTTCATTGTTAGCGGTTGCTTCAAAAATTGCCGCGATCTGCTCATAGCCTTCCTTCTTTGCTACGGAAGCAAAGTAGGTATACTTATTGCGAGCTTCGGATTCACCGGAAAATGCTGCTCTGAGGTTCTGTTCCGTTTTTGAGCCTTTGAGTTCCATTGTTATTCTCCTTTAATTATAAATTTAGGGATTTACGATATTATTGTACCACAGCCATCAGAAAAATTCAAGAACAAGATGTTAATTTATTTAAAAATCCACCGGCGGGGTGTGAGCCCCGCCGGTTTGTGTAAAAGCTTATTCGGTTTAATTTGAATTATTACTCAGCTGTTGCGCTGATTGTTGTTGCGTAAAGTGTTTCGGTTACGCCGTTTGCTGTGTAAATAATGTAAGGTCTGCCGTACCAGGTTGCGCCTGTTGCTACATTGGACTTATTGATGATAAATACCTTTGTTGCATTGTCTACGGGCTTCTTGATCTTACCAACGATTACGCCAGCTGTACCGATTTCCATTTCAGCAGCTACGCTTGCGTCGCTTGTGAGGAGCACGCCGCGTTCTACGAGTGTTGCGCCTTCAGGAAGTTCAAATGTTGCTGTGAACTTGATCTGGTTAGCACCTGCGTCGTATACTGCGCTGATTGCATTTACGATAGCCTGTGCTTCTTCAGTATTTTCTGCTTCAACGAGTGTTGCATCTGTTGTGAATGCAGTACCGAGTGTGAACTGGTTCTCGTAGGAGATTACGATAGGATTGCCTTCGCCTACTGTGAGTGTCCATACAGAGCTATCTGCCTTACCAATTACTGCTACGCCTTCGTCGTACTTGAATTCTACTGTATCAACAGAGCCATCAGCGTACGTGATTGTGAGAGTATATGTTGTATCAGCTCTTACGTATGTGGGCTGGAAGATTGCTACATTATCAAGAGTGATAATTTCCTTCCATTCGCCTGCTACGTATCCGAGTCTGCCGGGAACTGCAGGTTCTTCGGTCTTGCTGAGTACGATATCCTGAGCATCTACATAGATAGTAGCTGTTTCGCCTTCTGCTACGAAGTTTGCAACGTATGCTACTTCTGCGCCGAGAGGAGCAACTTCAACTTCTGCTTCTGCATCGATGAATGCTTCTGTTCCGTCTGCGGACTTTCTTGTCCAGTATGCGAATACATAGCCTTCATTTGCTACAGGTGTAAGAGCAACGTTATCGCCGCCATTTGCATAGTCGAAGTAGTTTTCTACTGCTTCGCCGCCTGCTACGCTTACCTTACCGTTGCCGTCTGTTTCAACAGCGAGCTTGGTTGCGATTGTGATGGTTTCATCCATAAATCTAACTTCGATCATTGCGTTCTTTTCACCAACTGTGAGAACATATGTTGCATCCTTGGAGAGGAGAATGTTCTTACCGTCTGCGATGTTGTACCAACCGTCGAGCTTGTAACCAGCATCAGCTGCTGCTACGAAGGTTACTTCAGAACCGGGGTTGATGTCAGCATCCCATGTTGTTAAGCCATCAGCTGCACCAAATTCTTCGGTTGTCATAGCAAATGTACCGTTTGTTGTAGCTGTTACTGCAACATGTACAGGCTGTACTTCAGGTACAAATACAGCTGTGAGGTTGAGTTCGCCTGCAACTGTAAATACTGCACCGGTATCTTCTACGGAGTGAGTTGTACCATACTTAGGATAATCACGGTCGCCCCAGTAGAAGTCGTCCTTAACAGGTGTGATCTTTTCGTCACCGTTTAACCAACCAGCGAAGAGATAACCTTCTGCGGGTGTGATTCTGAGGTATACGTTTTCGCCTGCATAGTAAGCATCTGTTATTGTTTCAACTACTTCATCATAGTAGTTATAGTAAACAGTACCGTTTTCAGCAGGATTGATGGTTACATTATACTGTGCAGGTACTACGTACTCTTCTGCAGGAGCGTAGGGCTCTGCGTCTTCCTTAGCACCAAATGCTGCAACGTAAGCAAGCTCGAAGTAAGAGTTGTTAGCAATTTTCGCGCCACGGAGCCAAGGATCAAACTTGATAGCTCTGATGTTCTTAGCGCCTTCAGGAAGTGCTGTTACATCAAGAACCATAGTTGTGAGTGCGTCTATGTTTTCATACGTTGCGGGAACTACTACTTCACCTGCGTCTGTGATAATTGTGATACCGTCGGTATATACGCCGTTAGTTGCCTTAAGTGCGTAAGCTACCTGGAGATAATCAGCATCTGCAGGGAGGTTTACGTATGCAGTGATATACTGGCTACCGTCTGCACCGTATTGACCCTTAATGTCTTCAACGAACTTCCATGTGCCTGTTGTGGGAACCCATGCAAATTCAGGATCGTAAACAGTATCTGTGTACTGATCGCCATTTACATCAAACGAAACAGTAGAGCGTGTAAAGCCTTTACCGTTCATGAAGATACCGGGAGTGCCGGTTCCGTTGAACGTGAAGCCCATATTTCTACCGGAAGCAACTGCGATAGGTGCTTCGATGTCAGCAAATACAGCGTTAACTGTCATGCCAACAAATACAGTTTCGCCTGCTTCAACATCCCACTTAACAAACTTCTTGTTTGTTGCCTTAGGTGTTGTTTCGGGATATGTGAGGCCTTCGCCTTCAACAATATTAAGTGTTGCGAATGTTTCGCCGTTAGCTACGAAAGTAACGGGTGTTGCTTCTACGAAGGAAGCGGTAACTACCATATCCTCTGTAACCTCTGTGCCTTCTGCAACATCCCAACCTGTGAACTTCTTGCCTTCAACTACAGGAGCTTCGGGATATACAAGTTCAGCACCTACAGCGTAAGGAACCTTAACATATTCTGCACCGTCAACCATGAAGGTTACGTTGGTCATTTCTGCGCCAAATACGTAAGCGTTTGCTTCAGCTTCGGTCTTGAAGAATGCAACATATTCGAATGCAATCTTTTCGCCAACAACTGTTGACTGACCCTGGTTACCGGGACGGATTTCGAATTTGAGATAAGTATCGTCGTCACGGTTAGCATCGTCGTAGCTTCCATCCGGATATCCGCCAGCTGTATATGCGGAAACGGGGATTACGAGCTTAGCGATTTCGGTGCCGATTGCGGGAGCCCACGATATGCCCCACATTCTACCACCGTTATCTGTGTTGATATCCCAGTCAAGTGTTGTGCCGGGGATTTTTTCAGCTCTTACGCCAACTGCGATATAGGGATATTCACGCATCTTGATAGCCGTGTCGGGGAAGGAAACGTAGAAACGGTGACCGTCTATGATCTCAACTTCCTTAGTGATAGAAAGGGTTGTGATGCCGGTTTCTGTATCAGCGTCTATAGTTGCGCCCCAGACACCATCAAAGTCCTTTGCAAGCGTTAATGCGAACGCGCTGTTATCAAGAACGATATAGCCGTCTTCGGAACCGGAAATGATTTCGGCAAAGATAGCGTTAACAACCATTTCTTCTGTTACAGCAGTACCTGCTGCAACGTCCCAACCCTTGAATGCGTAGCCTGCAGGAGCTTCGGGAGAAGTTGCAGGATATACGAGATCGGAGCCAACCTCAACCTCTGCCGTGCTGAATATTTCGTCGCCAGACTTGAAGGTTACGGTTGTCTTAGGTGCTTCAACCTCGGGCATCGGGAACTCATAAGCATTCGCCATGTTTATATCATCGAAGAGTGCAACGTAGAGAATGTCGTAGTAGAAGTCAGCATTATCTAAAGTTACGCCCTTGAAGGGTCTGAGCAATAATGCCTTGAACTGATATTCAGAAACGTAAGCCCATCTTTCTTCAGGTGTTGTAGTACCGGTAACATTTTCACCGCCGGAGTAAGCCTGTGCGGAAAGATCGAGAACGAAGCTGTGCCACTGACCGTCGTTTGTAACCGCAAACTTGGTAGTACCCCAAAGTCTTGCTGCTTTTTCAGTATTAAATAAGGGGTTCCAATCCTGAGTTGTGGTGTTGGCAGTATTCGTTCTGTATCCCACCTTAACGATAGGAGCGTCTGCTGCCTTAAAGTCTAATGCAAACTCGGATGTAGGAATATTAACGAAGATACGAGCTCGGTCGTGGTTTACGTTAATCAAGTTACCCTCTGTAACGTGATAGTAAGCGGGTGTAGCTTCAGTAGCTTCTGCAAACTCAACAGCGTGATTACCGCTGACAGCATTGCCGTCGTCGGTTACTGTGAAATCGTTAGCGTCGAAGAGGTATTCGGGCTCGATTTCGATCTTTTCATATTCGTATGCATTAGCATCTTCTACGGTCTTGAAGAAACCAACGTGTGCGATATCGAAATAGAAGTCTGTTGTAAGTGAACCGGAAGGACGGATGAAGAAAGCCTTGATCTTACCGTCTGCAACGGTTGCAAACATTTCATTTGTAGTGAGAGAAGGACCTGTCCATGCGTTGTTTTCTTTAAGGTTACCGCCGGTTATCTCGGCAAGGTTGTAGGTCACGAAGTTCCAGTTATCGTCATTTACAAAGTCGCCGGAGGACTTAACACCCCAAAGACGTCCGTATACGGGGTTGTAGTTAACTTCGCTGGAGCCGCCCTTGTTTGTTCTGTAGTCAACTCTGAGGATCGGGAAATCGTTAAGCGAGAAGGTCGCCGGGAAATTATCCTCAGTAAATTTTACGTACATACGTGTGGTGTCTTCAACTGTACCTGCGTTTGCGGTATAACGGATGTAAGCGGGATCGGTCGCTGTTATGGGAACGTATTTGGAAGCTGCGATGATACCACCGCGATCACCTGTAACCTCGTATGCGTTGAATACGTACTCAGTAGCAGCTACTTCTTCAGAAAATACTGCGTTTACAGTCATTTCGCCTGTTACTACTGCATTCTTTTCAATGTCCCATTCAACGAAGTTTACGCCTTCCTGTGTGGGAATTGCTGTGGGAAGCTTTACGTAGTCGCCGATTGTGTGCTCGATAGTATCAAACACTTCATCGCCGTTCATAAATACTACGTTCGTCTTTTCAAAGCGTGTATATGCTGCTGCCTTATCAGCATCACTGAAGAGTGCTATGTAAGCAATATCCATATAAGCGCTTGTGCTAACGCCGCCTTCACTGCCCCAAGGTCTGATAAGGAGGCCGTTTGTCTTGTATCCGTCTTTTACGAGAGCTGCAGTATCGCCGTCAGCTGTTGCGATGTCCTTAACTAAGGCACCAACGTCGCCTTCGCCGCCTGACCAGTCCTGGTTGAGGTTAACAACTGTTTCTGTCCATGCGTTGAGCGTAGAGAATGCACCTGCATTCGTGTTGTTATCCCAAAGTCTCTTGCCGTCAAACATAGGAGCAAGGAATGTATTGCCCACGTTCTTTCTGTAACCAACCTTTACATAGATACCGTCGTCGAAATCAACGGTGTCGTTTGTAAACTCAACGTAGTAACGAGTACCGTCACCAAGAGTGGTAACAGAGCCGGGATCGAGATGGTAGTAGCTGAAGGGGAGACCGTTTTCGCCGGTTGCTTCAACTAAAGTCTGCTGCATATTGCCGCCGCTTGTTACGTTGAGGTCAGCTGCTTCAACGAGAAGGAGAGGAGCGTTGGGATCAACGGGCTCTTCCTTAGCTACAACTGTTACCTTACCTGCTACGGTTTTTGTAACAGACTTCTTTTCTGTTGTGGGCTTGGTTATCTGTGAGTCATCCTGAGAAAGGAGAGAAACTACGTCGATAGAGATCGGGTAGTCGCCAGCCTTAATAGTTTCAGGAACCTTGAATGTAAGAGCCATAAGCTGTCCTGTTGTGTAGAACTGTGTTTCTACTGTAGGAGCAGAAATGTATACTCTATAGGGGTTTGCTTCAAGGTCAGCCTCTTGCTTGGAGCTGAGGTTAAAGGTCATAATACCTGCCATGTACGGGAATACCTGACCATTTTCTGTCCAACCTGTAAGGTCAAGAGCTTCGTCGTAGGTTACGTCCGCCGAGAAGTTCATAAGACCGCCGTTTGTTGTGAGGTTGATCGGCACGCTTACTGTATAGTAGCCGTCAACTGCTTCTGCTGTAGCTGTATCGATAGTTACGTTACCGATTTCTACAACGTATTCATCAGCTGCTGCCACGTATACAGGAATCATACCAATCAGCATTACGAAGCAAAGAAGCGTCGCAATGGCGCGGAAAGCAAATTTCTTGCTGTTCATATTGGTTTTCCTCCTAATATAATATGGTAGAAAAAATTTTAGTTACATCGGAAAAGGCTTTTTTCGGACACTTCCCCGATATGTATAAAAGGTATGAAAAGCTCTGCCCTGCTTTGCGTTTTGACCGTTTAAGACGCGCGGCACGGCATAACTATCCCATACAAATTATACTATAACCGATTCGATTATAGCATTTTTTAACAGAGTTGTCAATAAAGTTTTTACATTTTATTTGCCCCAAACAATTATTTGTTGATTATTTACATTGTTTGTTTTGACTTTTTATGCAGATTGACAAGAATATGTTTTTTGCTTATATTCAAAGCATTTTTTGTTTATTTTTTCAATTTATTTGGGCTAATTTTTTCTGAAATGTGAGTATTATTCACAATTATGTTGTATAATTGGTGCAAAGAGTAATTTTTGTCAACAAAAGGAGGCATTTTCATGAAGCTTTCACGCATTATTTCTGCTCTGCTTATTTTCGTTATGATCTTATCGGTATCGACAAGTGCAAATGCGGCTATCATTTATTCGCTGACGCGCTCTGAAAACGATTTCGATCTTTCGGACATTTCTGTCTCGGCACTTGACAAGGCGAAGGATATCGTCATAACAGACGATATTGTAAGCGATGCTATCCGCGCAAGCAGACGCGTTTTACCCGACACTTCCGCTTACGATGATTTCAGCTACACATCAAGCTATGCAGTCGGCAATTACGGTATCAATCTTATTCTCAATCTCAACTGGCAGGAAAAGGACGGGAGCCGTGACGCTCACGTCAGTGTTACCGAGGACGGTTACATCACAAGCTTTTCGGTTTGGTATGAGCGCGACAACGACAATCCCGTTCCCGACGTTTCGCAGTCGGACGCCGTGAAGCTTGCTTATGATTTTATTACCGGCGCAAATCCCGATTACGCAAAGTATTACAGTGTCGACCGTGCGCGCGTATCTTACTCTCGCAGCGGCACGTACACGATAAGCTTTGACGCGCTTTACAACGGTGTTATTATTTCAAATGCAAGCGCGAGGGTAAGCGTTGACTATCACACAGGCAGCGTATACTCGTTCTCGACTTCCCTTTCCTCCGGCATATCACCCTCCGGCGATATTGTATTCAGCAACGATGCGATACGCTCGGTTTTCAAGGAAAAGCTTCCGATGAAGCTTCAGTATGCTGTAAAGTACGACAGAGAAGCAAAGAAATCTTATATTGATCTTATCTACCTCCCCGATGCTTCAGGCAAGCTTATCGGCGCAGACGGTGAGGTGTATGACGTCAAGTACATTTACGGCGGCGGTGGATACAAGTATGCGATGGGCTCATCCAACGTAATGATGGGTGCTGTGACCGAGGAAGCGGCGGCTGACAATTTCATCATGAGCGAGGCTGAGCTTGCGGGTGTTGAGTATCAATCGCACTTCGTCTCTCCCGAGAATGCGAAGGACATTATATTAAATGTTGAAAACGTCGCATTCAACGACGATTTCAAGATCGAAAGCTCTTATCTTTCAAAGTCGAAATCTCAATTTACTGACAAGGTAAGCTTTACTTTGGACTTACACTACAAGTCGGAAAAGAACGAAGCAAATGCGACGATCGATGCCGAAACAGGCAGGATACTGAGCTATTCATATTATGACGCTTTCAAGCGTCCCGAAAATTACAAGACCTACACGGATGACACACTTCCCTATTCCGAGGCTGAATACAGATCTTTTGCCGATGAGCTTATAAAGGCGCTTTACCCCGACACTTACAGCGAGTATATCTACGACGAGGACAACGCAAACTCGGACTGGACAGAAAGATACTCCGGCAAATACACCGAATTTGACACAGCGTTCTACACATACGTACGTCACAATCAGGGTCTTGAATTCACCCGCGACACGATAACTGTTTCAATGAGGCTTCGCGACAAGGCTATAGTTAAGATTTATTACAGCTATTCCGACTGCGAATTCCCCTCTGTCGACGGAATAATTTCTGCCGATGCGGCTTTGGACATTTACGCTGACAATATCGGATTTTCACCGAAACTTTACCCTGTAATCAAGAAGGATGAGGGTATACTCTACATCGGCGAGGGTGACGTCAGCACGGCAAGCAAGCGTTTGCTTATCGGCTACGGCTTTGATCGCTCTTACTATGAAATTGATGCTCATACGGGCGACTGCGAGGACGTAACACCGCCGGCTCAGTATTTCACAAGCAAGGTATTTACAGATATCACCGACGAAAAGCTTCTTTACACCGTAACGAAGCTTGCGGATATGAACGTCATTGAACGTGGCGAAAAATACGAGCCTGAACGCGCGATAACTCAGGGAGAATTTGCTATTATGCTTACTCAGTTCTCGCACATACCCGAAGCTTACGCGGTTCGCGGTGACGACACTCCCGTATTCGGCAAGGATTACGATCCCGACAAGGCTCTTTCCCGCGGACTTGCGGCTAAGGCTATCGTATATGCGCGCGGATATGATGAGGTTGCAAAGCTTTCGGGCATTTTCAAGACAGATTTTAATGACAACGACGCAATTTCAAACGAGCTTATCGGCTACGTTGCCATTGCAAAGGGACTTGGCGTACTTGACGTTCCCGGTATCGGTGATGAATTCAACGAAGCACTTGAGCTTACCCGTTCAGAGGCGGCGTTTATGATATTCAATGAAGCAACGAGGAAATAATCAAAGCTTTAAGAGGTCTGAATTTCAGACCTCTTTTCTTATGCAAAATTTTCTTGCTTTTTTTAATGAAATATGGTACAATTACTCTATATATAATTTCTGCCTATAAAGGAGATATTTCATGAAACGAATCGCACTCTTTTTTTTGACAATTACATTATGTGCAGCTTTATCCGTCTGCGCCGACGCTTACGATTTTTACGGAAAGGTGATGCCTGACTTTTATTGTTCACCTGCCGAATACACTCAAACGGTATCTTCCGGAGCTGTCGCTCGCGGTCTTTTATATGATGAGCACACCGACCTTGTATATTCGGTTTTCGGTGCTGACATTGATGCAAGCGCTCCAAACGACGGTGCGTTCGTTCAGGTAAATTTCCCCGAAAGGGTTGATGCTTCCGAATACGTCTACATCAAGCTTGGTTACCGCGGCTTCACGGCAAACGATACAAGCAACAAGATCACGGATATAAACGTCGGAATTGCAGGTGTCCGCTTCTGGGGACACAAGCCTTATATGCAGTTTGACGGCGAATACCGCGAAGTGATTATTGATGCCACTGCCCTCTCAGGAGGCGAAAGCTACCACGGCAGCACTAACCCCGGTTACGACGGTATACTCGACGGCGACGCCTATTCTTACGTTCGCATCAAGCCCTGGGGCAGCAACTCTGTGAAAAATTGCGAGCAGGATGCGGATGAGTATGTAAAAATTGAATACGTCGCTTTCTTCAAGACGATTGATGAGGCTGAGGCTTATACTACAGAGCACTATGAATATCAGCATGATGATTTCATTTCATTCGCGGCGACCGACTATGCTTACGGACTCGCTCATATGGACATGAAATTAACAAATGATTCCTCTACAAACTTTATTTTTGCAAGATACACACCTACCGGTGAGCCCGGCACAAAAGCCACTGAGTCAACCTGCGTTGAATTTCACACTGCACATTTCGAAGGCTTTGATATAAGCAATACTCCTATACTCAAGATTCGTTACAGGGCGAGCATTGCAAACTACAGTGTGATCGACTTCAATATCGGTGCCGATTACGGTCCTGATCACGTCAGTGCACGAATATGGGGTCCGAAGCTTCAATTTATTGCAGACGGCAGCTGGAGAAACATTACACTGGATCTGCGCACGTTGAACTATACGGGCGGCGATGGTAAATACTACGCTCCCGATGCCGGAGAAAGCATATGGGATCTTGTGAACAACGTTACATTTATCAGGATCAAGCCATTCTTCGGAAGTGTTATTACCGAAGGAGACTATTTTGACGTATCATATTACGGATTCTTTGCCTCCTTCGCCGAAGCAAACAAGGATGATCCCGAGCCTCCCATGGATTACAGCATACGTGGTGACGTAAGCGGCGACTACAAGATCAGCACAGTTGACGAAATATATCTTGCACGCGCTCTTACCGAGCCTGAGTTTGCATATGATACTCTTTTCGACGTTAACCGCGACGATATTATAAACGCTTTAGACCATGCTGTTCTTGCAAGATATCTTGCAGGATGGAAAAAATATTCCTCATTCTATGCCTCCTACACGGATGATGTATATATTGACAGTCTTAACAAAGAGTTTGAAGCAAGACTCGATGAGATTCTAAACTCTGAAAGTGAGTGGGAGACCGGAGCCAACGGCAGAGTTTTCTACATCTCCCCTGACGGCAACGACTCAAATAACGGAAGGTCTGAATCAACTCCCTGGAAATCAACCGCAAACATCAAAAGCAACAAACTCAGAGCCGGAGACGTTGTTTTATTCGAGCGCGGCGGTATCTGGCGCGAAAAATGGACTGCTGTTGCAGGCGTCACTTATTCGGCATACGGCGAAGGACCTAAGCCTGCTTTCTACGGCTCGATCAACGCTGCCGATCCGTCTGTGTGGGAAGAAGTCTCGGAAAATTTATACAAATATACTCCCCGAACATTCTCTTTACAGAATGATGACGTAGGATGTATCATCTTCAACCATGGAGATGCTTACGGTGCGCGCGTTCTTACTCAGGACGGTTACGTGCTTCAGGTTGGTATGAACGGCATTACCTCCAACGGCATCGAAACCTGGGAATCCCGCAAATACGGGGCTTTTGCAGGCGAAAGCGAGCTTAATCACGATCTCGAATATTACCTTAATCCGTCAAGCAATTATCTCTATCTTTACAGCGACAAGGGAAATCCCGGCGAAAGATTTGATTCGATCGAGCTTTCTCTCAAGGGAAACATAATAAGCGGAAAAAGCGACTGCACCTTTGACAATCTCACCATAAAGTACGGCGCCAGCCACGGTATCGGTATGGGTACTGTAAAGAACGTTACGGTACGCAACTGCGAGGTCGGCTGGATCGGCGGTGCTATTCAGAATTTAGCCGCATACGGTGAAGGCGGAAGATTTGGCAACGGTATTGAAATATTCGGCGGAAGCAACAACTTCAACGTTTACAACAACTACGTTTACGAGTGCTTCGACTGCGGCATCACCGTTCAGTATCAGAATGGCTCTGACGTTAATATGGAGGACGGAAAAACGATAATACAGATCAACAATTTCTTCCATGATAACGTAGTTGAAAGATGCAACAGCCCGCTCGAATCATGGATCACCCACCACCAGCCTGCCAGCGAAAGAACGTTTATGTTCATGTCAAACGTAGTTTACGAAAATAATCTTTGCAGGCGTTCAGGCTGGGGCTTTGGCGGTTATATCCACACCAAGACTAACAACAATATGTTCTACGGCGGCGGAGAGACAAGCGCAATTATGACCAACTGCTTTATAAAGAACAACTATATGTGGGACGTGCGAAATCTTGTAATACTTGCGGTTCCGACAACGTCAAATTACGGTAAAGGCTTTATATGGAAAAATAACGTAATCATCAACGAGCTTGATTCCCCATTTGCCAATATTGCTTCCAATTTCTCAGACATGACCGGATGGCGCAAATTCCCATACAATGATAAGTCTCTGTCCTTACTTGAATATTTCAGAATTATCGGTCAGAATGATCTGAGGTTTACATTCCCCAAAAAGTAATATCTGTCTTTTCAATACGCCTTAAACTCTATTCTATTGATAATGCAAAAAGATATCCATATATGTTAAAGACATACTTACATTCAATATGATAAAATAATATTGATAGACTGCACACTATTTCCTTTACAAGTAAAGTAATCGGAGGTTTCCAATGAAACGAATTCTATTTTCAACTGTGCTTATCATTATATTTACTTTGTTGACTGTAAGCACTCTTGCTTATGATTTTTACGGCAGAGTTATGCCTGATTACATATATTCTCTGTTCGATATCACCGCAGAACATAATATGAACAGGCAGGATTGCTTTTATGACGTTAACACCGACCGTGTCTATGATGCATTCTTATGCAACGGCGACCGTGATTTTTATGTCAGAATAAATCCGACAGATTCAATAAATGCAGATGAATACAAGTACGTAAAAATCGGTTATTCGGGCTACTCTCAGAATAATACCGAGGCGCGTCCTGTAAAGCTTGAGATTGCCTTAGGCGATGATACTGTTGTAACCGGTGAACCGTTGTTCGCCCTTGACAAAGCTTTTCATGAGGTGTTGATCGATTTAAGCACGCTTGAAGGATTTGACAGCGTTTCTGCCTCTGATGACTATACGTATATTGAAATAGCACCCTGGAGTGAGATCGGCTCGGAATCGGTTATCGCTACATCTTCTGACTGCTTATACCTTGAATATGTTGCTTTCTTCAAGACAATGGAGGAGGCTGATGCCTATTCGACAGAGCGTTATCCGTTCACCTTTGCCGAAAAGCCGGAAACCATTGCTGTTTTATATTCACCTATCTCCACTTCAAATTACAAATCGGAAATCAAAACAGAATCACGTGTGGCTTATCCGTTTTTGAGATTTACCACCACACTTCCCGCCGGAACTTATGCAAACGACAACACGTTTATAAGATTTTTTGCCAATCAGTTTCCTAATTTAGATATCAAAAAACTCCTGTATTGAAGATTCAATACAGAACAAATATCTCATCAACCAAAAAAGTCGACCTTAATCTTACCGTCGGCTACGGTACCAGCACGTCAACAGCGCGTCTTTGGGGTCCAAAGCCTGAAATAAGCGCGATCGGTACATGGCAATCGCTCGTTCTTGATCTTTCATCGCTTGTATATACAGGCGGAGACGGCGGATATTATGCTCCGACCGACGAAAACGTTACCATATGGGACAATGTTAACAACCTTGATTCGGTAATAATCAAGCCATATTACTCAAATAAGATAAACGAAGGGGATTATTTTGACGTGCTTTACGTCGGCTTTTACGAGACGTTGGCGGAAGCACGCAAGGCATCTCCGGAGGCTCCCGAAAACTATTATTTCCGTGGTGATGCCAACGGCGACTTCACTGTAAATACTGTTGATGAAATACTTATTTCGAGAGCTTTGACCGATCCCGAAGAGACCTACGAGCTTGCACTTGACGTTAACGGAGATTCAAGCTTTAATGCAATCGACCATTTACTTCTCGCACGCAATATCGCGGGCTGGAAAAAATATCAAAGCTTCTATGCATCTTACGCCGAAGACGATTACATCGATTCGTTAAATGATGAATTTGAGGAAAGACGCGACGAAATCCTTAACAGCGAAAGCGAGTGGACTGTTGCTCCCGGCGGTCGTATTTACTATATTTCCCCGAACGGCGACGATGATAACGACGGACGCAGTGAGGATACACCCTGGAAAAGCTTTTCAAATCTTACATCCGCCCATCTTATCAGCGGAGACGTCGTTCTGCTTGAACGCGGCGGTGTATGGCGCGAGCAGCTTTACGCACACGTTGAGGGAGTTACCTTCTCTGCTTACGGAGAAGGCCCCAAGCCTGCGATTTACGGTTCTATTGATGCATCTGACCCTTCTTCCTGGACTGAGGTTTCCGATAACCTCTGGAAATACGTTCCAAAGACATTCTACTCAAACACATCCGACATCGGTTCTATAGTTTTCAACCACGGTGAAGCCTACGGTGCAAGAGTTTTCGCATTCAAGGGCACTGTTTATCAGGTCGGCATGAATGGAATAACCTCAAACGGCATTGAAACCTGGGAATCAAGACCTACCGGTGCATTTTCAGGTGTTGAAGAGCTTGATCACGATCTTGAGTATTGTATTTACTACGGTAATTCATATTACGCCAATCTTCACCTTTACAGCGAGGAAGGCAATCCTGCCGAAAGATTTGATTCAATTGAAATTTCTACCAAGGGACATGCCGTTGTCGGAAAGAGCAACTGCACCTTTGACAATCTTGCAATAAAATACACAGGCAGCCACGGTATATCAATGACAAACATAGAAAACGTAACGGTCAGAAATTGTGAGATCGGATGGATAGGCGGAGCAATACAGACAACCTCTCCTTCAACAACAAGATTCGGTAACGGAATTGAGGTTTACGGCTCCTGCAACAATTTCAAGGTATACAACAATTACGTTTATGAATGCTTTGACTGCGGAATCACAGTCCAGCACAAAAAACCAACCAAAACAACCATTATAAAAGATACTCATTTTTACGACAACGTTATTGAAAGGTGCAATTCTCCCCTCGAATCATGGGCTGAGCAAACCGAGGCTCCGCAAAAGGGTAAATTTATGTTTATGAACAACGTCGTGATTGAAGACAATCTTTGCAGACGCTCCGGATACGGCTTTGGCGGATACATACACATAAACACCAACAACAATATGTTCTATGGCGGAAGCGAAACAAATGCTATTATTTCCGACTGCTTTATCAGAAACAACAAGATGTGGGACATAAGAAACATTGCTATTCGCTGTGTTCCGCTGACAACAAATTACGGCAAGGGCTTTATATGGATGGACAATACGATAATAAAGGAGCTTGGCTCCAATTTTATCCAGTCCGGCTCAAATATGAAGCTTGCAGAAGGCGATTTTACAACCTACAAATACAACAACGACACGCTTGCTATGCTTGAGTTGTACAAATCCATCGGTTACAACAACCTTATGTTTACCTTCCCTGATGATGAATAAAGTAAAAAGGGGCGTTTAAAAACGCACCTTTTTACTTTATACTGTATTTTATTTACGCTATTGCTTTTTTTTGAAATATATGTTAAAATTATAAATATCGGAGTTTATTTCAAATTTTTTACGGAGTCTAAAAATGAAACATTTACTTTCCTTTTTACTTACAGTTATCATTGTTATTCCCTTTACTTTGGGAATCTCGGCTTACGACTACTACGGCAAGGTAATGCCTGATCACATCAACAACGTCGAGGATTTTACAATGAGCGTATCCAAAGATCTTTCCTTTGACGGAAAAATCTACGATTCAGGCAGGATTTACGTGCTTGTGACACCCGATCTTGACGTTGCAGTACCGAGTGACGGTGCATTTATTCAGGCGTCCTTCCCTGCTGAGGTCAAGGCTACGGATTACAGATTTATTAAAATCGGCTACAAGGCTCTTGCTAAAAACAGCCCTGCTGATACGGCTGTAGATATTAACGTAGGTATTGACAACGTGCGCTTTTGGGGCACAAAGCCTACTATGACGCTTGACGGTGAGTACCGAGAGGTGACGTTCGATGCTTCAATGCTTACCGGCGGCGAAAAATACAACGGTGCCGCAAATCCCGGATATTCCGGATTGTCTTCAAACGCAAAATATACATCCGTAAGAATCAAGCCCTGGGGCACACATGTACAAACTCAGGTTGAGCGCGATGCCAACGACTACTTTGAGCTTGAATATATCGCATTTTTCAAGACTCAGGCAGAGGCTGACGCATATACTACCATTTCGACAAATGATAAAATATATTCGAATTCAAAGCTTGCTGTTTTTGACTACAGTCTGAGCTCATCCTCATTTGAAGCAACACGTATTTCAAGCAATCTTCAGACTCCTTACGTTCGTTTTACTCCAACCTGCGAAATCGGTGCGGCGGCTCCGGAGTCAGCGGCGATACAGATAAACTCTCCGAATATTCTCAATGAAAATATTAAAAAGCACAAGTATTTTACTCTTTATTACCGTACTAATATTAAAAATTCCACTACTATCGACTTCAACATCGGTGTAAGCTACGGAAACGGCTCTGCAAGATTGTGGGGACCGAGAGTTGATTTCACTAACAACGGTCAGACAAGCAAGCTCATAATCGATCTTTCCTCACTCAACTATACCGGTGGTGCTGAAGGATATTATGCTCCAGATGATGGAAAAAGCATTTGGGATATGGTCACTAATATAACCTATATCCGCTTAAAGCCATACTTCAGAAAGACAGTATTGGAAAATGAATATTTTGATCTTATAGCTTACGGTCTGTTCGATTCTTATGAAGTTGCTAAGGCATTTACACCCGACGATCTTGAATCTCCCATATACAAGGGCGATATTAACTGTGACTCGGTTATAAATCCTGCAGATGAGATAGAATTTGCACGCCTGCTCGTTGACGGAAACAACGAGCTTTACGATGAATACAATTACCTTGATTTAGATAACGACTACGAAGTAACGGCGCTCGACCACGCTATACTTGCACGCAATATTGCTGGTTGGAAGAAGTATCACAGTCTTTACACTAAATCCATCGATTATGATGAATTCGTTGAACCGTTAAATGAAGAATTCGAAGAAAGAGTAAATGAAATATTAAACTCCGAAAGCGAATGGAGCGTATCGGGTTCAAACAAGGTATATTACGTTTCACCCAACGGCAATGACTCAAATGACGGTCTGAGTCCCGACAGACCCTGGAAAACTACCTCCAAAATAAGAAAAGCAGGACTCAAAAACGGCGACGTAGTTTTATTCAAGCGCGGCGGTATCTGGAGAGGTAAATTCGACTCAATTGCAGGAGTTACCTATTCGGCTTACGGAACAGGTCCCAAGCCTGCCTTTTACGGCTCTGTTGACGGTGCTGATCCGTCTGACTGGTCTGAGGTGTATGATAACGTATGGCAGTTCACAGAACGCACGTTTGACATAGCTACCGAGGACGTCGGATGCATCATATTTGACGAGGGCGAAGCTTACGGCGCGCGCGTGCTTACCAATGCCGAAGGAATTATGATGTCGGTAGGTATGGGCGGACTTACGTCAAACGGTCTTGAGCAATGGGTACGCCCGGCAGGCTCTTATGCTGATGAAACGACACTTTCACACGATCTCGAATATTTCCTTAATCCCGAAAGCGGTTACGTTTACGTTTACAGTGAAGAAAACCCCGGAAAGCGCTTCTACTCTGTTGAACTTTCAACAAAGGGCAACATAATCAAAGCCTACAGCAATACAACCTTCGATAACCTTTGCATCAAATACGGTGCAAGCCACGGCATAGGTCTTGGTACTGCTAACAACGTTACAGTCCGCAACTGTGAGGTGGGCTGGATCGGCGGTGCTATTCAGAACTACTCAAACGACGTTACAGGCAGATACGGCAACGGTGTTGAGATATATGGTGCGGCAAACAACTTCAAGGTATACAACAACTACGTATACGAATGCTTTGACTGTGGTGTCACCGTTCAGCGTCAGGGCAGCATTTCTTCCGGTTCAACCATACAGATGATTGATTCCCTGTTCTATGACAACGTGATTGAGCGTTGCAACAGCCCTATCGAATGCTGGCTTACTCACCCCGATGAACCCACAGCTGACACCTACGCATATATGAACAACGTATGCTTTGAAAACAATCTTCTCAGACGTTCAGGCTGGGGCTTTGGCGGTTATATCCATACAAAGACCGACAACAATATTTTCTACGGCGGCGGAAAGACCAATGCCGTTATGATAAACTCTTTTATCCGCAACAATAAGATTTGGGACGTAAGAAACCTCGTTATCCTTGCTCACCCGACATCGACAAATTACGGAAAGGGCTTTATCTGGAAAGATAATCTTATCGTAAAAGAATACGGTACTGTTTTTGCAAGAACAGCACAGAACCTTCATACAACTACAGGCAACTTCGCAAACTACTATTATCTTACAGATGATCAGATGTCAATATTTGAATTATACAAGGTAATCGGTCAGAACCAGATATTCACATACCTTCCATGAATAAAAACTAACCCCGACAGCTGTCGGGGTTAGTTTTTATTCGGATTTTTTTGCCGCTATCTTATACATTTCATGCATAACAACAACGCTCGCCGTTACAAGCAAAATTGATATAAGAGCGCTTGTACCCGGCATTACTATACTCATAACTGCGCCGAATCTTGGAGTTGATGCGACCACCACAACAAACAGCGCGGCACAAACACAGGTAAGTATATACATGGGATTTACTGCAAAGGAGGACGGCGCGAATATACTTTCACGGCGCTTTACCTCTGCAAGAGTGAACAATTGTATAGCAGTAAATGACACAAAGCTTGCGCTTACAAGAGCAACGCCTGTAAGTCTTGCGCCCGTAAGATTTATTATCATCGGAATGAAAATGGTCATAGCAGCCCAGAAGACACCGAAGAGAGCGTTTCTGAGAATAAATTTCGGCAGGTTCTTCATTTCAAGCTTTGCGTGCTCGTAGTCATCAAGTGTCCTTGAGCTTGGCTTGGAAAATGCTATCGACATCACTGCAAGAAGATCAAACACAAGTCCGCCTATAAGTATCTGTACAGGCGACAGAAGGTCATTTTTTGTAAATACCGAATACAAGACTATAAACAGTCTTGCAAACTGTACAGACGCCATATATGCAAACAAATTCATCAGATTCCGGTATATAAGCTTCGAAGTAAGAATACTCTTTTCTATTGCAAGAATACCGCCGACTCCGCGCTTGCCTGTGCTTGGAATAATTACGTCTGCCTTGAATTTAAGTGCATCCGAGCAGGATTCACGCTCACTTGTACTAAGCTCGCCCTGCTTCTTTTTCGTTTCCGGAAGCTCCGCGTGAGTATAACCTATATCGGCTTTTTCAAGCACTGATATATCTGAAAGCGCACCTGCACAAAAAGCAACCTTATTCCGATTTTCCTTAAGTGCCGCAATTGCCCGTCTTACAGATGCATTTTTAAGTCCTGCGTATACCGAATAGTTTGACACGGTTGCCGCAAGTGCTTCATCACTCAGATTTTCTATGATCGCTTCTGTCAATATCTCACTATCGTTTTTACATATACCGAGACTTTTAGCCGCCGCTATATCCTCTCCGGATGCTGTGGTAGAATTCACAACAAGCTTTATTCCCGCGCCTGTCAGTCTTTCTATCGTGAGTGCACAGTTTTCAAACAGAGGTGCTTTCAGCGCCATATATCCAACCAAAGTAAGATCACGCCGTCTGATTAGCGCAAGCGGACCGGCTTCAAGCTGTGCGGGTGTGATCTCGCACACCGCAAAGGCTAACACACCTGTATTTATCTTTTCATACTCACCAATTACCGTCATAAGATCGGTCTTTATCTTTGAATTGATCTCGATTTTTGTATCAACGACACTGTAGTGTGAGCACATATTTACAATAAGCTTTGCTTCCCCTCTCAGGTAAGCATATAGCTTGCCGTTCTTTTTAACTACAGAATAATCATAGGCAACTGCACCGATAGCGTTTTTATGACGCACCAGCGGATACTTTGAATCAAGCCCGATGTTATACAGCTCGTAACGCTTTGCGCATTCGATTATAGCTTCCTCGTCGGGTGTCGGTATTCTGCGTTCTGCTCCCTGCCCCACAAGTGAATTGCGCATATAGTGACCGGTCGTTATCACAGCCGCCTCGATCAAGTCCGTAAAATCCGAATCTGCTTTATCATAGTCCTTGACTCTGAATATCTGTCCGTTTGAATACATCGCCTCTACGGTTTTGTTTCTTTCTGTCAATATTCCGTCCTTTTTGAATATGATACAGTTTATTTCGCGAAGTCTTTCGATACAGTTAATATTCTTAAGTATTACGCTGTTCTTCTCTGCTTTGCGCTTATATGTACGCGCTCCGAAAAGCCCGCAGGCTACAACGATATATCCGAATGCGGTATAAAACTCTGTCATAGCCGCTACTGCAAGCGACATACCACCTAAAAATATCTCATAAAGACCACGCGTATTAAGTCCCGTAATTATCTCAATGAACATTATTACAAAGACCATCGCAAGCATTAATATGCTTATCTTTGATCCGTACTTCTTGAGCATCACGAATACGTCAAGGCTGTCGTGTTCAAAGTCAAGCTCTCCGCTGTTGTTTTTCGCGGCAAGCGTTTTTTCTCCGGTTTCCACGACTATTGCACGCGCATTTCCCTTCAGAACGACAGACGTAGCAAAGAGCATATTGAACATATTCTCATTCGACATATTCCCAACCGGCACGCCCTGCGAGCTTTTTCGCACGGCATCTTCATTACTTGTAACGCCCTTTTCGGATACGTAGAAGTTTTCGGCACTGACGACCCTCGCATCAGCCGGCACGATATCTCCCGCCTTTAAGCAAATAAGATCTCCCGGTACAAGAGAGTTCATATTAACAAGATACAAATGTCCGCCGCGCACTACTCTCGCTCCGGGCAACGAATATTCACCCATCCCCTCAAGCACTCTGTGCGCTTTTACGTATGTAAACACGCAGACAAAGCAATTAAACACCATTATACCCGCTATTATGTACGCGCTCACCGTGTTTTCAAATATTGATGCTATAAGCACTGCGAAGATAAGTATCACCGAGGATGAATCGCTCAGTATATCCTTAAGATAAGAGGTAAAGCTTCCGTGGGGCAATCTGAAAACTATATTCGCTCCCGATCTGCGCCGTGAAGCCGACACTCCCTTGCGGGACAGCCCGTTGACGGCACTTGTCGACAATCTTTCTTCAAGCTCGCCCTCGGTCATTTCAAACCATTGTTTTTCCATCATTTACTCCGTTTTGCAAGTGTTTTATCAAGCGTCAGAAGCTCCTTGGTGCTTGATACGGTATATTCGGTATTACACGCTTCAAATTCACCCGGCTCGCTGCTTCCCCATCTGACACCGATACATTCAAGTCCTGCCGCGTGCGCTCCGAGAACATCATACTTTCTATCCCCGATCATATATATTTCAGGGAGCGCATCCTTT
>JAGCNJ010000037.1 GCA_017646005.1 Clostridia bacterium | reverse complement strand
TTATCCCTTTAATCGTTCACGATATAGTGTGCGCCTATGCTTTCCTTGCGTGCAAGCGCGTCTCTTAATATCTTATATGCGTTTTCCGCCATATTATAAAGCTCAAAATCCTGCTTTTTTACAAGCTTTTTGTCCTGAAGACCGTTATATATGCGGTAAATTTTGCCCGCGCCCTCTGCAAGTCCCTTTTCTGTACGGACAGGGCCGGCAAACTCGGTCATAATATCGCGTATCTTTCCCTTTGTGCCGTTTACATATTTATCGCTTATGGCTTCATCGCCCGAAACGAGCGTATCGGGAAGCTTGAAGCTATGCTCGGGCATAGGCTTTTCGTTTATATGCTGTGCCGCGCGTCTGCCGAATACAAGACATTCGAGCATAGAGTTGCTCGCAAGCCTGTTTGCACCGTGGATACCCGTCCACGCGCATTCTCCGCAGGCATAAAGCCCTTCTACATTGGTCATACCCCACAGATTTGTCCGTACACCGCCCATAAGATAATGCTGTGCCGGGCGCACCGGGATCATATCCTCCGGGATATTTATTCCGAAATCGGTACATTCGTTGTATATGGTAGGAAATCTGTGTGAGAAAAATTCCTTTGTCATTGAGGAAACGTCAAGGAATACGTGTGTTTTCCCGCTACGTTTTAATTCCTCAAGTATCGCGCGGGTCACAATATCACGCGGAGCAAGGTCTGCAAGCTCGTGCTTGCCTTTCATAAACGCCTTGCGCTCATGATTTTTGAGTATTCCGCCTTCACCGCGCACCGCTTCGGAGATAAGAAAAAGTCTGTCGCTGTTTGAGTGAGGAAGCAAGGTTGTAGGATGAAACTGCACCATCTCCATATTCAGGACCTCCGCGCCCGCACGCATCGCCGCGGCGATACCGTCACCTATGGCATCACGCGGATTTGTCGTGTGGTTATAAAGCGCGCCTATTCCGCCCGTAGAAATGATGATATTTGACGAGCGGATGATAAAGGTCTTGTCTGTTTCGGTGTTTCTGAATATTCCGCCTACAGCCTTGCCGTTGTCGGTTATGATATCGATCATATAGGTTGTGAAAAACGGAGTTATATTTTTTCTTGTAAGCGCGATCTCACCAAGCTTTTTTGTGGTTTCACGTCCAGTAGCGTCACCGCCGCAGTGAACGATTCTTCTGCAGGAATGCCCGCCCTCACGGGTTATCATAAGCTCACCCTCGATGTTCGTATCAAAGGGTACGTTCATTTCAACAAGCTCGCGGATATTGTCCGGTCCCTCTTTTACAAGCACCTCTACGGCTTCCGGGTCGCACATACCTGCGCCCGCCTTAAGCGTATCCTCAACGTGGCTTGAAAAGTTATCGCTCGGGTCTATTACCGCCGCGATACCTCCCTGTGCAAGCCATGAGTTTGAGCTTTCGATATTCACCTTTGTAACAAGCGCACAGCTCTTGTCTGCGCTTATATGAAGCGCCGCGTATATTCCCGCAAGTCCGCTTCCTATAACAAGCACGTCATAATTGTATATTTCAAGCCCGTCAAGACTGTCGCTGTATATGTATCTTCTCATTTTTTACTCCGATCTTACAAAAGCCTGAACTTAAGGCTTATATCAAGCGCCTTTACCGAATGTGTCAGCGCACCGATGCTGATAAGGTCAACACCTGTTTTCGCGACCTCAAAAAGATCACGCTCGCCCATATTACCCGATGCCTCAAGCATCGCTCTGCCGTTTGTTATTTCAACCGCACGTGCCATATCCGCGACCGACATATTATCAAGCATAATTATATCGGCGCCCGCCTCAAGCGCTTCGGCAAGCTGATCGAAATCTTCAACCTCGACCTCGATCTTAAGTGTATGCGGAACGCTCTTTTTTGCCGCCGCAACAGCGTTTGTTATCGAGCCTGCCGCAACTATGTGATTATCCTTTATAAGCACGCCGTCAGCAAGATTGAAGCGGTGGTTAGTACCTCCGCCTACCCTTACCGCGTACTTTTCAAGCACACGAAGTCCGGGGGTCGTCTTGCGTGTATCGCATATTTTAGCTTTCGTACCAGCAACGGCGTCTACTGCCTTTCGTGTAGACGTTGCTACTCCCGAAAGGCGTTGCATTATATTAAGACCTATCCTTTCGCCCGTAAGAACGCCGACGGCGTTTCCCGAAACCTCGGCTATGATATCTCCGCGCTTTATTTCATCCCCGTCCTTTTTATATACGGTAAATTCAACCTCTGCTCCGAGAAGCTCAAAGGTACGCTTGGCAACGTCAATACCGCACAGAATTCCGTCCTCCTTAGCGATATACCTTCCAAAAGCGCGCGCAGTCTCCGGGATGGTTGAAAGAGTTGTGATATCCCCGGTTCCTATGTCCTCTTCGAGCGCATATTTCAGTATTGCATCTATCTGACTGTTTAACATTATTTTCTCATCTCCGTTTTTGGACACAATAATCCATTATAGTATGCTGATATTGTAGCATAGTTTGCGACCTTTTTCAAGTAAATATTAATTTTTTATAAATAATTCTAATATTGACGCGTACACACTTGACTATTGTGTAAATTTGTTATAAAATAAAAGCCCAAGGGGTGAAGTAAAAATGAAGCTTAAGATCGACAAGAAATACATTACCGTGTCTGTATACGTATGTGTTTGCGCCGCAATTATTTTGGGATTATATTTCCTCGGTGCCAACGCAACCTATTTCAAGACCGTATTTGATAAGTTCAACACCGTCATGAAGCCGGTGTATTACGGACTTATATTTGCGTATATCGCAAACCCACTGCTCAAATTCATCGAAAACAGAATATTCAGGTTCAAGAAGAAGGAAAGAAAGCTTTTGAAGCGCACGCTTTCCTTGCTTCTTACCTACGTTATTATCCTCGCTATCATCACAGCATTCTTTATGCTTCTTCTGCCGCAGGTAATAACAAGCTATAACGATCTTTACTCAAAGCTTGAGGATGTTGCAAAGCAGCTTATAAACAGCGTTGACGAAACGCTCAGCCTGCCTCAGGCGTTAAGAACGACCTTCCCCGACCTGTACGATCTTTATTCAAGACTCGGCGGCGTTGTTGACCTTTCAAAGATCAGCGAATATATCGAGGATGCGATCACAAACCTCTACTCACTTCTCTCCGGCTTTGTTCCGAGCATCGTAACCTACGTTTCAACCTTCTTCGTTGGCTTTAAGAACGTGCTTATCGGCTTGATATTTTCAATCTACTTCTTAGCTTCAAAGGAAAGACTCGCTTCGCAGTTCAGAAAGATAGTCCGCAGCATACTTTCGGACAGATCCTACGTTTCGTTTTACGATTTTCTTGAGGACACGGACAAAAAGTTCGGCTCCTTTATCATAGGAAAAATAATCGACTCGCTTATAATCGGTTTTATCTCATTCGTTGTGCTTGCCATTATCGATATGCCCTACTATCCGCTTATCAGCGTTATCATATGCATCACAAATGTAATTCCCTTCATCGGTCCGTTTATCGGAGCCATTCCCTGCGCATTTATTGTTCTCACGGTAAGCCCGTGGTATTGCCTTGTCTTCGTTATTTTCATTATCATACTCCAGCAGATCGACGGCAACTACATCGGGCCCAAGATTTTAGGCGGTGCTATCGGCATAAGCTCCTTGTGGATACTCTTTGCCATCACCGTGATGGGCGGATATTTCGGCTTATTCGGTATGCTTATCGGTGCACCGACCTTTGCCGTAATATACACGCTTATCAAAAAATCTGTTGAAAAGAGACTGAAAAAAAGAGAGCTCCCCGTTGAAACCGAGAGCTACTTAAACGGCAAGAGCGTGCTATCAAGTGCACAGACACCCGTTGCCACCGAAGATGAAAATACAATCGAAAAATAAACACAGACATAAAAAATCCCGCTGATAAAAAATATCAGCGGGATTTTTTTACTTCTTGCCTATTCCGTTCCAGCGGTCGCCCTCGGTAAGCATTGAATGATAGAAGAAGTTTTCTCCTATCGCGCCGCCGTCGATCAGCCTTTCAAGCTCTTCGTTGGTGTACCAATATAACTTATGCCAGCCTTTCGCATTCTCGTAATCCGAGCCGAGAAGCGAAAATTCGCTTGCGTACGGCTTGATTATTACGTTATTGCGCCAGTTGAAGCCAAGCCCCTGCTTCGTGCTCGTAGGCACCGCGAAATGCACGAAAAGACGTATATGCCACATAAAGTTGTTTTCGATGTATGCGTCCTCATATGCCGCTTCGGTCGCACCTGCTCCGTAGAACATATTATAGTCGCACTTCTGATGTGTAAATCCGCCGAAGCCATAGCCCGAATAACGGCAGAGGTTGTCGTAGATACGGATATCCTCAAGCTTTGCGAAACGCTCGGGAGTAGGCTTTGTGGGAGTCGATATCCACACCTCAAGGGGGCTGTCGCATCTTTCGATCGCGTTGCCGTAGAAGCGGATATTCTTATTATGCTTCTTAAGTCCCCACTGCGGATCTTCCTTTTCAAGATCTCCCTGCCACTGTATGGTAGGACCGCAGTCAAACGCCTGATGCACGTAGCAATTATAGGTCAGATAATTCTGCGTATAACCATAAATTTCGATTGCGTTACCAAATCTCGTAGGCCATCCGTTGGGATTGACAAACTGAAGTCCTCCTCCTATCCAGCCTACCTCACAGTTGCGTACGGTAACGTCGTTTGCCGTACCCGAGCCGAGTCCGTGAGCCGCGCCGTAACGGATACAGAGGTTATCAAGTGTGATTCCGCTTGCACCATGAATGATGTTCGGCTTTTTACAAAGGTCTATTCTTTCAAAAACCTCGCCGGGATTTCCATACACTGAAAAGAGGAAAAGCTCGCTTGTTGTATAGTCAAAATAGAATTCAAGATTGTGTCCGAGGTCGTTTGCATCTGCAAACTTTATTTCACCGCGATACCAGAATTCACGTCCGTTAGACGTAAGTCCGTTATTACCTACGTGGATGCTTACGTCACGATCCTCGTACTTCATTACACGGGAGCCGTAATACTCGCCGTCGTTGAATACGATATTGCCGATATCCGAACGGATGCTTCTGAATTTGCCCTCGTCGTTGGGAATATTCTTTTCAATGAAGCCCGTATACTTGTATACGTGAGGATTATCGCCCCATCTTTCCCAATCCTCGGGACGGCTTGCGTCCTGTGATCCGCAGATCATAGGCTTATTACCGTCGCCGTATGCAGAATAGGTAACGTAGGGCTTTGCCTTTATATTTGTATAGAATCTGTCACCGCGCTTGAAAAGAACAACGTCACCGCGCTTGAGAAGTCCGTCCTCGTTAATCTTAACACAGCTCTTAAAGGGTGTAGCCTCGCTCAGACCGTCGTTATCGTCGCATCCGTCTGTAGATGATATGTAGTATACCGTACCGCCCTCACCGAGAGTCCATTCGCTCTTAGTGGCAAGTATCTTATTTTTTCTTGCTTCAAATTCAGCGTCAAGTGCAGGAACCATCCCAATCGGAGCTTGCTTAATAATTTCTTTCATAATATTCTCCATTCTGCCATTTATGCAAAAATTCCACCAAAGCTTATGCTTTGCTTAAATTATATCCTATTAAGCTATCAAAGTCAAGCAAATTCACGCATTTTTTCTTTGCTTTTTATCAGGAAGCTGTGCGAGTATTATCGCACAGAAAACTACCGCACAGCCGAACAATTCCTGCGATGACAGACTTGACGGTCTGCCTAAGATAAATCCGTATACAAACTCGCCCAAAAGTGCAAAAACCGATTCAAGGCTCAAAATCAGTGATGCAAGAGTCGGGTTAACGTTCTTTTGCGCTACTATCTGCAAGGTGTACGCAACAGCACAGGAAAGCGCGCCTGCATAAAGTATCGGAAGCTTTGCTTCAAGTATTCCTGCGACGGTCGGCTCTTCGAAAATAATCATTGGTGCTACCGACAAAAGCCCGCAGACTAAAAACTGTATACAGGACATAGCAACGCCGTCGGTCTTAGGCGAAAAATAGTCGATTGTAAGTATATGGACCGAAAACATCCCCGCCGAAAGGATGAGAAGTATATCCCCTCTTTCAAAGACAAGCGTTTCACCGTCAAAGCAGAGAAAATACAGCCCGACAAGCGCTGTGACTGCGGCAAACGCAAGCTTAATGCCTACCTTTTTACCAAGAAAGCATCCAAGCAAAGGTACTATTACTATGTAAAGCGCGGTCATAAAGCCTGCCTTTCCGGGGCTTGTGTCTATCAGCGCGTATTGTTGCAAAGATGACGCGACAAACAGAATCACGCCGCAGGATATACCGCCGGCTATCAAGGTCTTTAAGTCTATCGGCTTTCTGTCTTTGTTTATTTTTCTGAGGAGAAAAACAAACGGAATAAGAACAACACCTCCAAGAAGTGAGCGTATTCCGTTAAAGGTAAAGGGACCAACGTAATTCATCCCCTCGCTTTGTGCAATAAATGCGATGCCCCATATAAGTGCCGTCAGCATTAAAAGCATACTGTTTCCAAGTTTTTTCATTTCTGTTTCCTATCAAAAAGCCCCCCTCTGCGAGGGAGGCTTTAAGTTTATTTTTTGTGACTTGCGGGTGCTGCCCGCCAATTCCTTTGCCCAAATTTCCACCGATTTCGGAGTATGGGTTTAGGACTTAAAGTCTGCATAAACTCCACGCGCGTAATGCCAGCGGGTGCTACCCGCCACGCGCGCTACACCTGCCCGTGCTACGGGCCGCGCGTTTTGCCAGCGGGGGCGTCCCCGTTACTGAGCAGCGTCTACAATTATGGTGAAGTCCTCTGTCTTAAGAGAAGCACCACCGATAAGTCCGCCGTCTACGTTTTCCTTGGAGAGAAGCTCGGACGCGTTCTTAGCGTTCATCGAGCCGCCGTACTGGATAACGGTAGCGTCTGCGTCAGCCTTGGTGTAAAGCTTTGCGATCACGTTTCTTATGATAGCGCAAACCTCTTCAGCCTGCTCTGCAGTAGCGGTCTTACCTGTACCGATTGCCCATACAGGCTCGTATGCGATGATTACGTTCTTAAGCATTTCTGCCGATACGTCCTTAAGAGCGATCTTGGTCTGCATCGAAACGATCTCCTCGGTGATACCGAGTTCTCTTTCGTCAAGCATTTCGCCAACGCAGAGGATAACCTTAAGTCCTGCGTTAAGAGCCGCAAGAGTTCTGAGGTTTACAGTTTCGTCTGTTTCGCCGAAATACTGTCTGCGCTCACTGTGACCGATAACAACGTATTCTGCACCGATCTCAAGGAGCATTTCAGCGCTGATCTCACCTGTGTAAGCTCCGCTTTCCTTGAAGTGAACGTTCTGTGCGCCGATCTTTACGTTTGTTCCCTTTGCGCTTGCAACAGCCGTCTGAATGTCAACGTAGGGTACGCAAAGTACGATATCGCACTCGTTCTTGCCCGCTACCTTAACCTTGAGCTCTTCGATAAAAGCCGCGGTCTTTGCGGGAGTCATATTCATCTTCCAGTTACCTGCGATAACCGGCTTTCTGAGATTCTTATTCATACTGTCACTCTCCGATTCTTACTTATTGTTGAGGCAAGCGATACCGGGAAGGTCCTTACCCTCGAGGAATTCAAGAGATGCACCGCCGCCTGTGGAGATGTGAGTCATCTTGTCTGCATAGCCGAGCTTTTCAACTGCAGCCGCGCTGTCGCCGCCGCCGATGATAGAGATAGCTCCGCTTTCAGCAACTGCCTTTGCAACAGCTTCTGTACCGCCAGCAAAGTTCTTCCATTCGGAAACGCCCATCGGGCCATTCCATACTACAGTGCCTGCGCCTGCGATAGCATTAGCAAAAAGCTCACGTGTGTTGGGACCGATATCGAGTCCCATCCAACCTTCGGGAATGTTATCGGAGGGAACGTACTTGTGCTCTGCATCCTCCTTATATTCTGTTGCTACGATGTTGTCAACAGGGAGAAGGAAGTTTACACCCTTTTCCTTTGCCTTTGCAAGAAGACCCGAAGCAAGCTCGATCTTGTCCTCTTCGCAGATGGAAGTACCGATCTCGTAACCCATAGCGCGGAAGAATGTGTAAGCCATACCGCCGCCGATGATAAGTGTATCAACCTTTTCAATGAGGTTATTGATAACGCCGATCTTATCCGAAACCTTTGCGCCGCCGAGAATAGCAACGAAGGGACGTGCAGGATTGCTGAGCGCATCGCCCATGATCTTGATTTCCTTCTGGATGAGGTAACCGCAAGCAGCTTCCTTGATAAACTCTGTTACACCTGCAGTAGAAGAGTGAGCTCTGTGAGCAGAGCCGAATGCATCGTTAACATAAAGGTCTGCGAATTCAGCAAGTGCCTTGGAGAATGCGGGATCGTTCTTTGTTTCTCTTGCGTCGAAACGAACGTTTTCAAGAAGAACAGCCTCGCCGTCCTTAAGAGCCGCTACCTTCGCCTTTGCATCCTCGCCGATTATATCCTTAGCGAATGCAACCTTGCCGCCAAGAAGCTCATTGAGTCTGTCGGCAACAGGCTTAAGTGTAAAGTTGATGGGATCTTCCTTTGCAGCCTTTTCAAGCATCTTTGCCTTTGCAGCAGCCTGCTCTTCTGCAGGAAGTGCTTCAACCTTTGCCTTTTCCTTCTTTGTAAGACCGAAGCCTTCGGTAAGAACCGCGTGAGGCTTACCCATGTGAGAGGTAAGGATAACCTTTGCGCCCTTATCAAGGAGATACTTGATTGTAGGAATAGCACTTACGATTCTCTTGTCGCTTGTGATTACGCCGTCCTTGAGCGGTACGTTGAAGTCGCAACGCACGAGAACTCTCTTGCCGGATACTTCAATATCCTCAATGGTTTTCTTGTTGTACATTTTTTGCACCTCTTATATAAAAATTTTTACTTTAATTATGCTACGGAATGTTCCGCAAAATTTCACAGTTAACATTGTATCACAAATTACCCTGTTTGGCAAGCATTTTTGTTAAAAATCCGACAATTTTAGTAATTTGCAAAAAAATCAGCAATTTGATGCCTCTGATACAGTTTATTATTGCCAATTCGAGCTTATATAACCGCCTTTACTATGAAAAACGCCGCTACCACTATCGCAAGCAGAATACGGTATATACCAAACGGTTTGAAGTCGTGCTTCTTAACGTATCCGACAAGGAATTTCATAGATGCAAGCGACACCGCGTATGCTACGAGCATACCAACAAGCAGTACCGCAAGATCGGTTATACTTATAAGTTCGCCCGACAAAACCACCTTGGTGATCTTAAGAAAGCTTACGCCGAACATTACGGGGATAGCAAGAAAAAATGAGAACTGCGCGGCAAGCTCACGGGATAAGCCGAGTATTATCGCACCGAGTATTGTTGCACCCGAGCGCGACGTGCCCGGTATTATCGAAAGCACCTGAAATGCGCCTATCAGAAGCGCCGTCTTATAGGTAAGTCCGGAAAGCGAGTTTACCTTTGGTTTTTTCTTCATATTTTCAACGGCTATAAACGCTATACCGTAAACAAGCAGCATAAGAGAAACGACCTGCCAGTTTTCGATCTTTTCCATATAGTCGTCAAACAAAAGTCCTATTACCGCCGCAGGTACACAGGCGATCACTACCTTGAACCACATCTGCCAGGTATCGCGCTTTTCGGCAGGTGATTTTGACAGAGCAAACGGGTTAAGCGTTCTGAAATACATAGTTACTACGGCAAGTATCGCGCCGAGCTGTATAACGTATATATACAGGTCCGAACTCGTAAAGCCCGTGTTACCTATAAGCTCGTTTACAAGTATCATATGCCCGGTAGAGCTTATAGGCAGCCATTCGGTTATACCCTCAACTATACCGAGAAACAGTGATTTAAGAAATTCGATCATAAAGTATTTCCTTTCTGCCGCATCTGCGGCACTTATGGAGCATTCACGCTCTTAAGATGTCGCCGCACTTTACCTCAAACGGCACACGCACGTAAAACTTCATAAACGGATGCGGTGCCGATTCGATGGGCGACATATTTTCATCATACATTTCTTCAAGCACAAGCTCACGTCCGCATTTTCCGGGAGTGATAAGCTCTGCTCTGTCGCCACGAACCGACTTGTTGCGCTGGATAAAGAGCGCAAGCCCCGTTTCGGGGTCGTACGACTCCGCTATGGCAAGATAAGCCTTTTCACGCAGATATCCGGGAGCTGTACAGGTCTTTGCATCATCCATAGGACGGTCGAAGTAAAAGCCTGTGGCATACTCTCGGTGGCTTACGCTGTCAAGCTCCCTTAACCACGCGGGATCGTATTTGTAATTTTCGGGATCGGCAAGATACGCATCTATCGCCATACGGTAGGCATTCGTTACCACCGCGGTGTAGTACGCGCTCTTCATTCTTCCCTCTATCTTGAAGCTCGTGATACCCGACTTTATAAGCTCGGGGATATGCTCTATCATACACATATCCTTGGAGCTCATTATGAACGTGCCGTTTTTGTATTCCTCAAGCGCAAGCACATCGTCAGGACGCTTTTCCTCATATACCTCAAAATTCCATCTGCATGGCTGTGCACAACGTCCGCGGTTTGCATCTCTGTTTGTGTAATGCTGTGAGAGCAGACAGCGTCCGCTGTAGGATATGCACATGGAGCCGTGGATAAACGCTTCGAGCTCAAGCTCTTCGGGTATTTCCGCTTTGATTTTGAGTATCTCGTCAAAGGTAAGCTCGCGCGCAAGGACTATCCTCTTTGCGCCGAGCTTTTGCCACATAAGCGCGGAGCGTGCACTTACAACGCTCGCCTGTGTTGATATGTGAAGCTCTGTTTCGGGAAGTATCTCCTTAACAAGCGATATCACGCCGAGATCCACGCATATAACCGCATCAGGCGGTGTTGTTTTAAGAAAATGAAGATAATCGGTCAGAGCCTCGTATTCATCGGGATGCGGCATCGTGTTGAGCGTGAGATAGACCTTTACGCCGCGCTCGTGTGCATACTCGATTGCCGATTTAAGCTCATCGTTTGTGAAATTATCTGCGGCGGCACGCATACCGAAATCGTTTCCGGCAAGATACACCGCGTCCGCGCCGTAAAGTATGGCGCTCTTCATTTTTTCGAAGTTGCCCGCGGGTGACAACAATTCGGGTCTTTTTGGCATTTTACGTTACCTTTCGGATTTGATGGTAGTTTCGGTTTGTTTTAGGATGTTAACCTGTTTTGATCAGATAAAATCGTTTGTTGCCCTTTCGGGGAAGTCGCTTTCTGCACGCGCAGAAAGTGACCAAAGACGCGCGTAAGGGAAACCTTGCGGTTTTCCCTTGCGTATCCCTTCCCCTTGAGCTAAATTTCAAGATAAGAACCGACCTACGGTCGGATACGCTCACTGATGTTGGGGTATGGGCTTAGGACTTAAAATCCACATAAACTCCACGCGCTATCTGCCTGTCCGTGCTACGGACTGTTCCGCTTGGATTATAGGGATCCAAGCAAGGAACGCATTTAGTGTGTAATGTAGCAGAGCGCGAATTTATAAAGCCAATCATTAAAAGTTTTTGAGGGGGAGTTCGAGGGGGGACTTTTCTCAAAAAGTCCCCTCTCGTAAAAACCTCTTTCGCGTAACATCAACTATATCTTCCCAGCCTTAAGCTCGTCAATAAACTCCTCCATAAGCTCAAGCGCCTTGGAGATATGCTTGACCGAGTAGGCGTAGGATATACGGGCAAAGCCCTCGCCGCAGTCACCGAACGCGGTGCCGGGGACTATTGCGACCTTTTTGGTATATAAGAGCTTTTCGCAGAACTGTTCGCTTGTAAGCCCGAAGCCGCCTGTTTTCGGAAAGGCGTAGAACGCGCCCTCGGCTTCGAAGCAATCGAGTCCTATTCTGTTGAGTCCGCCAATTATAAACTTTCTTCTGCGGTCGTATTCAGCAGCCATTTCCGCAATATCCTCATCACCGTTTGTAAGTGCTTCTATAGCCGCAAACTGGCTTGTAGTAGGCGCACACATAATGGCGTACTGATGTATTTTTAACATCTGACGCGCAAGCTCTGCGGGTGCGGCAAGATACCCCATACGCCAGCCTGTCATCGCATAAGCCTTGGAAAATCCGCTTACGAGGATCGTTCTGTCCTTCATAGAGGGGATGGACGCGATCGACGTGTGCTTCATACCGTATGTAAGCTCGGCGTAGATCTCGTCCGAAAGAACTACGGCGTTGGTGGATTCTATAACCTTTGCAAGTGCTTCAAGCTCTGCTTTTGTAAGCACCGCGCCTGTAGGATTGTTCGGGAACGGAAGCACTATCATCTTGGTTTTTGGAGTTATTGCCGCCTTAAGTGCTTCGGGAGTAAGCTTGAAGTTATCCTCGGCACGTGTTTCCACAAATACGGGCTTGCCGTGGGCAAGCTCAACGATAGGTCCGTAGCACACGAATGACGGCTGAGGAATTATAACCTCATCATCGGTATCCACAACGGCACGCACAGCCATATCTATTGCTTCGCTTCCGCCGACGGTTACGATAACCTCGCTTTTCGGGTCATACTTAAGCGAAAAACGCCTGTCGAGATACGCGGAGATTGATTCCCTTAAAGCAGGAAGACCGCTGTTTCCCGTATAATAGGTCTTACCCTTTTCAAGGCTCTGTATTGCCGCATCCCTTATATGGCGCGGCGTGACGAAATCAGGCTCACCGACTGTCAGCGAGATGACGTCGTCCATTTCGACAAGAATGTCGAAAAACTTTCTTATTCCCGATGGCTTGATATCACTTATCCTTTTCGGGACTATGCTTGTGTAATCAATCATATAGAGAGCTTCCCTCTTTCGTCCTTTTCGGGTGTTTCATATATAACGCCCTTATCCTTGTATTTCTTCAAAACAAAGTGAGTTGCAGTTGCGGTCACGTTTTCAATAGGTGCAAGCTTCTGTGCAACAAAGCTTGCAACCTCCTTAAGCGTGCGTCCCTCTATGATAAGGGCAAGGTCAAAGCCGCCCGACATAAGGTAGACCGACTGCACCTAGGGGTAGCTGTAGATCTTTTCGGCAATCTTATCAAAGCCGCCAACGCGTTCGGGGATGACCTTAAGCTCGATCATCGCGCTTACGTATTCGCGGTCGGTCTTATCCCAGTCTATAAGTGTCTTATAGCCTAAGATCACTCCGTCCTTTTCGTATGCGGCGATCGCTTTTTTGATATCGCCCTCTTCCTTATCGAGCATCGCGGCTATCTGCGCACTTGTAAGAGTGCTGTCGTTTTCAAGAAGTGTTAAAAGCTTATCCATAATTCTTTCTCCTGAATTTTTATTTGTTATTTCTTTGATACCTTTGCGCGTATCTTTTCACTTGAAAGTCCGTATTTTTCCGCAATATCGCGTGCATAGGATTTTCCGTCGGGTACTGCTCTTACAATCTCAAAGCTGCGCTCACTTCCGTGAATACCGGCAACAAGCGTATCTACCGCTACCCCGCCCTCATTGGCGCAGGCGGCGTTAATTTCGGGCACTGCCGCAGAAAGCTCATGCAGGTGTGTGGAAAAGAGACATTTACATTTTGCAAGCGAGAAGCCGGTCAGCACCTCACTTGCTATGTAAGACGCCTCGTATGAGCCTGTCGACGAAAGCGATTCGTCGAGAAGCACGAGCGAATATTCGTTTATCTTATCGAATATAGCATTGAGTCGTTCACATTCCTCGCCCAGTCTTCCCTTGTCTATCGTATCCTCTGCCTCAGTCGGAAAATGCGTGTATATTGATTCCACGGGGCTTATCACCGCGCGGTCCGCGGTTACCGGAAGCCCGAGCTGTGCCATTGACTGAATAAGTCCGAGAGCACAGGTTATTACCGATTTACCGCCGCGGTTAGGTCCTGTGAGAATATATATCATTCCGTTTTTGTCAAAAACGAGGTCGTTCTTGACCATTTCGGTATCTATCTTCATCGCCACGCAGGGATTGTAAAGCCCGTAAAGCTCACAAGCCTTTTCCTCCATCGGCTTAAGCTCGGGGTAGCATAGCGCAAGTCCCTTTGCCTCAAGCGCACGCAACAGCTTTGTGCTTTTTACGAGAAACTCAATTTCAGGCACGATGCGGATAAGAAAATCTGTATTATCAAGCACATATGAGCGCACTATATTACGCCATGATTTTACCGACGATTTGAAGATATCCGAAAGCGCGTTGTTGAATGCGTGTGTAAGCGCTATCTTCTGATTATCGCTCTGGCTTTTAAGGAATGGCACGAGCGGTGCGATACAGGTATAATCGTCATCCTTAAAATCAAGGCGGAGTATCTTGTCTATGACCGTACCCGATTTGAACTTTTCGGGATTAAGGCTTATTACTCCGGCGTCCACGGGACGAAGCTCATTATCAAGGTTTACGCCGATGGCAATGCTCTTTACCTCGTGTACCTTTGAGGTAAGCTCATCAAGCTTGCGGTTCAAGTCCTTGTAGTAATCGCTCTCGGCAAGCTCTCCTACCGCATCTGCCATAAGCTTAAAGGCTTCGCTTTTTACCCTGTCGCGAAGAGGCAGAAAATCGCGCTTAAGCTTTTCGATACATTCTATGTAAAGCTCTATTTCGGTTATGCTGTACAGGTAGTTTTCGGTAACGCCCGTTTCGCCCTGTATACGGCGAAGCTCGGTTATATCCGAAAGCATCGGGAGTATATCCAGCAGAAGCTTTGAAAGCTCGGGGCATTCTACCATATCGCGCACGGTTTCCTGACGGTATTTTATGGTTTCAACGTCTGCGGTGAAGTATTCGGAAAGCATACTGTTCTTGAGGCTTATAAGATAGTCAAGCTCAATTGATTCCACCGTTTCGCGTGATATATCTACTTTCGCGCCCTTTATATTTTCGGGATCGGGAAAGATCAGACTGAAGGGTTTGGTTATCATTTTGCATCCTGCCTTTCGGGATGATTTTATAATAATTCATTATATTATACCACTTTTACATTATAATTGCAAGGGGGTAAGGCGCTAAATTACAAAAAATCGCCTGCATTACGCAAGCGATTTTCGGATCACTTATTTCTTTTTTTGAGATATGTGCTTATGATAATGAGCACCGCAAACATCACAAGCGGGAATATACCCGACACGAGTATTGCCGATCTGAGTGATGCCTGCTCGGATGTAAATCCGAGTGCACACATATAGCGAAGGCTTTCATTTTCGGTTATAAGATCGTTCACTACACCGTTTATCCACGGTCCGAGTGAGCATCCGAGATCACCCGCAAATGCCAAAAACGCGAACATCGCAGTACCGCCCGACAGCATCGCCTCGCTTGATGCCGAAAGCGTGCCCGGCCAAAGTAAGCTTGATGCTATTCCGGCAAGCGCAAAGCATACCATTACCCAGACAGGACTTGGTATAAACGCTATTCCGGCGTAAGATATCACACCAAGAAGCGAGCAGAAAATAAGCCCCTTGAATATCGGAATCCTTTTTCCGAAAATACCATATGCAGTTCGTCCGAGAGCCATCATAAGTGCGAATATGCACGGTCCGAGCAGATCGCCCGTTATCTTGCTTACTCCGAGTCCCTTTTCGGCAAAATACGACGCCCACTGGGATATTACCATTTCGGTCGAGCCTCCGCATACCATAAGCAACAAAAATACGTACAGTATCGGGCTTTTAAGAATACTTTTTGCGTTTTTCAGCGAATGCCCCGCATCGGCAATTTCCGGCATGGGTGAAGCAAGCATCAGAAACGCGTTTACAAACGGCACAGTCGCCCATATAAGCGGAAGATAAGTCCATTTTTCATCACCTACAGCGAAAAGCAACGCGCTCGTGATAAGCGTTACGGAAACCTGCCCCCAGCTGTAAAAAGAATGAAGCAGGGAAAAGGATGCTCCTACGCTGTCGGTAGGTATAGCCTCGATTATAGGATTTATCATAACCTCAATAAGACCGCCGCCTATCGAATAGAACACCGCGGCAATAAGCAAGCCGGGAAAGGCCGGTATAACACCCGGCAGAATGCTTAACAAAACTATACCGAGCGTTGCGCTGAAGTTTGCAAGTATGGCGCAGGGCTTATACCCGAAGGCATCAACAAGCTTCATTGAGAGAATATCGATCACAAGCTGAACAATAAAGGTAAAAAGCACCAGAAATCCGAGGTCGGCAAAGGAAAGTCCGTAGCTTTCTCGGAATATTACAAAAAATAACGGTGCAATATTTACTACTATTGCCTGCACGACGTACGAAATATAGCAGGCGATCTTTGTTAATCTGAATCTGTTTTCCATAACTCACCCGAAATTTGATTTACTAAAGTGTAATGATAACCCATTTCACGTCAAAAGTCAATAGACTTTTCAAAAACTATTGACTTGAAGGTCAAACTTTGGTATACTAATGCCGATAAAATTTTATAGTGAGGTACACTTTCATGATTCTTATTGAAATGGAAAACGGCGGCAAGATCAAGCTTGAGCTTTGTCCCGATAAAGCTCCCGAAACCTGCGCCAACTTTGAAAAGCTTGTAAGCGAAGGCTTTTACAACGGTCTTATATTCCACCGTGTTATCCGCGATTTTATGATCCAGGGCGGCGACCCCACAGGAACAGGCTGCGGCGGAAGCGGCAAGAATATCAAGGGTGAATTTGCCATAAACGGCGTATTCAACGATCTCCGGCACAAACGCGGCGTTATATCAATGGCTCGCAGTCAGGCATACAACAGCGCAAGCTCACAGTTTTTCATCTGCCACAAGGATTCAACCTTCCTTGACGGTCAGTATGCGGCGTTCGGAATGGTAGTTGAGGGTATCGAGGTAGTCGATGAGATCGCAGACGTTCCCACCGACCGTATGGACAGACCCTTTGAGGATCAGGTTATAAAGTCTATCACAATCGTTGATTAAGACAAAAAACGCGAAGCGCAAGGCTTCGCGTTTTTTGTTTTTTTATCAGAGAATCTCAAATCCGAAATAGTTCTTTGTGTTATTGTAGCAGATATCCATTACTATCTGTGCAAGTGAATCGAAATCATCGGGATATTCACCGTTTTCAACAAGAGTACCGATGAAATTACAAAGTATTCGTCTGAAATACTCATGGCGGGGATATGAAACAAAGCTTCTTGAATCGGTGAGCATACCGATAAAGTTACCGAATACCGAAAGATTTGCAAGAGAGGTCATCTGCTCGTGCATACCGGTCTTGTTATCGTTAAACCACCACGCACTTCCCTGCATAACGAGGGGCATACCGTCATTTGAGGACTGGAATCCCCCAAGAAGCGAGCCAATAGCCGCATTGTCTATAGGATTGAGCGAATAGATTATGGTCCTGCCGAGTCCGTCCTGACCGAGCATAGCATCAAGCATTCTCGCAAGTCCGGATACTCCTGTGCGTCCGTCGATTATATCAAAGCCTGTGTCGGGTCCGAGCTTTGAGAACATACGCGAGTTTACGTTACGGTCGGCGCCGTAATGTATCTGCATTACCCATCCGCGCTTCTTATATTCAGCCGAAAGGAAAAGCATAAGCGAGCTCTTGAAGCGCAAATATTCGTCTGCACTTATCTCCTTGCCATCGCTTTCAACTGCCTTTTTGAATATATTATCAAGCTCATAAAGAGAGTCTGCCGGGCAGAATTCAACACCGTTATCAAAGGCGTGGTCGGATGTACGGCATCCGTGAGCCTCAAAGTGATCAAGTCGCTTTGCAAGCGCTTCCTTGATTGATTTGAAGTCAACGACCTCAACGCCGCTCACCTCGCTTAAGCGCTTGATATAATCAGCATATCCTGCCTTTGTAATAGCAAAAGCTTTATCGGGACGGAACGCGGGAAGCACCTGTGTGCCGAAATCCTTATCTGCCTTGATGATCTCGTGATATTCAAGAGAATCCACGGGGTCATCGGTGGTGCAGATCATCTTTACGTTTGATTTGGTGATAATGCTCTTGACACGCATATCTTCACTCTGAAGCTTTTCATTGCAGAGATTCCATATCTCATCACAGGTAGATTCGGAAAGCGTGAGATCGCAATCGAAATAACGCTTGAGCTCAAGGTGAGTCCAATGGTACATCGGATTACCGATAAGCTTCGGCATTACGCGGGCAAATTCGCGGAATTTTTCGTAATCGGAAGAGTCACCGGTTATGTACTTTTCATCAACGCCGTTTGAGCGGATAGTACGCCACTTGTAATGGTCTCCTCCAAGCCAGAGCTCCGTGATATTTGAAAACTTCTTGTTTTCAGCTATTTCCTTGGGGCTTACGTGGCAGTGATAGTCGATTATCGGGAGCTTTTCTGCGTATTCATGGAAAAGCGCAGATGCTGTGTCATTTGAGAGGAGAAACTCCTCATCCATAAACTTTTTCATAGAAAATACCTTTCCTTGCATAACATTACTTCATAATATTAGCACACATTGGAAAATTTTTCAACCCTTTAAGCAAATTATTACGATTTTTACCGATTTTGTGATTTTTGCGTGTTAGGGGCGGGATGGTGGCTTTGGGGTTGCAGTGTGTTATATATCCTGATTTTGTTTGTTGAAACTGTTTGTCACCCTTCGGGGAGTCTATTTCTGTCCGGACAGAAATAGACGAAAGATGCCGCCAACAGAACCTGCGGTTCTGTGGAAACCTTCGCGTTTTCCCCTTAGATATCCCCTTTCCATTGAGCGAAATTTACAGATAAGAACCGACCATTCGGTCGGATACGTTCGCCTGCGTGAAATTTCGCAAATCTGTTCCGCTTGGGGTAGCGGGCCCCAAGTAAGGAACGCATAAAGACGCAGTAGTAGCAGAGCGCGAATTTCTTAACCCTTTATTAAAAGTTTTTGCGGGGAGAGC
>JAGCNJ010000036.1 GCA_017646005.1 Clostridia bacterium | reverse complement strand
TGTATTAGCCTTCTCCAGTGGGAGAAGGTGGGCGACGAAGTCGCCCGGATGAGGTGTCGAGAAATTTTATGACACCTCATCCACCGCTTGCGCGGTCCCCCTTCCCCCGCTGGGGAAGGCTTTAAATAAAATACGTTTTTGGTGGGAATTGTTTGAAATACCAAATTTGATGAGATATTGGGGTATGGGCTCGGGACTTAAAATTTTCATAAACTTCACGCGCTTTCTGCCTGTTCGTGCTACGGACCGCGCGCTGTGCCTGCGGGTGCTTACCCGCCAATGTCGTCCCGTTTGAACGATCAATTTCACAAAAATGTTCATTTTCAGGGTAGCGGTCCCTGAAAATGAACGCATTCAGCGTGTAATGTAGCAGAGCGCGAATTTCCAAATCCCATTTCTTAAAGGTTTTTGCGGGGGTGTGGGGGAGCTTTTTCTCAAAAAGCGCCCCCATAAATATAAAAACAACAAAAAAGGGGGACTTTACTCCAAAAGCGCCCCTCATATATAAAACACCCAACAATAATAAAAAAGAGGGGAGCTTTTCTTAAAAAGCACCCCATCAAAAAATATTAAAACCTCAAAAAACTCACTTGGCAGTAGCTTCTATGCCGTCTGTCTCGGTTGCGCGAACGATGACACCGTTTTCAAAGTAGCCGGTGTAAACTCTTCCGCTCGGCCAGGTGTACTTGCCTTCGCCGTGGAGCTTGTTGTTTAAAAATTCTCCCTCGTAGATCTCGCCGTTAGCCCAGGTGTATACGCCGTGACCGGTACGAACGTCAGCCTTGAAATCACCGACGTACTTGTCTCCGTTAGGGAACACAAACGTGCCGGATCCTTCCTTGATGTCGTCCACGTAGTCGCCGTCGTAGATAGAGCCGTCGCTCCAGGTGTATTTGCCCTTGCCGTTCTTGCGGTCAGCCGCAAAAGAGCCTGTATAAACCGAGCCGTCGGTCCAATAATATGTGCCAACGCCTTCCTTTTTGCCTGCGACGAACTCGCCGTCGTAAACGTCGCCGTTGGCAAAGGTGAATTTACCCTTGCCCGAAAGCTCGTTGTTCAAGAATTCGCCCACGTAAAGGTCGCCGTTGGCGTATTTGAGCGTGCCGACACCCGATTTGCCCAGGTCTTCGATCTCGCCCTGATAGAAATCGCCGTTGGAATAGGTGATGATACCGTCAACACCGTTGACGCTTGCGGTAAGCCCGTCGGAATAGTAAAGCTTGCCGTTTAACATCTGATTGTTCGAATCGACCTTGCCGAAATACTTGACAGAGCCGCCGTCTGCGGTGTTAATGCGAATATAACGCGTTCCGCTTAAATAAATGCAGAGAATAAGGAACAAAAGACATACGACTGCGGCGGCGATGACAGCCATTACCACGTTAGCCGCGCTTGTTTTGTTCTTTACGTTGTTGTTATTCATAATAAAGCATCCTTTCAGTAATTATGCTATATTTGATTCTGGTTTAACCATCGAGGTGAAATTTTTTGCCATCTGTATAAGCTCGGGGAGCGCGGTGTATATGATAACCGCCGCTATGATGAGCAAAACGAGCGCAAATACAAGCGTTACGGGATTAGCACCGCCTCTTGCATAAAGCCTGTCTGCGCGGAAGGCATCCTTTTCTTCGATATAATACCTGCGGTTTTGTGCATCAAGGTCGACGTCTTGCGTCTTCACGAGCCGCGAGAGCGTGCCGTTTTTCGAAAGAGAAGCCTTTGTGAGCGGATTTTTTATACCCGCATCGCTTAAGGCTCTCGCCGTTTCGGGCGTGTGCGCCTTATTTTTTAACAGATATGATACAAACGTACCGATAACTGACCTCGTGTATAACGAAATTATCCCCGCAAGGGCAAAGCCGATAATTATCGCCCATATCACGATGTGACCGGTCAGAAGCGGTCCGCCAAAGCCTAACGGCTTATCGAAAAAGGCTGTTATATCGGTGAAAAGGGCAGAGAAAAAATCTGCAATCATATATATTGACCTTTCTGATTATTCGTTGTCTGAAAAGCCTGTTTTTCCTTATAGTTACAGGGAATTAAGGCTTGATTACATCAACGCCCATGTACTTTCTGAGCGCTTCGGGAATCGTTACGGAGCCGTCTGCGTTTTGATAATTTTCGATTATCGCCGCAACTGTTCTTCCTACCGCAACGCCGGAGCCGTTGAGTGTGTGAACGAATCTTGCCTTGTCCTTGGCGTCAGCCTTGAACTTGATGTTGGCTCTGCGTGCTTGATAGTCAACGAAGTTGGAGCAGGAGCTGATCTCAACGTAGCGGTTGTAGGAGGGCATATAAACCTCAATATCGTAGGTCTTCGCCGAGGAGAAGCCCATATCGCCTGTCGAGAGGCATACAACGCGGTGGGGAAGTCCGAGACCTTTGAGCACCTTCTGTGCGTCGAGAGTTAAGCTTTCAAGCTCGTCGAAGGATGTTTCGGGAGTTGTGAACTTAACAAGCTCAACCTTGTTGAACTGATGCTGACGGATAAGTCCGCGGGTGTCTCTGCCGGCGCTTCCTGCTTCTGCTCTGAAGCAAGCCGAATAAGCGCAGTATTTGATCGGGAGCTGTGCGCCCGAAAGGATCTCATCGCGGTGCATATTCGTTACGGGTACTTCGGCTGTAGGGATGAGGAAGTAATCGTTGTTTGAAACCTTGAAAGCGTCCTCCTCGAACTTGGGAAGCTGGCCTGTACCGCGCATAGACGCTCTGTTAACCATATAAGGCGGGAAAATTTCGGTGTATCCTGCCTCGACGTGGTTATCAAGGAAGTAGCTTACGATCGAGCGTTCAAGCTTTGCGCCGAGGCCCTTATAGAAGTGGAAGCGTGCGCCTGTAACCTTTGCGGCTGTTTCGGGATCGAGAATTCCGAGCTTTGCGCCGATATCCCAGTGTGCCTGAGGTTCAAAATCGAAGGTGGGAACATCGCCCCACTTGCGGATCTCTACGTTTTCGCTGTCGTCAGCACCGATCGGCACCGAAACGTCGGGCATATTGGGGATGCAGAGAAGTGTGTTCTCTATTTCTGCATCAATTGCGTCGATCTTGTCTGTATCTGCCTTGACCTTGTCGGAAAGCTCCTTCATTTCAGCAAAAATAGCCGAAACGTCCTTGCCCTCCTTCTTAAGAAGTGGGATCTGCTTGGAAACTGCGTTCTGGCGTGCCTTCTGTGCTTCTGTATCTGCGATAAGTGCTCTTCTTTCCTCGTCAAGCGCGATCACGCGGTCTATTTCTTCGCTGAAATCCTTGCCGCGTGTAAGCAAACGCTCCTTGACAAATTCCTTGTTTTCCTTAATAAATCTGATGTCTAACATTTTTCTTGCTCCTTTTTCGACCCTTTATTTAATATCGTCAAATATTGTGTTTCCGCAAAGCCTTACAAGTATATCCTCAAGCTCGCGGCTGTCGGTAAACTGTATGGAAATGCTTTTTTTCTTGCTTGAATCTGCGATCTTGACCCGTGAGCCGAGCTTTTCGGTCGCTTTGTTTTCGATTGCCTTGTAATATTCCTTGAGCTGTGCCTTTTCTCCGCTCAAAGCCTCGGTTTTAGGCGGCTTTTTGGAATTTATGCGCCTTACCGCTTCTTCAAGGGAGCGCACCGAAAGCTCGTCGTTTGCCGCGCGTCTTGCGAGCGGCAGCATCTCGGACTCATCCTTTAAGCCTAAAATGGCACGTCCGTGACCGGTCGTAAGGCTTCCTGATGATATCATTGTGAGTATTTCCTCGGGAAGCTCGAGTATTCTGAGCGCGTTTGTTACGGTAACGCGGCTTTTTCCTACCTGCTCGGCTACCTCTGACTGCGTTAAGTCATATTCGTTGATAAGTAAGCGGTATGCCTTTGCTTCCTCTATGGGATTTAAGTCCTCGCGCTGAATGTTTTCGATAAGCGCGAGCTCTGCCGATTTTTTGTCGTCAATATCCATTATAATTACGGGTATTTCGATAAGTCCTGCCATTTTTGAGGCTCTCCAGCGTCTTTCGCCGGCAATTATCGTGTAATAACCCTCATTTGCGCCGGGACGGACGATTATCGGCTGAATAAGACCATTTCTGCTGATCGAATCCGCAAGCTCTGACAAGGCTTCAATTTCAAATTCGCGTCTTGGCTGATCCGGATTGGGTTCGATCTTGGAAAGCCGCACAAGAGTTTTTCCGGAGCTGTCTGCTAACTTTTCGTCGAGCGAATTATCAACAAAAAGCGAATCAAGACCTCTGCCGAGAGATGATTTCTTTGCCATATTCCCTTTCCTTTCAAGGATTCTGCGTTATCCAAGGCGTTCAAGCAGCTCGTCTGCTATTTCCTTGTATGCCGCGCAGCCCTTAGAGTATTTATCATAATAAAGTATCGGCTCGCCGAAGCTTGGAGCTTCGGTCAGCTTTACGTTGCGGACTATTGCCGTTCTGAAAAGCTTGTCTGCATAGTACTTTTTAAGCTCGTCCATAACCTGCATTGAAAGATTGAGTCTTCCGTTATACATGGTTATCATGATGCCTACGATCTCAAGTGAGCTGTTGTAATGCTTTTTCACAAGCTTTATGGTCATCATAAGCTGTGTAAGCCCCTCGAGCGCAAAATATTCGCATTGCATCGGGATTATAACCCCCGTGCTTGCGGCAAGCGCGTTGATGGACAAAAGTCCGAGTGAGGGCGGACAGTCTATTATTATGTAATCGTAGTCGTTTTTAATCGAGTCGAGCGCGTTTCTTAAGCGAAATTCGCGCTTTTCTGCATCTACAAGCTCAAGCTCTGCGCCTGCAAGCGATATATTTGACGGCAAGACTGAAAGGTTTTTGAATTTTGTCTTTATAACAGCTTCGCAAGCGAAGCAACGCTCTATTATGACATCGTATACTGAACGGGAAATATTCTTTTTGCTGATACCGACACCGCTTGTGGCGTTTCCCTGCGGATCTATGTCAACGATGAGGACGTTTTTGCCCAGATCGCCAAGAGCCGCGGCGATATTTACAGCCGACGTGGTTTTACCAACGCCGCCTTTTTGGTTTACGAGTGAAATTATATGCGCCAAGGCTAATCCTCCGTTATTTACTTTGTGTATATAATTATATCACTCAATTGCGCCGATGTCAAGCGGATATTGCTACTAAATGTTTCACGTGAAACATTTTTTATTGTTTTGATGGAGCAAGATATGTTTCACGTGAAACATTACTTTTGCAGGCTTATTGTATAGGTCAGCTCGCGTTCTGATGCTTTGCGTTCCAAACGCGATTTGAAGCCGGCATTATCAATCAGCTTTTTAAGCCTTGCGACCGAATTGTCGATAAGCTCGCATTTGAACGGGTGCGAACGGTGGACGGCTCGGACAGCCTGCATTTTCGGCTTGCTTGCGCTGTTATTTATTGCGTCGCGCATAGTCGGCATATGCTTTATAAGATAATCGATCACCGCTGTTCGCGTGGTGCTTTCATCGATAAGCGCAATCTCCGCGCAAACCTGCTCGGACATTTTTGCAAGCGAGAGCTTTCTTCGCTCCTCGGCTTTGAGCAGACCGAGCTTTAACAGTCTGTTTATCCGCGCAAGCGGCAACCCTGAAAAATGAGCAAGCGAGCTTGGAGTATATCCGCAGTTGTCGATGAGATATTCAAGCGCGCGGCAGGAGCGGAAGATATCCGTGCCATCCTTTAAGCAGTTTTCGGCGATGAGGGTCGCATCGCGAAGCTTCGGGTCGGTGATGACGTGGCATATGATGCGTGTTCTGCCGAGCAGATTCAGCGCGGCGAATCGCCTTTCTCCGCTTATTATGTAATGCTTGCCCGTGTCTGGCTCATAAAAGACTCGGATAGGCTCGATAAGCCCGAAGCGGTGGATGCTTTCGGCAAAGGTGACGAGATCCGTTTCTTCATGCGGAAGTCTTGGCAGTATATGCTCAAGCTCGTCGCATTTTATGTACTTGATATAAGTGCCGGGTAAGGTTTTGTTAAGAAGATTTGTAAGCTCCATGATTTTTCCTCCGTTTTGTTTGGTAAGACCATTTTATCAACAAAAAAGGAAGAAAATGCGCATAATTTGTCGTTAAACTATATTTTTTTGGATATTTCTTTATATCCTGCGAAATATGCAAAAAATAAAGCAAGGAAACACAATTCCTTGCTTTGAGTGGTATTCACATAGGCTTTTTTGCAATCTTTGCATAAGCTCGCGGAAATTTTTCCGGTGTTGGCGAAAATTTTTTGATTACGATCACGGCTCTTTGCGATTCAAGTCCGCTATCTTCTATAAGCGTGCGCTTTTCAAATGTATCGATCTCGCCGCCGAAAAGCTTGATTCCTTTTTCGGCTTCCTTAAGCTCGGTGTCCCCGTCCTTTGCTTTTAAGGCAACGAAGCTTCCGCCGATCTTGACAAAAGGCATCGCAAGCTCGCTTAACAGATTCAGCCTTGAAACGGCGCGTGCCGTTGCGTGGTCAAAGCTTTCGCGCACACCGGGTGTCGCTACATATTCCTCGGCTCTTGCGCATACGGCGCTTATGTTGTCAAGTCCGAGCGCTTTTGCCGTGCTTTTGACAAAATCTATCTTTTTGCCTGTGCTGTCAAGCGCACATATCTTAAGATCGCTTCTGACTATAGCAAGCGGCAGGGAGGGAAAGCCCGCACCGCAACCGATGTCTATCACGCTTGCGCCTTTGTTGTAGTGCGAATAGGCAAGCAGACTGTCGGCAAAATGCTTGGCGATTATATCCTCGGTCTTGTCGATTGCGGTCAGATTCGTTTGTGCATTAGCTTTTTGCAAAAGATCGCAGAGCGAATATAGCTTTTGCGTAACTTCTTCGCTTAAAAGCTCTGCAAGCGAGTTTTTGCGGAAATTTTCCTTTAATATCGCTTCAAATTCGTTAAGACTTAATGTCATCACTTAAATTCCTTTTGTGCTTTTTGTTATCAAAATATATAAGCAATACCGAAATATCGGCAGGCGAAACTCCGCTTATGCGCGAAGCTTGTCCGATATTTTCGGGCTTTACCTTGTTAAGCTTGCCTATAGCCTCAAGCCTGAGTGCGGTAATTGTCGAATAGTCAAAATCTACGGGAAGCTTGCGGCTTTCAAGGCGTGCGGTCTTTTCGACCTCGATAAGCTGACGCTTGATGTAGCCCGAATATTTCACCGCGATCTCGACCGAAAGCCTTACTCGGCGTGAAAGCGCAGGGCGCTCCTTATCTATCGGAGCCAAAATTTCATAATCGAGCTCGGGACGGCGCAAAAGCTCGCCGAGCTTGATGCCGGTTGTTATCTGCGTGGAATTATGCTCGTCAAGTATACGCGAAAGCGTTTCCGAGGGCGGAATATTCGCCTTTTCTACCCTTTGAACCTCTTTTTCTATGAGCGATTTTTCAAAAAGGAACTCGTTATAGTCCTTGTCGCTGACAAGTCCGACCTCGTGTCCTGTCGGCATAAGCCTTTCCGCGGCATTGTCCTGACGCAAAAGAAGCCTGTATTCGCTTCGCGAGGTCATCATTCTGTAGGGCTCGTTTGTTCCCTTTATAACAAGATCGTCAATGAGCGTGCCGATGTACGAGCTTGACCTGTCAAGCGTGAGTGCAGGGCGGTTTTTTATCTTAAGCGCGGCATTGATGCCTGCTATAAGTCCCTGTCCTGCCGCTTCCTCATAGCCCGACGTGCCGTTGAACTGTCCCGCACCGTAAAGACCTGAAATTTCCTTGAATTCAAGCGTGTGATAAAGCTGTGTCGGATCGATGCAGTCGTATTCGATGGCGTATGCACTGCGCATCATCTGCGCGTTTTCAAAGCCTGTGAGGCTGTGTAACATTTCAAGCTGAACCTCCTCTGGAAGCGAGGAGCTGAAGCCCTGGAGATATATTTCCTTTGTATTTGAGCCCATCGGCTCAACGAAAAGCTGATGGCGGGATTTGTCCGAAAATCTTACGACCTTGTCCTCGATGCTCGGGCAATATCTCGGGCCGATGCCCTCGATCATACCCGAATAAAGGGGAGATCTGTCAAGATTATTCCTTATGATCTCGTGCGTTTTTTCGTTTGTGTAAACAATATAACAGGGAAGCGACGGACGACTTGCGATAGCATTTTCGTCGGTCTTCCTTGAAAACGGGAGTATGTCTGTATCTCCCGGATGAAGCTCTAATTTAGAGTAATCGATGCTGTCGCTGTGAACACGCGGGGGAGTACCCGTTTTGAAGCGCATAAGCTTTATGCCCTCGCGTACAAGCGCATCCGAAAGCTTGAGTGCGGGAAGCATTCCGTCCGGCCCTGCGCTGTAAGCGACCTCGCCGATGATAACTCTGCCGTTAAGATATGTTCCTGAACAGATTATCGCCGCCTTAACCTCCCATGCCGCACCCATAGCCGTAATTACGTGAGTAAGGTGCTTGTTGCCGTTTTCGTCATACTCGCATCTGATATCGGTGATCTCTGCCTGCTTTATCTGCAAATGCTCGGTTTCCTCAAGAGTGCGCTTCATTGTTTCCTGATAAAGACGCCTGTCCGCCTGTATTCTTTTTGAATGTACAGCGGGCCCCTTACTTGAATTAAGCACACGGCTTTGAAGCATTACCTTATCTGCGGCGCGACCCATCTCGCCGCCGAGCGCGTCGATCTCATAAACGATCTGACCTTTGCCCGTTCCGCCTATTGAGGGGTTGCAGGGCATATTGCCGACCGCGTCAAGATTTATTGTAAAAAGCACCGTTTCAAGCCCGAGCCTTGCCGAAGCGAGTGCCGCCTCGATGCCCGCATGCCCCGCGCCTACTACGGCGACGTCGGCACGGCCTGCAAAATATTCCTTCATTTGTTTTCTCCGTCGGTCGGTTTTTCTTCTATAGGCTTGCATATGTCAGCCCACATTACTGCTTTTGATGCCAGCTCAAGCTCGTCGGGCGAAAGTCTTACACAGCTGCTTGAGCTTCCCGCGGCGGGAAGCACTGTATCAAAGCGCTTGAGTGAAACGTCAAGATAGGTTCTGACCGAATCGTTTGCAAGTGCAAACGGGCAAACTCCGCCGACGGCGTGACCTGTAAGTTCTATAGCCTCGTCCGGCGTGAGCATTTTTGCCTTTGTGCCGAATATCTGCTTGAATTTCGGATTGTCTATCTTGGTATCGCCCGAGGTGACGATAAGCACCGCGCTGTCGCCTAGCTTGAACGAAAGCGTCTTTGCGATCATCGCCGGGATAACACCTGCCGCCTGTGCGGCAAGCTCAACCGTCGCGCTTGACTGTGTAAATTCTTCGACTCTGTCATCAAGTCCGAAGCTCTTCAAGTATTCCTTAACCTTTTCGACTGACATAGTTTTCTTCCTTTATTATATATGTGTGTTATTTTGTGTCCTCGCAGGCAAGCGTTATAAGCCTGTCGATGATCTCACCGTATGAAAGCCCTGCGTGCATAAAAAGCTTCGGGTACATACTGATGCTTGTAAAACCGGGCAGGGTGTTTATTTCATTGAAAACGATACGCTCATCCTCACACAAGAAAAAGTCAACGCGCGAAAGTCCTCTGCACCCGAGCGCGGTGTAGATTTTTCCTGCAAGCGCGCGTATCTTTTCGGCGGTGTCATTTTTTATATTTGCGGGTATATATGCGCTCGACGTGCTGTTTTTATATTTGGTGTCGTAGTCGTAATATTCGCTTCCGGGGTCGATTTCTCCGCAAGCGGAAACGGTTATATCGCGGTTGCCCATAACCGCAACCTCGATCTCCTTGCCGTTTAAGTATTCCTCAACGATTATCTTTGTGTCGAATTTTGCCGCGTGCATAAGCGTATCCGCGAGTGAAGCGCGGTCAGAAGCCTTGCCCGTACCGATGGATGAGCCGGCGTTGGCGGGCTTGACGAATACGGGGTAGGAGAAATCCTTTTCGATCGTAGCTATGCAAATATCAAGAGCTGATTTTATAAGAAAATCGGGGAAATATGCGAAGCGTGCCTGCGGAATATCAAAATTGTTAAGCACCATCTTTGTGAAGACCTTGTCCATAGCAACCGCCGATGAAAGGCAGCCCGGTCCGACGTAGGGTATGCCCGATATCTCAAAAAGCCCCTGAAGTGTGCCGTCCTCCGAGTGCGCGCCGTGCATTATCGGGAAGATCGCGTCAAGCCTTATAAGCTTTTCGGGCGATGAGCGCACAAGTAAGCTTTTCAGATCAGGCTCGGGCAAAAGACAGGCGGGACAGGTATCGTGTGTGTGCCAGCTTCCGTCTTTTATGCTTTCATAATCGCCCGTATAGTAAAGCCAGCTTCCGTTCTTTGTTACACCGAGCGTGTGAACATCGTATTTTTCCTTGTCTATGTTGGAAAGGATCGAATAAGCGGAGCTTAAGGATACCTCATGCTCGGTCGATTTTCCGCCAAACATACATAAAACCGTCTTTTTGTTCAAAAAGATCGCTTCCTTTCATAAATAACGTTACTTTAAGAGTATATGTCGCAAAAAAACTTTTGTTATGGTCTGATTATCGCAATTCTGTCGAGACCCGAAAAATCCTTCTTTATCTCGCAGGCGTAACCGAACTTTTCGCAGAGCTTTTTTATATCGTTTGCCTGGTCAAAGCCAATCTCAAAGGCGAAGAATCCGCCCGGCTTGAGCATCACTTTGTAATCCGAGAGAAATTTGTTGTAAAATATCATACCGTCAATGCCGCCGTCGAGTGCGGCGTGCGGTTCGCACAGCACCTCGCGTGAAAGGGTCGGTATGACCTCGCTCCTGATATACGGCGGATTGGATACGATGGCGTCGTACCGACAGGTACCTGTGCACGTATCAAGCGTGAGTGCATCGGCGCAGATTATATCAAGCCTGTGAGCACCGATGCCGTTGGCATCACGGTTGTACCGCGCAAGCTCGGCGGTTTTTTCAAAAAGCTCAACTGCCACGCAGCTGACGTCGTCCCGCCCGGATAAAACAGCAATCGGGATACACCCGGAGCCGGTGCATAATTCAAGAAAGTGCGCGCTGTCGGGCAGAAGCTCTGAAACAATCTCACACAAAAGCTCAGTCTCGCTTCTCGGAATAAGACAGTCGGGAGTGACCTTTATATTGCATCCGCAGAACGAAACGCTTCCTATTATATATTGTATCGGTTCACCGGATGCGCGTCGCCTGATTGCCGGCAAAAGCTTTTGTGAATCGTAGTCTTTTCCGGGATAAAGCAGCGTATCGGCGCGGCTTGCGCCAAACATATGCGAAAGCAAGAGTAAAACCTCTGTTTCAGGCTCGGCGGAGCCGCTCTCTTTAAGCTTGATGATAAGCTCTTTACAGGTCATAATATATCTCCGTTTCATCAATATTACTATTATAGCAGAATTTAATTATAAAATAAAGGGGGTGAAGAGATATTGTGAATTTTTTTGTGTAAATCATATAAAGTGAGGCGCTAAATGTCGTAGATATTGACTAAATTGAAAAAAAGCAAAAAAAGATAAAAAACTTACGAAAAAGGTATTGACAAGCGGCGATAAAGGTGATATAATAGACAGGCTCACCCGGAGAGGGAGAGCGGGCATCGGCGAAAAAAGTTAAGAAAAGTTAAAGAAAAGGCTTGA
>JAGCNJ010000035.1 GCA_017646005.1 Clostridia bacterium | reverse complement strand
CAGAGCTTGATGCTCAGGGCATAGAGTATATGCCTACAAAGGGGCTTGTTGTAAGAGAGCTGTATCCGAAAGCCGATATGCGTACCGTAGGGGATGCTGATATTCTTGTACATCCCGAAAAAATTGTACTCGCGTCAAAGGTTCTTGAAAGTCTCGGATATGAGTTCGTTAAGGAATCCACACACGAACACGTGTGGCAGAAAAAGCACACCAAGATCGAGCTTCACAAGAAGCTTATCGGCGATGCCTTTCCCGAATACAGCGAATATTACTCCGATACGGCAAGTTTTTTCGACCATAAGGACGAAAACGGCAGATATACCATGAGCCTTGACGATCTTCTCGTATACCTTATCGTTCATATAGCAAAGCATTACCGTAACGGCGGCATCGGTATCAGGCATTTTATTGATATTTACGTTATAAGGCGTATGAACAAGCTTGACGATGACTATATTACCAAAGAGCTATCCAAAATGAAGCTTGAAAAATTCTATCGTACGATATGTGACTTACTTGACGTGTGGTTTGAGGGCAAAACGCATACTGAGGCGACCGTTTTAATGGCGGCTCGCGTCTGCGAAAGCGGAATTTTTGGAAACCGCACGAATATATCCCGCGCAAAGGCGGCAAATACCAAGAAAAAGAACTTCTTTTTATCAAAGGTGTTTTCTGCGATATTCTTACCATATGAAAATATGAAGGGCTTTTATCCGACGCTTGAAAAAGCACCTGCGCTTCTGCCGTTTTTCTGGGTAAAGAGAATTTTTGACCGCGTATTTTTCAAAAGAGAGAGAGTAAAAAGGTTTGCGCATATGGCAAAAATGTCGACCAAGAGCGAGGCGCACAGCTTCAAAAATGAGCTTGAGGCGGTCGGGTTTTATAATATAGGCTGATAAACGAAAGGGAAAACTATGAATATTCTTGTGTGCGGTGCCGCAGGCTTTGTCGGCAAAAATCTTTGCGAGCGACTTAAATGTATACGCGACGGCAAGGACAGAACGAGCGGACTGGATATCACTGAAATATACGAGTACGACGTTGACAGCACAAGCGATGAGCTTGAAGAATACTGCAAAAAGGCGGACTTTGTCTTTAATCTTGCGGGCGTTAACCGTCCAAGTGATCCCGCTGATTTTATGAAAGGCAATTTTGGGTTTGCAAGCATACTTCTTGATACGCTTAAAAGGCATAACAATACCTCACCCGTAATGCTTTCCTCGTCAATTCAGGCTACCCTTGTCGGAAGATACGCAGACGGTGAATACGGAAAGTCCAAAAAAGCAGGCGAGGATTTATTCTTCGATTACGCAAAAGAAACGGGTGCCAAGGTGCTTGTTTACCGCTTCCCGAATCTGTTTGGCAAGTGGTGCAGACCAAATTACAACTCGGCTGTTGCAACCTTCTGCAACAATATCGCAAACGATCTGCCTATAACCGTAAACGACAGAGCTATAGAGCTTGAACTTCTTTACATAGACGATCTTGTGGATGAAATGATAGCGGCAGTAAAGGGTAGTGAGCATCACTGTGAATTTGACGGCGTG
>JAGCNJ010000034.1 GCA_017646005.1 Clostridia bacterium | reverse complement strand
GGTACAACATCTACCGTAACCGCAGATGCGTTCACTGTTATTGAGGTGAAGCCCTGTCAGGAGCTTCAGTGCAAGGCCGCAACCGAGCTTATTCTTCGCTCCGGATCCGCCGTTATCGTATCACCGTTTGATAATCAGGGACTTTGCGATATGACCGCAGGCGTTGACCTGCAGGCCGGTACCGCAGTTCCTAAAAACCATTGCCTTCTTATTCCCCGCGGAAATGACGGCAGAGGTATAAAAATCACAGGCAGCGGAACTGCTTATGTTATGGTAGGAGGTGCTTATAAAATTGTCGGATAAGAAGAGAAAACTGTTTGTCCGGATCATGTGCTGGATTCTTGCCATTATCATGTTCCTGGGCGGCGCAACACTTGCGATCTCCATGCTGGTAAGCAACGTTGCGGCAGAAGAAATTGAATATAATCTTTCTGATTATAACTTTTCATCAACCGATGGCGATACATATATCGCCGTCGGTTTAATGTATGGGTCAAGTGTTACGGTCGGATTCGAAATTAAAGCGCCTTACGGATTTGTTGTAGGTAAAACACAGATTCAAAAAGACCTTCGTTCCTTTGAAAGCGTTTACGTTATAGAAGACACCATAGCTGCGGCTACTCTTGATGGAAACCTTTCAAAATCTGCAATGACGTACAGTCTTGCAAACAAGGCAAGCTCTGCCGTTATCGGCGGTTACCATCTTGAGCTTGCCCACGCTTCCGGAAACATGCTTCCTCTGACTACTCTTGAATCTCTTGTAAATGAAGCCTTGAACAGCGAAAGTCTTTATGCCATTCCGACAATAAACGGTGACAGCTATCGCATAAGAATCGGAAGCTACAAGTCCATAGACGAAGCTAACGCGGCTTATGAAACGTATAAGAATTTCTTTACGGATTTCACCGCATCAGTCGTATCTCCATCCATGACGTGCACGTCAGTCGTAAACCCTACAAACGACAAGATTCTGTTCGAATATGAATCGGGCGATACCGGAGCAAACGTTGGTTTTTCCGCATTGCAGGGCGATGCGTTTACTTCTTATATTCAAACTCCTGCCGACAATCTTTACGGCGGTGTAATGTGCTTTGTGCCGCAAATTTCCGACAGTGCTAACGGTGTTAAGCTTATCAATCTTCTTGATCTCGAAAGCTACGTCGAGGGTGTTGTCCCCTATGAAATTAGCAACTCGTGGCACATGGAGGTCTTGCGAACGTATGCTCTTGCAGCTCGCTCCTATGCCCTGTCCAATTATAACAAGAGATTCAGCACGTACGGTTGCGATCTTGTTTGCACAGCCTCCGATCAGGTTTACAGAGGTCACGTCCGCGTAAACGATGCCGTAAAGGAAGCGGTCAGATCTACTGCCGGACTTGTTATCAGCTACGGTGGCGAGATCTGCGGCTCTTATTATTCGTCAAGCGTTGGAGGATCTACAGTTTCCAGCCAATACGTATGGGGCAGCGAAAGAGGATACCTCACCCACGTATCAACACCTTGGGAAAGATATTCCGAATACAACAAAGGTCTATGGCGCTCACAGGTAAGCGGCAAAGAGCTTTGCGATACTCTTCGAAGAAAAGGCTATACCGAGGTTTCCGGTGCCATTGACAAGATAACATATACTACTGCCGATGACGGTTCTGGATACGTTTACACAATGACCTTTACGGACACAAACGGCAAATCGGTAACCTTGAAGCG
>JAGCNJ010000033.1 GCA_017646005.1 Clostridia bacterium | reverse complement strand
CGGACTTGAAGACCCGTCTTGCCGAAGCAAAAGCGGTCAAAAAAATCTCACCAAACTGCAAGATCGTGTTCCTATGCGATGAGAACTCCGCTCCCGACCTCGCCCGTGAGGTCATGCAAGCGAAGAAGGACGGTCTTATCGACAACTTTTTCTATTCGTCGGTCGGCTCGCGCTATCTCGTGGCTGCACTGACGGCATTGTAAAAAACTCTAAAGGAGAAAAGGTAATGAAAAAAAGATTTTTAAGTATTTTAATCGTTGCAGTAATGCTGATTGGCATGATTCCTTTTTCGGCAATCACTGCATTTGCCGCAGAGACTTATTCCGTTAGCTTTACGGATGGCGGAAACGTAGACTTTGACGGAGCGTATACGGTGATTGCAGGTCAGGACTACGTTTGTACGTTGGAGTCCAGATCTGTACATGCAATTAATTATGTTATGGTTTACATTGGCCAAATGGAACTTGACTCAAGTGAGTTCAGCTTTAATTCTGAAAACGGAAAGCTCACAATTCCCGCAGCAAAAGTAACCGATCTGATTGAAATTTACGCAAGCGCTCCTGATACGCAGGAATACAGTGTGACGTTCCGCGGAGATCATCCCAACATTGACATTCTGGGATATGAGGCTAACGCATATGAGGGATCGGATTATATCTTTGTTTTAGACGTGCACGAAGGTTATAAAATAAAGACTCTCATTGTCAACGTAGGCGGAGTTGGAATAAACACCTATACGTTTGATGAGATAACCGGTGATTTTAAGATTCCCAAGGAATCAATTACGGGACATATAGAGATCTATATTGAAGAAGATACGATCAAAGCATCTCCTTCCACCATTTCTGACGTTATTTTAATTGATGACGATGAAAAGAAGGTTGAAGCTTACTTTGAAATTCTTGACGCCGGTACTCTTGGATTCCCTCAGCTTTATGAGATAGTTGGCGGTGAAAAGATAAGTGTTGACGTTCTTTCCGATGAAGATGAATATGATAACCATATTACCCTTAGTTATACATTCAGCGCCGACGATTTTGATGGCACTGATGGTAAAAAAACCTATGTTTTCGGACTGTCTGTTGCAGGTGAATGGTATTATACCAACGAGTTTACCGTAACGTATCGCCAAGACCGCTTTACCTATGACGTAGAGTACGGCTATGATACTTTTACTTACGAGGTCATGCCGTACAACGTACGCGGAGAGGAAAAAGCAACCGAAGGAATGCAATATTCAGCTGTAATTGATATCCTGCCCGGCTGTACCTTTAACGACATTGTCGTTAAGCGCGGCGGAGCGGTCGTTCTTGAGAGAAACGTAGATTATAGCTTTAACGAGTCGAGCGGATTGCTCATAATCGTAGGCGAGGAAATTACCGAGGATATTCAGATATTCATTTACGTAGATGGTACACCCGAAAGCGCAGATATAACCGTAAGTTGCACAAACGCTCAAACGGTAAGCGCACCCGATGCTACTATTAAAAATAAAGATTACGTTGCGACCTTTGAGGCGCTCAACGGCTATGAGCTTACCAAAGAAAGCTTTACCGTAAAGGTTGGCGGTGTTGCGCTTACCGATGAGGACTTTGACTTTGACGCAAGCACGGGAACGCTGATGGTTTACGGTGCGAAGATCACCGATGATATGACCGTTTCGGTCAGCGGCAAAGCACCGAAGCTGGTTGTGACCGACGATGATAAATACGATATTCCCAATGCCGTAAGAGGTACAGAGGTATTGGTTGATCTTAGCGATTCGGTCAGTGGTGGAATCGGTCCGTATACATTCACCATTGACGTAACCGATGGAACGAATAATTGGTTGAATCTTTCCGAGGACGGAATTCTTTCCGGTACCCGTCCGATGTACGCAACGAGCTTCTTTAGCATAAACGTTAAGGTAACCGACACCGAGGGTCAGACTGACACAATGTGGGTGCTTGTAGGTGCTACCGAGATAGAGGAGCACGTTTGTGCAGAGCATATCAAGCAAGAGGAAGAAAATATTCCTTCTGACTGTATAAGTACGGGTAACATAGGATATTTCATATGTGAGATATGCGAAGCATACTACGAGGATCCGCTTGCTACGTCCGAGATATTGGACAAGACGAGCGTGATTATCCCCGCAGGACACAGCTGGGAATCGGACGGCTTGATAGGTGCTACGGAAGAAATTCATACCGTGGACAGATTAGAGGCGGCAGTTGCGGCTCATTATCATTGTGAGCGTTGTGATAAGTATTTTGACGAACATATGAACCCCGTAGATAGCTACGAGGAGCTTAAAGGCACACCGCCCGTGCATTCGTATAGCGTAGTAAACGGATACAAGGGTGAGGACGGACACGCAGATGCTTGTACTTGCGGAGCATATGACGCAGGAAGCGTTGTAAAGCACAGAGACATTTTGGTTGACAATGACTGTAAACCCGAAAACAAGTGTACTGTATGTAACTACATAATTGAAGCAGCAAGAACTGATCATGAGCCAATAAGCGATGTTAGTGACTGTACGCTGGACAGAAAATGTCAGCATTGCGATCAGATAGCATTGCCGGGCGAAGCTCACCCTACTGCGGGCGAGGACGATAACGACTGTACAACAGACATTATGTGTATCAATCCCGGATG
>JAGCNJ010000032.1 GCA_017646005.1 Clostridia bacterium | reverse complement strand
GTTTAAGGATTTGGATTTCATGTTGAAACCTCCTGTTTTTTATTTTCAGTGAGTTCGTTTTGCGACACCGCAAGCAGTTGTTGCAGTGAAATTACCCGTGAATTGCCTGCAGGTGCTACCTGCTCGCCGAGCTCAAAGGCTTTCATGTTAAGCTCTAAGAACTTTTCGGGAACGCTCATCTTTATAGCCTTGACGAGTGTTTCACGGTCAAAGCCGAGCGCGTGCGACATAAGTCCGATAAGCGCTACATTTACAGCCTTTTCGCTTCCTGCCTCGCGGGCTATCGAAAGCGCGTCCGCCGCGATCACGTTTACGCCCTTTGCCTGCATCTTCTCTACAAGCTCGCTCGGATACTCTGCCGCGCCCGTGATTACCGGCATCGGATTGATCTGCTGTGTATTTGTGATAATCGTTCCACCCTTTTTGAGATAGGAAACCCATCTTGCCGCTTCCAAAAGCTCAAAGGACATTATTATATCCGCTTCGCCCTTGCATATTACGGGGGATGCTACCTTTTCGCCAAACTTAACGTAGGTTACGACCGAGCCGCCACGCTGGCTCATTCCGTGAACCTCGGACACCTTTACGTCGTATCCTTCAAGCATTACTGCATTACCGAGTATACGGCTGGCAAGCAGGGAGCCCTGTCCGCCTACGCCGACGATCATTATATTCTTTCCCATTCTGCTCACCTCACTTAATTGCGTCCTTGGGACACATCTGCGGGCAAAGTCCGCATCCAACGCAAAGGGTTGCGTCTATCTTTGCCTTGCCGTTTACGATAGAAATACACGGACAGCCTATCTTCATACAAGCCTTGCATCCGATACACTTATCGGTATCTACGCTGACAGGCGGATTGTGCTTCACGTACTTAAGAAGCGCGCAGGGCTTACGGCAGATGATAACCGAGGGGGTGTTTGAATTAAGCTCTTCCTTGAGCACCTTTTCAACCTCCTTGAGGTTGTTGGGGTCAACTATTCTGATGTGCTCGTCGGCAACGCCTGCGGCGCGAGCGATATTTTCAAGCATAATGCCGTGAACAGGCTCGCCCTTAAGCGTAAAGCCTGTGCAGGGATTCTGCTGATGTCCTGTCATACCCGTGATGCTGTTATCAACTATAACAACTGTGGAATTACCCTTATTGTAGGTAATGTTCGCAAGACCGGTCATACCCGAGTGCATAAAGGTCGAGTCACCGATTACCGCAACGCTCTTGTTTTCCTCGCCGCGAATCTTATTATATCCGTGAAGAGCCGATATTGATGCGCCCATACAAAGGGTCGTATCCATAGCCGAAAGGGGTGCCGCCGCGCCGAGCGTATAGCATCCGATATCTCCGCTTACATAAAGTCCGAGCTTCTTGAATATGTAGAAAATACCTCTGTGAGGGCATCCGGGGCAAAGTACGGGGGGTCTTACGGGGATATTTTCATCAAGGGAAACAAATTCTGCCTTCTTGCCGAGAAGCTTTTCTGCAATAAGCTCCTGTGAAAATTCACCGATATTGGGAAGCAAATTCTTGCCCTCTACGTTGAGTCCAATAGCCTTGCAGTGCTCTTCGATAAAAGCATCAAGCTCCTCAATAACGATTACACGCTCGTACTTGCTTGCAAATTCCTTGATAAGCTCGTCCGCGAAGGGATATACAAGTCCGAGCTTAAGGTAGGATGCGCTGTCGCCGAAGGCTTCAAGGGCATACACGAAGGAGGGACCCGACGTGATAATACCAAGCTTTGTGTTATTATCTATAACCTTATTGAAGGGGCAGTCGCAAGCAAATTTTGAAAGTGCTTCAAGTCTTTCTTCAACTACAACGTGTCTGCCTCTTGCGTTGGCAGGCATCATAACGTGCTTTGCCGCCGACTTTTCATAAGGCTTTACTTCATATTCAATACGGTCGCTTGTTTCCACGAGCGACTGCGAGTGAGAAACTCTCGTATTGAGTCTGAGGATAAAGGGAGTGTCAAATTCTTCGGAATATTTATAAGCAAGCTTTGTAAATTCAAGGCATTCGCCCGAATCGGACGGCTCAACTATCGGGAGCTTCGCCGCTCTCGCATAGTGGCGGCTGTCCTGCTCGTTCTGCGACGAGTGCATACCTGGGTCATCGGCTACGCCTATAACCATACCGCCGTTAATACCTGTATAAGAGGTAATAAAAAGCGGGTCTGCGGCAACGTTGAGTCCAACGTGCTTCATTCCGCAGAAGGAGCGTCCGCCGCCTATTGCCGCACCGAGTGCAACCTCAAGTGCAACCTTTTCGTTAGGCGCCCATTCAGCGTAGACCTCATCGTATTTTGCAACAGCCTCGGTAACCTCGGTGCTCGGGGTTCCGGGGTAGCTTGAAACGAGCTTTACGCCCGCCTCATACAGACCTCTTGCAACGGCTTCGTTGCCAAGCATCAGTTTTTTCATAATCTGTTTCCTTTCAGGAAGATATTTTGTCTTTATTTTTTATCAATCAAAGCCCTGATATTATACACGGGTTCTATAGGCTCGGTCATTATTATCGCTTCGCAGTTTGTACTTCCGTCACTCTTTACCATGCGGATATAATACTGACCGTCGCTTTGTGTCATATAAACCTTAAGCACATCTCCGCCAAGCGCCTCCGAAAGATAGCTTATACCAAGCATCAGTATGCGCTTGTTATTCATTTCCGGGATAAAATCACAGAGCATATCGGGGTAATTTGTGTTGTTTATATGCCCGTTTGAATCAAGATCACTGTATACGACCGTTCTCTCGCCAACAAGAGCAAGCTCAAGCTCTTTGGGTATACATATACGTGCGGGTGAATCAAGCTCAAGCGGAAGCTCACATTCGATTTCACACTCAAAGTCCGATACACGGCACAAGCGGCGCTTTTCAAAATCTATAATTCCCCACACCGTAGTTGCTTCAGCGACTATATTTCCGTCAACCCTTGCCTGATAGCATCTGTTGAAGGAAAAGCCGCGGCTTTCGCACGGCCAGGTAGAAACCTCTATCTCCTCATAAGCACAAACCGGCTTATACACACTCATATTGAGCCTTGTAAGCAGATATGACTTACCCTGATCAAGCAGGCTTTTTTGCGAGATATTGCTGTTTTCAAGCTGCAGAGTTGAGCACTCCTGCATAAACCTCAACAGCGCGGACACCTTAAGATTTCCACTTGCGTCACAATGATGCAGATCAACTCTGAATTTTTCAAATGTTTTCATTTGTAATTTACTCTTATCTGCTTGAAAGGAATGGGCGTATTGCCCATTCCTTCGTTTACAGATCAATATACAATTTCGTTTACTCTGATCATACCCTCGATAGCGCTTACCTTTTCAACAAGTTCTGCGGGAAGCGTTCCATGGTATTCAAGCATAGTGTATGCAAGCTCCTTCTTGGAGTGGTTGATCATATTTTCAATATTGATATGTGCATCAGAGAATGCGCCCGAAATCTGACCGATAATAGTAGGCACGTTCTTGTGCATAAGGCAAAGGCGAGCATCGCCTCCACGAGGCATCGTAGCATTCGGGAAGTTTACGCTGTTCTTGATATTACCGTTTTCAAGATAGTCGATAAGCTCGTTTGCCGCGTATACCGCGCAGTTATCCTCGCTCTCCTCTGTGGATGCACCGAGGTGAGGAATTGCGATAATCTTGTCTTCGCAAATGATATCGTCTGTCGGGAAGTCGGTTACATAGCTTGCAACCTTACCCTCTGCGATCGCCTTCTTGAGGTCATCGGTATTAACGAGGTCTGCTCTTGAAAGGTTGATGATGCGAACGCCATCCTTCATCTTAGCGAAGTTTTCGGTGCAAAGCATACCCTTTGTCTGGGGAGTTGCGGGAACGTGAACGCTTATGTAATCGCTCTTTTCATAGATCTCATCATAGCTTGCCGCCTTTTCGATAGAGCGGGAAAGTCCCCATGCAGCCTCAACAGTAATGTAGGGGTCGCAACCGAGAACTTTCATGCCGAGCGACTTTGCTACGTTAGCAACAAGTCCTCCGATAGCGCCGAGACCGATGATACCGAGCGTCTTGCCTTCGATCTCACAGCCTGCAAACTTGCTCTTGCCCTTTTCAACCGCCTTTTCGGGAGCCTCTGTTCCCTTAAGAGTTTTAACCCATTCAATACCGCCTACGATATCGCGGGATGCGAGCAATAAAGCCGCAACTGCAAGCTCCTTAACGCCGTTTGCGTTAGCACCGGGTGTGTTAAATACTACGATACCCTGCTCGGAGCACTTATCTATCGGAATATTGTTAACTCCGGCACCTGCTCTTGCAATAGCGCGGAGATTTGCGCCGAATTCCATATCGTGCATTACCGCGGAACGAACCATTATCGCATCGGGGTCTGCAATATCCTCGGCGATCTCATAATTGGCTGCGTCAAAGCGGTCTGTACCAACCTTGGCGATCTTATTAAGTAACTGAATCTTCTTTTTCATCGTAGTTTATCCTTTACTATTACTTCTTGGGGTTATTCTTCGCGAATTCGTCCATAAACTTAACGAGCGCCTCAACACCCTCGATGGGCATAGCGTTGTATATGGAAGCTCTCATACCGCCGACAGAACGGTGACCCTTGATATTCTTGAAGCCAAGAGCGTCTGCTTCCTTTGCAAACTTCTTATCAAGGTCAGCATCGCCCGTAACGAAGGTTACGTTCATCATGGAACGGTAGGGCTTTTCAACGGGAGCGATGTAGTAATCCTGTGCGTCGAGATAATCGTAAAGTACAGCCGCCTTCTTTTCGTTGTGCTTCTTCATAGCCTCAAGGCCGCCGAGATCGCGTACCCACTCGTATACGAGCTTTGCGATGTAGATCGGGTAGCAAGGAGGTGTGTTATACATAGAATCGTTATCAGCCATTGTCTTGTAATCAAGCATTACGGGAGTTTCGGGGCGCGACTTGCCCATAAGGTCTTCTCTGATAATAACAACTGTAAGACCTGCGGGAGCCATATTCTTCTGTGCGCCTGCATAGATCATACCGAACTTGGTAACGTCTACGGGCTCACTCATAATGCAGCTGGACATATCGGCAACAAGCGGGATATCGCCTGTGTCGGGGATGTAATTAAACTTTGTTCCGTAAATTGTGTTGTTAAAGCAGATATGTACGTAGTCAGCGTCGGGTCTGATATCCTCACGCTTGATCTGGGGGATATATGTGTTATTCTTATCCTCGCTGGAAGCGATGCAAACGACGTCACCGTACTTCTTTGCTTCCTGGAAGGCCTTCTTTGAAAACTGACCGGAAACGATATAGTCTGCCTTTCCCGAACCGTTCATAAGGTTGAGCGGTACTGCAGCAAACTGTGTGGAAGCGCCGCCCTGAAGAAAGAGCACCTTATAATTATCGGGAATATTCATAATAGAGCGGAAAAGTACTTCGGCTTCCTTTATGATCTCTTCATAAACGGGAGATCGGTGGCTCATTTCCATAACCGACATTCCGGAATCCTTGTAGCAAACAAGCTCTGAAGCTGCCTTTTCAAGTACCGAAAGCGGAAGGGCGGACGGACCTGCCGAAAAATTAAATACTCTGTTCATAAAAATTCCTCCATACCGGGTATAAACCGGTTAATAAAATTACAATTCGCAAGCCGATAAATATCGGCGAAAAATAGACTTCTTGCGATGTTACCTACTATTATACTATTATTGTTCAATTAAGTCAAGCGGATTTTCCGCATTTTTTCAACTTTGTATAAATTATCTTTCATTTATGCATATTTATACTCCATTTTGGAGTATTCGTCAAAAAACGGATTTTTTATTGCAAATTGCCATTTATACAAAAAAGCTTACGGCAAATAATAATAAGCGCAAGGTTAACATCAATTTCACAAAAACGAGGTAGAAAAAATGCAAATGTCAACAAAAGCAACGTCGGTTATCGTAGCCGCTGTCACAGGTGCGGCGGCAGGCACAATGATAGCACTTGTAAGCTCACCAAAAAAAGCCGCCTGCCGCAGAGTCAATAATTTTGCAAAAAACACGAGCAGGCTTCTTGACACCGCAGGCACAATCTTTATCAGCATGGCAGACATTCTGAAGTAAAAAAGAGAAGGAGAGATTTGAACTCTCCTTCTCTTTTCTTTATCTCTCTATCACGAAATGCACCGGAAGTCCGTCCTTATAGGTGATTGAAACCTCGCCGTTTATAAGCGGAAGCAGATAGTCAACACATTCGTCGGTGACGTTGTTTCCGCGCTCGGTTATATACTCGCGCGGCACATATTTTATCTTGTTTGCGATCTCGGATATATCACGCGCAATGCACTTAACAGAATACTCTCCGTCTTCTCTTTCAAAGCACATCATTTTTGCGCTTTCGCCGCGCACAGCGCACGCTACAGCCGCGCGTCCCACCGATACCGATTCTTCAAGGTCACACCTTGACGCTATGTGAGAAGCACATCTCTGCGGCAGATTAAGCTCTACCGAGCGCACCTTGCAGCCGAGCTTTTCCTTGACCGCATTTTCAAGCATTTTGCCGGTTCCGGCAAGGTATTTGTGACCAAATACGTCGGTCGCGCCGCTTTGTGTCGATTCACCAACGTAACGTCCGTCTGCAAGTCTTATTCCCTCGGAAACCGCAACCACTATATTGGGCTTTTTCTCAAACGCCTTCTGAATATCCTCAAAGAATTTGTCATAATCAAATACAACCTCGGGCAGATACACAAGATCGGGTGCAACCCCGCACACCTTGCGAGGAAGAGCCGATGCCGCCGTAAGCCAGCCTGCATCACGTCCCATTATCTCAACGATAGTCACCGCCTCTACGGTATAAACGGCGGTATCGCGGATAATCTCCTGCATCACGGTTGCAATAAACTTTGCCGCCGAGCCAAAGCCGGGCGTATGATCTGTACCGCAAAGGTCGTTGTCTATCGTTTTCGGAACACCCATTACTCTCAGATCGCTACAGATCTTCTTTGCATATCGGCTTAATTTATCGACAGTATCCATCGAATCGTTGCCGCCAATATAGAAGAAATACTTGATATCAAGCTTTTCAAAAAGCTCAAAAAGCTTTTCAAAGGGAGCTGTATCCTTATCGGGATCCGGAAGCTTCATTCTGCAGGAGCCGAGTGCCGCAGCAGGAGTGTTTTCAAGAAGCTTAAGCTCATTCTCTCCCGTTAAGATGTCATTAAGCACACAGTAATTATCCTCCAAAAGTCCGGCAACTCCGTTAAGAGCACCGTAGATCTTATCAATGCATCCCGATTCATACGCACCTCTCACCACCCCGGCAAGAGTTGCGTTTATCGCCGCTGTCGGGCCTCCCGACTGTCCTACTATCGCGTTTCCCTTAATCATATTTTTATCCTTCCCTGTGTCAATCCTTATTTTTGAGTCTGTTAAACCTTTCGGCAAGCGAAAGCCTTCGCGCTTCGCTTTCAGGCTTGAGGACACGTACGCCTTCCTCGTCAAGCCTTATGATATCACCCTCACGCGCGTTTTCAAGCTCTGTGAGCGCGATATTTATAACCGAGTCATCCTCAAGGCTTGTCAGAACCGCAAACTCTTCCTCGGCTCTGTCAAAAACATAGTCCATATTCCCTCCGAAAGCACAAGTTTTTGCAAAGCTATTGCAATTTGTGCCTGTTATGTGGTATCATAATTATAACAGTTATGTCGGCGTATGTCAATCGCAGACACAAAATATAACAACTTTTATTTTGAAGGGACAAAATTATGGCAGAGACCTTTAACATACTTGCCATCGGTGATGCGGTAGGCTCGCCTGCCTGCAATTATCTCAGAGAAAAGCTGTCAGGCGTAATAAGCCATTTCGGAATAGATCTCACCATCGTCAACGGTGAAAACTCGGCTGACGGAAACGGAATGCTCCCTCAGAGCGCAGAAGCACTTATCGATGCGGGAGCAGACATTATAACAGGCGGCAATCACACATTCAGACGCCGCGAGGTATATAACTTTTTAGACGACAGCAAATTCTGCGTACGCCCCGCCAATATGCCGTCGACCGCACCCGGATACGGCTGTACGGTAATTGACACGGGCAAAGCGAGAGTCTTGGTGATAAGCTTACTCGGCACAGTCTATATGGAGCCTGTTGAAAGTCCGTTTACCTGCGCTGAAAGAATGCTTGAAACAAATGCCGACAAATACGATATTGCCGTGATTGATTTTCATGCAGAGGCAACGAGCGAAAAGGCGGCGCTTGCACGTTTCTTGGACGGAAGGGTAAGCGTTGTATTCGGAACTCACACCCACGTGCAAACGGCTGACGAGCAGATACTTCCCAAGGGTACCGGCTTTATAACCGACCTCGGTATGACGGGTGTCACCGACAGTATTTTAGGAGTAAAAAGCGAAATAATCATAGAAAAATTCATAAGCCGTATGCCTGTGCGTTTTGAGCAGGCAAGCGGCGAAGCAAGTGCTAACGGCGCAATATTTATGATAGACAAATCAAGCAAAAAATGCATCGGTGTCAGAAGAATAAGCTTTTAAGCGCAATACGGGAGGCAGTTTTCTGCCTCCCGTATGTATTTGTTTTTCCTTTTACTTACGCAGTGACTCCTGCGGCATTGTTTGCTTCGTTTATATCCGCATCCCCTGCCGGCAGACCAAAGCTTATACTGATAGCATCGTCAACTCTGCTCATAAGCGCATCGTCAAGATGTCCCATTTTCTCCTTAAGACGCTTTTTGTCGATAGTCCTTATCTGCTCAAGAAGTATTACCGAATCCTTGGCAAGACCGTATCTGTCGGCAAAAACGTCTATATGGGTAGGAAGCTTCGTTTTTCCGATCTGACTTGTGATCGCGGCGGCGATAACAGTGGGGCTGTACTTGTTGCCTACGTCATTCTGCACGATAAGCACAGGTCTGAGGCCTCCCTGTTCGCTTCCGACCACCGGACTAAGATCGGCATAAAAAATATCTCCGCGTTTTACGCTCAATTTGATTCACTCTCCATTATTTTATACTATTTACAAACAACCTGCCTGCTATATTATTTTTTGCTCAAAAAGGTGTAAATTAAACATACCGGAGAGAAAAAATTTGCAAGCGTTAAAAAGAGGCGCCTCTTTTATAACATTTTACTCAGATAAGCGCGCTTCTGTCCCCACGAAAGGAGCACGCTCCCGCAAGAGAAAAGCCTAAAAACACCTGTTACGGTGGTATTTCTCGAAAAATACTCAGGCTGTACGAATAAACGCTGCAAAAATTAAAAGAAAAAATTTTTATTACCCTATTCCATTTTGTCAAAAATTGTGTTATACTGTAAAGCGTAGATTTTAATCTCACCGAAAGGAAACGGTAAAATGGCAGAAAAAATCATAATGAAAACGCCGCTTGTCGAAATGGACGGCGACGAGATGACACGCATTATATGGAAAATGATAAAGGATATCCTCATTCTTCCACATATCGATCTAAAGAGCGAGTATTACGACCTCGGTCTTGAATACAGAAACGAAACAAACGACGAGGTTACCGTAAAATCGGCTGAAGCCACAAAGAAATACGGCGTAGCGGTAAAATGCGCGACCATTACCCCCAACGCCGCAAGAATGGATGAATATAACCTCAAGGAAATGTGGAAAAGCCCCAACGGTACTATAAGAGCCATCCTTGACGGAACGGTTTTCAGAACACCTATTCTCGTTAAGGGCATCACTCCTTACATCCCAAGCTGGACAAAGCCGATAACAATCGCGCGTCACGCTTACGGAGACGTTTATAAGAACGTTGAGATGCAAGTGCCTGCAGGAGCTAAATGCGAGCTTGTCTGCACCGATAAGGACGGCAACGAAATCCGCGAGCTTATACATAATTTCGGCTCTTCAAGCGGTATCATCCAGGGACTTCACAACATAGATGCATCTATCGAAAGCTTCGCACGCAGCTGCTTTAACTTCGCGCTTGATACAAAGCAGGACGTATGGTTTGCAACAAAAGACACGATCTCCAAGAAGTACGACCACCGCTTTAAGGATATCTTCGCGGAAATATTCGAACACGAATATAAGGAAAAGTTTGACAAGGCAGGCATTGAATACTTCTATACACTCATCGACGACGCCGTAGCACGCGTTATCAGAAGCGAGGGCGGATATATCTGGGCTTGCAAAAACTACGACGGCGACGTTATGAGCGATATGGTGGCAACCGCTTACGGAAGCCTTGCTATGATGACATCTGTGCTCGTTTCTCCCGACGGAGTTTACGAATACGAAGCGGCTCACGGTACTGTACAGCGCCACTATTATAAGCATCTTAAGGGCGAGGAGACCTCGACAAACAGCGTGGCAACCATCTTTGCCTGGTCGGGCGCACTCAGAAAGCGCGGTGAGCTTGACAACATTCCCGAGCTTGTAAACTACGCCGATATGCTTGAAAAGGCAACTATCGACACGATTGAGGAAGGCGTTATGACAGGCGACCTTATGGCTATGTCGACGCTTGAAAGCAAGCGCAAGGTCAACACCGAGGAATTCCTTGTCGAGATCGGAAAAAGACTTGACAAGTATTTGGGATAATTTTAAGAAATACGGATATACTGATAAAACCGTCGGATTCCGACGGTTTTATCAGTAGTAGCGTAAAAACTCAAAAAACTTGAAAATATGTCTTGACAAAAGCGTAAGTATTTGATATAATATATCTCGCGATGTAAATTCGGCCTGGTAGTTCAGTTGGTTAGAACGCTAGCCTGTCACGCTAGAGGTCAGGGGTTCGAGTCCCCTTCAGGTCGCCATTTCGCTGCTATGGCTCAGTTGGTAGAGCACATCCTTGGTAAGGATGAGGTCCCCAGTTCGAATCTGGGTAGCAGCTCCATAAAAGCACTTGCCCGCGCAAGTGCTTTTATTTTTAGCATAAAGCAAATTTCTCTAAAACGGAGGACCACATGGAACAAAAAAGAAGCAGCTTTACGGGTAAGATCGGCTTTATCCTCGCCGCCGCAGGATCAGCAGTCGGACTTGGTAATATATGGCGATTCCCATATCTTGCCGCTCAGTACGGCGGAGGTATATTCTTACTTACATATATAATTCTTGCCGTCACTTTCGGCTTCACTCTCATGACCGCCGAGATTGCACTCGGCAGAAAAACCGGGCTTTCCGCAATCGGCGCATTCAAGGCACTTGACAAGCGCTTCGGCTTTGTTGGATATCTTGCCGCGATCGTACCTATGATAATCCTTCCCTATTATTCGGTAATCGGCGGATGGGTTACAAAGTATTTTGCAGTATTCGTAAGCGGTGACGGTGTTGCCGCCGCGCAGGATGGTTATTTCAGCGGCTTTATTTCAAAGATAGGAGAGCCGATATTTTGGTTCTTCTTATATATCGCGGCTACTGCGCTGATCGTATTTTTCGGAGTTGAAAAGGGAATTGAAAAAGTAAGTAAGCTTATGATGCCGGTGCTCGTGGTGCTTTCGATATTCATCGCGATATACACCATGTTCATTCCCGGCGCTCTTGACGGCGTTATCTACTATATCAAGCCCGAATTTGACAACTTTTCCATAAAAACCGTGCTTGCGGCTATGGGTCAGCTTTTCTATTCGATGTCACTTGCTATGGGCATTATGATAACCTACGGCTCCTATATGAAAAAGGAAATAAGCATTGAAACCTCGGTGCATAACATCGAATTTTTCGATACGGGCGTCGCGTTCTTTGCAGGTCTTATGATCGTACCTGCCGTGTTCGCATTTTCGGGCGGTAACGCCGAGGCGATAAACGCAGGTCCAGGTCTTATGTTTATTACTCTGCCAAAGGTTTTTGAAACAATGTACGGCGGACAGATCATCGGTGCCGTGTTCTTCTTACTCGTGCTTTTTGCGGCACTTACATCATCGATATCACTTATGGAAACTGTCGTTTCTATCTTCTGCGACAAGTTCGGCTGGAACAGAAAGCTCACCTGTCTTATAGTATTCATCGGATGCCTTATTATAGGTCTTCCCTCCTCGCTGGGCAACGGCGTGTGGTCGAACATCACACTCCTCGGAATGGATTTCTTAAGCTTCTTCGATTTTGTAAGCAACAGCGTGATCATGCCTATCGTTGCACTTCTCACCTGCATTTTCGTAGGCTTTGTTATCAAGCCCAAGGCTATTGCAGACGAGGTCGCGCTCACGGGCAAATTCAAGAGCGAAAAGCTTTTCAATGTAGTGATAAAGTACGTAGCTCCGGTATGTATCTTACTTATACTCATTTCGTCGATACTCGACGTAGTGTTAGTGGACGGATTCTTTTAAGTTGAAGTTTGACGAAAAATCAAAATGCTCTCACCTTTGCGGTGGGAGCATTTTTTGTTTAGCGAAATTGATTGTGTACCCTTCCGGGGGAGTTACTTTCATCACGCGATGAAAGTAACCAAAGACGCGAAAAAGGGGAAACCTCCGCGGTTTCCCCTTTTTGAACCCCATCCCTGTGACTAAATTTGAAGATAAGCACCGACCACAAGGGTCGGATTCGTTTGTTTATGTTGGAGTATGGGCTTAGGACTTGAAATCTGCATATACTTCACGCGCGTTTTGCCCGTGGGGGCTCCGGCTGTAGGGGACGATGCCCACATCGTCCCGAATGCCACAATCAATTTCGCAAATATGTTGCGCTCGGACTACAGGCTGTCATAAGACCTTCGGTCTTTTAGTAAGCAACGCATTTAGAACCGTAGAGTAGCAGAGCGCGAGTTTGTGTAGGAGTAGAGTGCAAGTTAAATGTAGCGATGCACAGAGTGAGGATAAAAAAATTCAATGATCCCATTTCTTAAAGGTTTTTGCGGGGGTGTGGGGGAGCTTTTCTCAAAAAGCGCCCCCACAAAAAACAAAACAAAAAACAAGGCGACTCTGACGAGCCGCCTCTTGTTTCGCTTATTAAGTTTAGCACTTATAACGTGCTACGGACTTAAAGTTCTGCGAAGTACTTAATGGTTCTTACCATCTGGCTTGTGTAGGAGTTTTCGTTGTCGTACCACGAAACTACCTGAACCTGATAAAGGTCATCGCCGATCTTGGATACCATTGTCTGTGTTGCATCGAAGAGAGAGCCGTATGTCATACCGATAACGTCGGAGGATACGATCTGATCTTCGTTGTAGCCGTAAGAAGTGGAAGAAGCTGCCTTCATAGCTGCGTTGATGCCTTCCTTAGTTACGTCTGCGCCCTTAACAACTGCTGTAAGGATTGTTGTGGAGCCGGTCGGTACGGGAACTCTCTGAGCAGAACCGATGAGCTTGCCGTTGAGCTCGGGGATAACAAGACCGATTGCCTTAGCAGCGCCTGTGGAGTTAGGAACGATGTTAGCAGCACCTGCTCTTGCACGTCTGAGGTCGCCCTTTCTGTGAGGACCGTCGAGGATCATCTGGTCGCCAGTGTAAGCGTGGATGGTGCTCATGATACCGCTCTGAATGGG
>JAGCNJ010000031.1 GCA_017646005.1 Clostridia bacterium | reverse complement strand
GAATTATCGCGAACCTCTCTTGTCTTGTCACCGAAGATAGCTCTGAGAAGTCTTTCTTCGGGAGTAAGCTCTGTTTCGCCCTTGGGAGAAACCTTACCAACGAGGATGTCGCCTGCTCTTACCTCTGTACCCTTGCGGATGATACCCTCGGGTGTGAGGTCCTTGAGTGCGTCCTCGCCCACGTTCTGGATTTCGCGTGTGATCTCTTCCGGACCGAGCTTTGTATCTCTTGCTTCCTGAGTATATTCTTCAATGTGGATAGAGGTATAAACGTCCTCTCTTACGAGTCTTTCGTTAAGAAGAACGGCGTCCTCGTAGTTATAACCTTCCCAGGTCATAAATCCGATGAGAGCGTTTTTACCGAGCGAGATTTCACCGTTTGAGGTAGCAGGTCCGTCTGCGATAACCTCGCCCTCCTCAACTCTTTCGCCTACGTTTACAATAGGACGCTGGTTAAGGCAGGTACCCTGGTTTGATCTCTTGAATTTTATAAGGTGGTATGTGTCCTTCTTGCCGGAATCGGTGCGGATGGTGATTTCGTCAGCACTTACTCTTTCAACGACACCTGCAGCCTTTGCGGTTACTACAACGCCGCTGTCTACGCAAGCCTTGTATTCCATACCCGTAGCAACGATAGGAGAATCGTTTACCATAAGCGGAACTGCCTGCTTCTGCATGTTTGAACCCATGAGCGCACGGGAGTTGTCGTCGTTTTCAAGGAAGGGGATCATAGCGGTAGCAACCGATACGACCATCTTAGGCGAAACGTCCATGAAATCGGGCTCGGATGCATCGACAGAGAGAATTTCTCCGCGGCGTCTTGCCGATACACGGCGGTTTACGAACTTGTTATCCTCTGTAAGAGGCTCGTTTGCCTGCGCGACAGTGTAGTTATCTTCTATGTCGGCAGTCATATATACGATCTCATTTGTAACGGTACCGGTCTCCTTGTCTATCTTGCGATAGGGAGCCTCGATAAAGCCGTAATCCGAGATGCGTGCGTAGGTGGAAAGATAAGAGATAAGACCGATGTTAGGACCTTCAGGCGTTTCGATCGGGCACATTCTTCCGTAGTGCGTGTAGTGAACGTCACGAACTTCGAAGGATGCGCGGTCACGCGAAAGACCGCCGGGACCGAGAGCAGAAAGACGTCTCTTGTGAGTAAGCTCTGCAAGAGGGTTGTTCTGGTCCATGAACTGGGAGAGCGGGTTTGAACCGAAGAATTCACGGATAGCCGTTACAACAGGTCTTATGTTGATAAGAGCCTGAGGTGTGAGCGATTCGGAATCGTTGATGTTCATACGCTCCTTGATATTCTTATCCATGCGTGCAAAGCCGATGCGGACATGGTTCTGGAGAAGCTCGCCTACAGAGCGCAGACGGCGGTTTCCGAGATGGTCGATGTCATCGCATACGTCGATGCCGTGGGAAAGGCAGATGAGGTAGTTGATAGACGAGAAGATATCGTCTCTGGTGATGTGCTTGGGAGCAAGCTCGCTTACTCTATCGCGTACCATAGCCTTAATGGCGTCAACGTCACCCTCGCAGGCTTCGATGATATCGGCAAGCACTGCGTATCTGACCTTTTCGTTTATGCCGCAGTCCTTAAGGTCAAAGCCGAGAACTGCTTCGGGATATACTGTGTGGTTGGAGAAGATCTTGATCTCCTCGCCGTTTTCGCTGTCGGGAAGCTTAACAAAGACTTCGTTTACAGCGTTCATTTCAATGTTCTTTGCCATTTCGTGAGTGATAAATTCACCCGCGCTGTAGAGAAGCTCACCTGTAAGCGCGCTGAATACGTCACGTGCGAGAGTTTGTCCCTCACATCTGTGGCTGATAGCGAGCTTCTTGTCGAACTTATAGCGTCCGACAGGGTAGAGGTCGTACTTCTTGGGGTCGAAGAACATATTATTGATAAGCTGCTGAGCGCTTTCCACGTTCGGAGGTTCGCCCGGACGCAGCTTTTTGTAGATTTCCTTAAGAGCCTCGTCGCCGAGATTGCCTCTGACGCGTTCAGCCTCTGCGGGGATAGTATCCTTTTCAAACGTAGCGCGGATCTTGGGATCATCACCGAACATTTCGATGATATCTGCATCTGTCTCAACACCAAGCGCACGGATAAGGACTGTTATCGGAATCTTACGGTTTTTGTCAATTCTGACGTAAAAAACGTTATTGGCGTCAGTCTCGTATTCGAGCCATGCGCCTCTGTACGGAATGACTGTTGACGTATAAATGGGCTTCTGCGTTTTGGGATCGTTTTCTGTTCCGTAGTAGATACCGGGGGAACGAACGATCTGCGAAACGATAACTCTTTCCGCACCGTTAATAATGAACGTACCGTTTTCTGTCATCAGCGGGAAGTCGCCCATATAGATAGGGGATTCATTGACCTCACCTGTTACCTTATTGGTAAGACGGACAGTAACACGCAGGGGAGCTGCGTAGTTAACGTCACGGTCCTTACATTCCTCAACCGGATATTTCGGCGTGGGATCTATCGTATAATCGATGAATTCGATAACGAGATTGCCGGAATAGTCGATGATGGGGGATACATCGTGAAGGACCTCCGTCAAACCCTCTTCAAGGAACCACTTATAGGATTTCTTCTGCACCTCGATAAGATTCGGCATTTCAAGAGTCTCGCCGATCTTGGAGAAGCTCATTCTTGTGTTCCTTCCGAGCTTTTGGATATGGGGCTTGACCATAAATAAAATCACTCCGTTTCAACAAATTTTGGCTTTCATATTGTCAGACGCCGCTTTTTGTGTCGCCATATTAATAATAAGGAAACAAACCTCGGCGCAGGTTTATTTTCATGTGCAGGTACATATTACCAATGCCCGAAAATAAACATATTTAGCGATTATAATGCAGTATAATATTGTAGCACACTTAATTTCGCTTGTCAAGCCTTTTTTTGCATTTTTTATAAAATATACGTAAAAATATTAAAAAAGTGGGTTAGAGTGCAAAAAAATAAAAAAATTTAAAAAAACACTTGAAATTTCGATTTGTTTGTGGTATTATATATGAATGTAACGGCATTTCATAGGAAAAGTTATACCCTATGGGAAAAAGATATCAACATAAGGTATGAGGGAGGTGAACGGTTTGCCTAACATTAAGTCAGCTAAGAAGCGTGTTATCGTAACAGAAACAAAGACAATGCAGAACAAGATGTTCAAGACAGCGCTCAAGACTTCTATCAAGAAGTACGAGGCAGCGATCGAAGCAGGTGATAAGGCTCTTGCAGCAGAAACATATAAGGAAGCTGTAAAGAAGATCGACAGAGCAGTTGCTAAGAATATCATTCATAAGAATACTGCAGCAAGAAGAAAGAGCAACTTCACAAAGAAGCTCAACGCACTCGCGTAAGCAGCAGATGCACAGCGAAACGAAAATTGCCCGTGGCTTTTGCCACGGGCTTTTTTCGTCTGTATCAGCAAAATGCTTTCGGAATACAATAAAATCGCTGTTTTTTCTTTTTTTAGTTGTTGACTTTTTTGCGTTAAAGTGATAAAATAAACAGAAAGTAAGAAATTTAAGTAAAATTCGCATACGAAAGGCACATAATAATGGAGATAGCAAAGCTTAAAGAAGCGAAAAGAATTGTGATAAAGGTCGGAACCTCAACTCTTACATATGATAACTTTTTCCTTAATCTCAGCAGACTTGAAACGCTTGCACAGGTGGTGTGTGATCTTGTCAACAGCGGTCGTGAGATCGTGCTCGTGAGCTCGGGCGCGCAAAGCGCGGGAATATCAAGGCTCGGACTCAAGGCACGCCCCGATACAAGAGAGGGTAAGCAGGCGGTCGCCGCGGTCGGTCAGTGTGAGCTTATGAAGATGTACAGCAAATTCTTTGCTGAATTCGGATGCACGGTCGCTCAGGTGCTTCTTAACCGTGACGTGTGGGAAAACGAGGTTCAGAGACACAACGCTGAAAACACCTTCAAGGCACTTTTCAATCTTCATTGTGTGCCGATTGTAAACGAAAACGATACGGTATCCTACGAGGGCATTGGCTTTGGCGGAAACGATATACTTTCAGCATACGTTGCGCTTTTGTGTGACGCCGATCTCGTCATAAATCTTTCGGATATAAACGGACTTTATACGAAAAATCCGCGTGAGTTTGACGATGCGGCGCTTGTGAGATTCGTTGACCGTATAGATGAAAGAATCCGCTCATATGCAGGCGGCGCCGGCTCTGACAGGGGTACCGGCGGTATGCTTGCAAAGCTTGAAGCGGCAACCATCACAACAGAAATGGGTATTCCGATGGTGATAACTAACGGTAAGGATCCTAAGGTGCTGTATGATATAGTGTTCAACGCAGAGCTTGACGGAACCTTCTTTGACGCATCGAAAAAGGAGTAAACAGTACAATTTTATGGAAAATATAAGCGAATATCTTAAAGAGCTCTGTACCGAAGCAAGAAGCGCGCAGGCACTTCTTGCACAAAGCTCGGATACAAAGCGCAACGAGGCGCTTGAAGCAATTGCTGTTTCTATAGTAAAGCGCGCCGATGATATAATAAACGCAAACAAGCTTGATCTGGAAGCGGCTGAGAGCGCAGGACTTTCAAAGGCTATGTGCGACAGGCTTATGCTTGATCTTGCCCGTATTGAAAAGCTTGCAGCGTCGGTGAGAAAGCTCAAGGCTTTACCCGATCCGCTCGGCAAAAGTGAGGGATGGACGCGCCCGAACGGGCTTATGATAGAGCGCGTGAGCGTGCCGCTGGGTAACGTAGCAGTAATATATGAGGCAAGACCTAACGTGACGGTAGATGTTGCGGCTATCTGTCTTAAAAGCGGAAACGCGGCGATACTTCGCGGAGGCAAGGAAGCGTACAATACTAACATAGCGCTTGAAGAAGTTATAAAGTCTGCGCTTGAGTCATCAGGACTTCCGGGAGCACTTGTAAGCCTTGTTCACGACACCTCAAGAGAAGGCTCTAATATATTGATGCGACTTAACGGATATATCGACGTGCTTATACCGCGTGGCGGAAAGGGACTCATATCGGCGGTGGTTGAAAATGCAAGCGTGCCGGTTATCGAAACGGGTGCGGGAAATTGCCATATATACGTTGATGAATTTGCAGATATACAAAAGGCTCTTGATATTGTAATAAATGCAAAGGTGAGCAGACCGTCTGTATGCAACGCAGCAGAGAAGCTTATAGTTCATAAAAATATTGCGGACGAATTTCTGCCGATTGCGGCAAAGGCTCTTTGCGACAATAATGTCGAGCTTCGCGGTGACGAGCGTGTGCGCGGAATAATCAAGGCAAATCCCGCGCTTGACGACGATCTTACGCGCGAATATAATGATTACATTATTAGCATATACGTCGTTGATTCGCTTGACTGCGCGATCGCGCATATAAACGCATACAGCACGGGTCACAGTGAGGCGATAGTTACCGAAAACGCAGAGAATGCGCAAGCTTTCCTTGACCGAATAAACTCTGCCGCCGTATACCATAATGCATCAACGCGCTTTACGGATGGGGAAGAATTCGGCTTCGGCGCGGAGATAGGCATTTCCACGCAGAAGCTGCACGCGCGCGGACCTTTTGCTCTTGAGGGGTTGACGACTATAAAATACCGCATCCGCGGAAACGGACAAATAAGATAAAAAAGAACGGGCTTATGCCCGTTCTTTTTTGAGTTAAATGCAGTTTTTTTGTCCAAAAAGCATATTTTGCAAAAAATGTATATTCTTAAAAAAATACAGATTGACATATGAATCTCTGCTTGATACAATAATAATGTAGTTTGGCAGCGATTTTGTCAATATTATGGGACGATTTGTACCAAAAATATCAAATATGTATCATTTATTGCCTTAACATTAAAGGTGCATGCAATGTATAATGTATTTGAAAACAAACCCGATAAGGAGAAAACAGTATGAAAAAATTATTCATCGCGCTTATTCTTTTATTAACGGTGCTTTTGACTGCGATTTCGGTCAGTGCAGATGCCGATTGTATTGTTGCGGATGCAAGCGAACTTATAACTACGGTTAAAAGCTCGTCATTAGCGGGAATGGTACACAACACAGAGCTTGTATACGATGCTCTTGCAGGCAGAAGCTTTGTTGGTGGTTATCCAAACGGAGAGTTGGATGTAGCCAATGATAATACGGGCTTGAAATTTGTGCTCACGGAGCTTTTTGACGGCTATAACGCAAAGGATTATCCGTATATCAAGGTTGGATATAAGGCACTTATCGCCTCCAATAAGAATACCGACGTAAATGTAGGTATAAGCTATAATGGAAAGGCTACACGTCTTTGGGGCAAAAGGGTGACTATTGACAACTCAGGTGCTTATAACTCTGTAATTATTGATCTTAAGAGCTATACTAGTGCAGAACACGCGGCTGCAGGCGTATATTCTTTTGATTCTATTGATGAAGCTCCTGTAAACTACATATACTTAAAGCCTTACTATTCAAAAAAATCAATTTCAAAAGAGGATTATCTGATGGTTGAATACATAGGTGCGTTCAAGAGCGAGGCTGATGCTCTTGCTTACGTACATCCGGCGAAAGCTTCCGAAATCGAAATTTCAATCAATTATACTGCGTTTAGACTTTCCGCAGGCGAGAGCTTTACAATCAAGCCTGCAGTTAAAGGCCTTGAGGGTGCTGAATTTACCTTTAAGAGCGCGGATCAAACTATTGCTACAATCGACGCAAGCGGTAAGGTTGCCGCACTCAAAAACGGTATTACAACGGTAAGCGCATCCTATGGCGAAGAGACTGTTGACTGTATGGTAGTTGTCGGAAAGCCGGAAGCTATCTCCCTTGTAAAATACGATGTGTTCAACTATGGCAAGTTTATCAATGTGAACGCTTTGGGTGATTCGATCACCAGTTATTCTGCTCCGAGCGGACGTGTGTACCATGTATGGTGGTCTCAGAATTATAACATAAAAAACAGGAACTATGGTGTCGGAGGAACAAAAATTTCTGTCACTGCCGGCGCAGAAGAGGATAAATCCTTCCAGGCAAGAGCCCTTACAATGGAGGAGAATGCAGATCTTATAACTGTAAAGGGCGGTGTTAATGACTGGTTTGGTCATGTTCCTCTCGGAGAAAAGGGAACCAGACTTAATACGACCTTCGAGGGCGGACTCAGAAATCTTATAGAAATTCTTATCAAGCGTTATCCCGAAAAGCAGATAGTTTTCTTTACCCCCATAAAGTGCTTGAGAACCTGTTCGAATACATTACCGCTTACCGATTACGTTGACAGAGTTTTAAGCGTATGCGCGGAATACGGCATTCCCGCGATTGACATATATAACTCGCCCGAAACAGACTTTACCGATACCCCCGAGCTCTTTTATGACGGCGACCTTCACCCCAACGATGAGGCAGAGGGCATTATGAGTGAGTATATGATGAGTCAGATGATAAATAAAGGCATAGTTACGGTTAGCGAAACAGGTGACTTCGAGCCTGTGCCGATTGGCGAGCACTTTGCTTTTGATGCAGAAGAACTTTATAATCTTGTGTCCGTTCCCTCGGGCATCAGCAAATCCCTCAGCGACGGAAAGGTGAAAATCACTGCCGACTCCGAGGTGTCAAACGCACAGGTAACAATATCCTTTGAAAATGAGGATGTTCTTCTGAAGACCTACAACGTTGTAAGAATAGATTATAAAACAAACATAAATTCAATTAAGGGCACAGCGACGGTTGACTTTAATATACAGACAACATACGATAAAGATGGTACAAGAAAATCCTTTACGTTGTTCTCCTACAAGCCCACGTTCAAATCAAGCGCACAGGATGAGATTTTTGTGGATGTCCTTGAAAATAGCTCTTTGCCCAACAGCTCACTTGGATCAGGTATCGGATATAATAATGCTGACGAATTATCCGAATACGATAAGCTTATGCTTAAGCTTTGGTATAACAACGGAAATAAGAGTGTCAAGGATACGTATTTTGAAATAGAGTCTATAGGCTTTTACAAAAGCGTTGAGGAGGCTTACAGCGTTGATTTCGATGTAAATAAAGAGCTTCTTGGAATCGAGGTTCCCGCCGCTCTTAATGTTGAAAAAGGCTCTATGACAAAGCTTGATGTCAAGCTAAATCCCACAACCGCGCAGGCAAAGCTTGTTTATGAAAGTACGAATGAAAACGTAGCGCGCGTAACCGCAGACGGCAAGATAATCGCTCTTGCTCCCGGTCAGGCGACGATCAACGTTAATGCAAACGACGGTAAGTTTACAGGCTCCTGCGTAGTAACGGTAACTGCTTCCGCAAAGGATTACAGCCAGTATATCTTCGACCGCGACAATCTTGAAAACATTGTATACAAGTTAAACAATGAAAAGAAGCTTAACGTAGTATACCTCGGAGGCTCTGTTTCCTTCGGTGCGGGCGCAAGTGCGGCTGACTCAACCTCATGGAGAGCCCTGACAGGTCTGTGGTTCAAGAATATGTTCCCCGAAGCAGAGATCAACCTTTACAACTCGGCTCAGGGCGGCTCGGGCTCGATGCTCGGAGCGTTCAGAACAGACGTTGACGTTCTTGCACACGACCCCGACCTTGTATTTATTGATTTCGCGGTTAACGACTCTTACAGCAAGCATTACGCAGATGGTACGGTTCAGTTCTACTATGAATCAATTATCCGCCAGATCAGAGAAAAGTCTCCCGAAACCGAGATCATCTCTATATATGTAACGGATAAGGGACTTTTAAATCAGACAGATACAAGCCCGATTGCAAAGCTTCAGGAAGCAGTCGCTGCTCACTATGGTGTAACAGGTATCGACGTCGGACGTGCAATGAATGATCACATCAATGCCACCGGCGCTACATGGGAAGAATACGTATCCGACTCTGTTCACCCCGGTGATAAGGGTTATGCGATCTACGCTGATGCTATCAAGCAGTATCTTTTCAATAAGCTCTTCTGTGCAGAAACAGTACCTTCACAGATTGTAAATCACACAGTTCCCGAAACGTATATTGACGAAAGAAACATTGATTTCGTTCCCAACTATGTTGAGGTAACAGAAAATACCTTTACAGACGTAAAGGGCTGGACGTACAGCTCAAGCAAGGCTTTCAGCCATCTTGACACCGCAGGCTATATTTATCCCTCCGAAAATGATAACAGCTTCACCTACAAGTTCAAGGGTACGGGTGTTGCGTTCTTTATGGAATTCAATGGCGGAGGATATTACGTTGAGTGGTCACTCGACGGCGGTACCCCCCAGACATTCAAGGTGACCGATACAAACCACGCATTCAACAAGATGTATAAGACAGGTGATCTTGAAGACAAGGAGCACACGCTCACCTTCTCTTATTTGGGAGCTGACGGCACAGGCGGAACAAACCCGAACGTCAAAATCACAAGAATCCTCGTTTCGCAGGTAGCTGACAAGGAGGAAGAAGAGCCTGAGATCCTCTACGGTGACGTAGACGGAAACGGCACTGTTGAGCCTACAGACGCAGTTGCACTCGCACGCTACAATGCTAAGTGGTCAGGCTATAGCGAAGACGACATCAACCTTGCAAACTCCGACGTAGACGGCGTTGCAGGCGTTAACGCAACGGACGGCGTTGTACTCTCCCGTTACTTTGCTCAGTGGACAGGATACACGACCATCCCGCTTGCACCTGTTGAATAATTCAATACGTAAAGCAACACCGTCGGTGATATCACCGACGGTGTTCTGTTATTCCTTTATAAATCCCGATTTTGCAAGCGCGCGTACTATCGGTGGTATTAAAAGCAAGTGGATGATTATAGCAGGAAATGCCTTGATGAAATATCCACTTACCCAAAGGTGAAGATTATATTCGTTGCCGAGTATAAAAGCTTTTACGATACCTCCCGCAAGTCTGCCTGCGATCATAGCGCCTACAAGACTTATGTATATCCCCGAAAATCTTCTGCCCTTGCGCAAAAAGTGTATCAGCAAGGCGGCACTTACCGCGTATACCGCACATTCAGTCATCATCGACGGAAGCTGGGGGACGGTAGGCATAGACGTCAAAAGAGAGGAGAGCAAAACTCCCGAAAGAGCGCATATAAGTCCGTATTGCCACGCGCAGGCAAGGCCGCATATAAGTATCGGTATGTGCATCGGCGAAAATATCTTGCCGCCGTTGGGTATGAGGTGAAATGCCTGCGGCAGTATTATACACAAGGCGATACATACAGCAGTGAAAGCAATATTTTTGAGTGTCTGTGATTCTATCCCGTTTTTTTTCATTGTGATTACTTCACCCTTCCGGTATGAAATGTGTTTTATTACATTATACACTAAATAGAGTCTGAATGCAATAAATTTTGGTTAATATTTTTGTGAAAATATGATAAAAGCTATTGACTTTAACGCTTTAGTGTGGTAAAATGTAAAAGCGGCAAAAATGTGCGCAAAAAATAACGGAAAGGAATTTCTGTATTATGATAGATAAGCTTAACAGCGCCGAGCTTCGGGCATTCTTTAATGCAATACTTACACTTGAAACCGAAGAGGAGTGCGGTAATTTTTTTGAGGATATTTGTACTATAAAGGAAATCCAGGATATATCCCAGCGCCTTGAGGTGGCAAAGCAGTTAAAGGACGGTAAGGTATATACCGAGATCGCCGCATCCACGGGTGCGAGTACGGCAACCATAAGCCGTGTCAACAAGTGCCTTTCATACGGCAGCGGAGGATACAGGACGGTTCTTGAAAGGCTCGAAAAGAAAAACGGGGGAAAAGCATAAATATGCAAAGCTATAATGAAATTGCATTAAGCACAGAAGAGAAGATAATATATTCGCTTCGATCACTTTATAAATCAAACGGATACTCGCAGTTCAAGATGAGCAAGTTTGAGGAATACGATCTTTACGGTAAAAATAAGGATTTCCTTATAAACGATGCGGTCATCACCTTTACCGATGCATACGGTAAGCTTATGGCACTTAAGCCCGACGTTACCTTTTCGATCATAAAAAACTGTACTGATGAGCCGGGCAGGGTGAAGCGCGTTTGCTATAATGAAAACGTATACAGAATGAGTGAGGGCGATCACGAATTTACCGAGATCATGCAAAGCGGTATCGAATGCATCGGTGACATTGATACCTATAACATATATGAGGTGCTTTCGCTTGCCAAGCAAAGCCTTGGAATTATATCGGGTGAATACGTGCTTGACATATCACATCTCGGATTCGTAGAGGGTCTTATAAGCGACGTTGGAGATTGTGATATAGATGCGGTGCTTAAGTGCATCGGCGAAAAGAATGCTCACGGTTTAGGAGAGCTTTTAGGTGAGCGTGCGGCAAGCCTGCAAAGGCTTACGGGAATTTACGGAAGCTTTGACAAGGTTATACCCGAGCTTGAAAAGCTTTGCGTGAACAAAAAGTGCGAAGAAGCACTCGATGAAATAAAGGCTCTTGCAGAGCTTTTTGCAAAAGAAGATGAAATCAAGCTTGATTTTTCGGTAATAAGCAGTGTGAATTATTATAACGGAATCGTATTCAAGGGCTTTGTAAAGGGTGTACCCAATGCTATACTTTCGGGTGGCAGATACGACAAGCTTATGAAAAAGCTCGGCAAGAGCTCGGGAGCTGTCTGCTTTGCCGTATATCACGACAGGCTCAAGTATCTCGATTATAAGAGAGAGGCGCAGAAAAAGCCGGTGCTTTTGTTGTATAATGAAAAAAGCGACGTTATGGAGCTTATCGCGCAAAGAAACAGGCTTATAAGCGAAAATATCGCTTTCGAGCTTCAGAAGAGTGCTTGTGAAAACGGCGCATATTCGGATATTATTGATCTCAGAGTAAAGGAGTGAGCAGCGTGATAAATATAGCACTTCCCAAGGGCAGACTCGGCTCGCGCGCTCTTGAGGTTTTTGAAAAGGCAGGATACACCTGCCCGTCTATACATGAGAATAACCGCAAGCTTGTTTTTGAAAATACCGAGCTCGGAGTAAGATATTTCTGGGTAAAGCCCTCCGACGTTGCGATATACGTAGAAAGAGGAGCGGCTGATATAGGTGTTGCGGGGAAGGATATTTTGCTTGAGTATTCTCCCGACGTTTACGAGCTTCTGGATTTTGGCTTCGGCAAATGCCGCATGGCGGTAGCGGCGAAAAAGGGCTTTGAATACGACCCGTTAAGACAGCTCAGGGTTGCAACGAAATTTGTGAATATCGCCAAGAATTATTACCGTTCAAAAAGTATGGATATAGATATAATCAAGCTCAACGGTTCGATCGAGCTTGCGCCGATACTCGGGCTTTCGGACGTTATCGTGGATATCGTTGAAACCGGAACGACACTTCTTGAAAACGATCTTGAGCCGATAGAAACGGTGGTACAGATAAGTGCAAGACTTGTTGCGAACAAATCAAGCTTCAAGTTCAAAAACGAAGAGATAAACGCGCTTGCAAAGGCATTGTCTGCCCAGCTTGATAAGGAGAATTGAAAATGATAAAGATAATGGATGTAAGCCTTGTTTCGCGTGGTGAGATATTCGCGCGTGCAGAGGGAATAAGCGACGTTGGTAAGACGGTCGCAGATATAATCGCTGACGTAAGAAAAAGAGGCGATAAGGCGCTTTTCGATTATGCGGAAAAGTTTGACAGAGCAAGCCTTGAATGCCTTGAGGTAACAAAGGAAGAGATCGAAGCAGCACGCGCCGAGGTTTCCCCCGAGCTTATCAGAATAATGGAGGACGCGGCTGAAAATATACGCGAATTTCACAAGCATCAGGTGCGTAACAGCTTTATCCTCAACGAAAAGAAGGGCGTGGTTACTGGTCAGAAGGTAATGCCGCTCGAAAGTGTCGGACTTTACGTTCCGGGCGGTACGGCGGCGTATCCGTCAAGCGTGCTTATGAACTGTATTCCTGCCAAAATAGCAGGTGTTGAGCGTATCGTTATTGCAACCCCTGCCACAGGCGGAAAGATAAATCCCGTAATTCTCGCAGCGGCAAGCGTTGCGGGTGCTGATAAGATATACAAGATGGGCGGTGCGCAGGCGGTTGCCGCGCTCGCTTACGGTACAGAGAGCATCGCCCGTGTTGATAAGATAGTGGGACCGGGCAACGCATACGTTGCAGAGGCAAAAAGACAGGTGTTCGGCAAGGTCGCAATAGATATGATCGCAGGACCGAGTGAGATACTTATAGTAGCGGATAAAAACTCGTCTGCTAAAAATATCGCGGCAGACTTGCTTTCGCAGGCAGAACACGATAAGCTTGCAAGCGCGGTGCTTGTAACCGAAAGCAAGGAGCTTGCAGAAGCTGTCTCGCTTGAGCTTGAAAGACAGATCCCGCTTCTTGAAAGAGCGGATATCGCAAGAGCGTCTATTGACAATAACGGTAAGATAATAATCTGCCCGAGTATCGAAGAAGCAATAGAGATTTCAAACGATATCGCTCCCGAGCATTTAGAGCTTTGTATAGATTCCCCCTTTGACTATATCGACAGCGTTAAAAACGCAGGCTCGGTGTTTATGGGAAGATATTGCCCCGAAGCGCTCGGCGATTATTTTGCAGGCCCTAACCACACGCTTCCCACAAGCGGTACGGCTCGCTTCTCCAGTCCTTTATCGGTAGACGATTTTGTTAAGAAAATGCAGTATACCTATTATTCAAAGGACGCGCTTGAGGCTGTATATAAGGACGTTGCAGGCTTTGCGAGCTCCGAAGGACTTACGGCACATGCAAAGAGCGCACTTGTAAGATTTGAAGACTGAACAGGTAATAAATATGAGCAGATTTTTTGATACACGCTTATCAAGGCTTGAAGCGTACACTCCCGGTGAGCAGCCGCGTGATATGAAATATATTAAGCTTAATACAAATGAATCACCTTATCCGCCGAGCGACGGCGTGATAAAGGCGTTGGGAGAAGCAGAGCTTGCAAAAAGGCTCAGGCTTTATCCCGATCCCGAATGCCTTGAGGTAAGAACGCTTCTGTCAGTGGTGTTGGGCGTTGACAAGGATGAGCTTGTGCTTACGAACGGCTCGGACGAGGCACTTTCATTTGCGTTTATGTCGTTTTGCGAAAAGGGAGTTATTTTCCCTGAAATAAGCTATGGCTTTTACAAGGTCTTTGCCGAGCTTTATAATCTTAAATACAGGCAGATACCGCTTAAAGATGATTTCAGCATAAACGCTGATGATTACATCGGCACCGACGAAACGGTGTTTATAGCAAATCCCAACGCGCCGACAGGACTTTTCCTCGGTCTTGACGAGATAGAAAGAATAGTCACATCAAACAAAAACAGACTTGTTGTAGTAGATGAAGCGTACATTGATTTCGGTGGTGTAAGCGCAATACCGCTTACTAAAAAGTACGATAATCTGTTGGTAATACAGACCTTTTCCAAATCTCGCTCAATGGCGGGCGCAAGACTTGGCTTTGCAGTCGGATGCAAGGATATAATTCGTGATATGAATACTATCAGGTATTCGACAAATCCGTATAATATCAACTCGGCAACTCTTGCGGCGGCAAGGGCGGCGGTTATCGATAACGACTATTATATGGAGAACTGCAAAAAGATCATTGAGACCCGCGCGTATACAACAAAGGCTCTTTGTGAACTTGGCTTTGAGGTGCTTGATTCAAAATGCAACTTCATTTTTGCAAAGCATAAGGAGCTTGACGGAGAAGAGTACTATCTTGAGCTTAAGCGCCGCGGGGTGCTTGTGCGCCACTTTACAAGTGAGCGTATACGCGATTACAACCGTATAACGATAGGCACGCGTGAGATGATGGACGTGCTTATAACACAAACGCGCGAAATACTTGCCGCAAAGAGAGGATAAGACTATGAGAAAGAGCGATATAACAAGAAAAACCGCAGAAACCGATATCAAGCTTTCGCTTAATATCGACGGTACGGGAAAGTGTGACGTAGATTCCGGAGTCGGCTTTCTTGACCATATGCTTGAGCTTTTTGCAAGACATTCAAGATTTGATCTGTCCGTAAAATGCAAGGGAGATGTAAATGTCGACGTCCACCACTCTACTGAGGATATCGGTATCGTGCTCGGCAAGGCTTTTGCTGAGGCGATTGGCGATAAGCGCGGTATTATGAGATACTCCAATATCATTCTTCCGATGGACGAAGCGCTTATCCTTTGCGCGATAGACGTATCCGGCAGAAGTTTTCTTGCTTTTAACGCGGATTTTCCCACAGAAAAGATCGGCGATTTTGATACCGAGCTTGTGCGTGAGTTCTTTGAAGCGTTTACAAGGCAGGCTGGTGTTACTTTGCATATAAAGAAATTTGACGGTGAAAACTCACATCACATCGCAGAGGGCATATTCAAGGCGTTTGCGCGTGTGCTTGCAGGAGCCGTTATGATCGACGAGCGTTTTGCAAACGAGATACCCTCGTCAAAGGGAGTGCTTTGATGGTTTGTATCGTAGATTACGGAGTTGGCAATCTCTTTTCTCTCAAATGCTCATTCGAGGCGATAGGACAAAAGGTTGTGATAAGCTCTGACAAGGATATTATAGAAAATGCCGAAAGGCTGGTGCTTCCGGGTGTCGGCGCATTCGGTGACGCTATCAAAAAGCTTAAGGATACGGGACTTGACGAGGTCGTAAAGGCTTATGCAAAGTCGGGAAGACCGCTTATCGGTATTTGTCTCGGTATGCAGCTTTTGTTTGATAAAAGCTATGAGTACGGTGAGCATGCGGGGCTTGGACTTATCCCCGGCGAAATCGTGGGATTCAGATCAAGAATAGACGAAAGCCTTAAAATACCGCAAATGGGCTGGAACGCGCTTAAATTCAATAAGCCCGATTCGCCGATACTTAAATACTTAAGCGACGGTGACTACGTATATTTCGTTCACTCATATTTTGCACTGACCGAAAGTGAATACGTTTCGGCGTATACCGAATACGGCATCGACGTGACCGCATCGGCTGAAAGGGATAACATATTCGGATGTCAGTTCCACCCCGAAAAAAGCGGCGAGGTCGGACTTAAAATATTAAAAGCATTTTGTGAATTATAAAGGTTAGATTATGAAGATATTACCGGCAATAGACCTGTACGGCGGTAATGCCGTAAGGCTTTACAAGGGCGATTACGCGCAGATGACCGTGTATTCAAATGACCCTGCATCGGTGGCACGCGATTTTGTAAGCTGTGGTGCTGATGAAATACATCTTGTTGATCTTGAGGGAGCAAAAAGTGGCGCGCTTGATAATTTTGAAACTGTCAGGAGAATAGTTGACGAAAGCGGCGCGTTCTGTGAAATAGGCGGCGGAATCCGCTCTTTTGATGCGATAGAGAAGTATGCGGATATCGGTATCGGCAGAGTTATACTCGGTACGGCGGCGGTATGTGATAATGCTTTTCTGGTTGAAGCTGTCAGACGCTACGGCGAGAAGATCGCGGTCGGCGCGGATATAAAGGACGGTCGTGTAGCTATCAAGGGCTGGACCGAAAAATCCGATTACACCGTCTATGATTTCTGCGATATGCTTGAAGATATCGGCGTAAAAACGCTTATCTGTACAGACGTATCCAAGGACGGCGCTATGGTTGGCACAAACCGTGAGCTTTACCGCGAGCTTTCGGAAAGATATAATATGAATATAATCGCATCGGGCGGAGTTTCGACACTCGACGACGTTGCAGCGCTTACCGAAATGGGTATATACGGCGCGATAATCGGCAAGGCGTACTATACGGGTGCTATAGACCTTAAGCGTGCGATAGAGATCGGAGGGGGCAAATAATGCTTACCAAACGAATAATTCCATGCCTTGACGTGCGTGACGGCAGGGTGGTAAAGGGCGTTAATTTCGACGGTTTACGTGACGTATCATCCCCCATAGAGCTTGCAAAATTTTACAGTGGTTCCGGAGCAGATGAGCTTGTTTTCTATGATATTACAGCTTCCTTTGAAAACCGCAAGCTTTTTACAGATATTCTTACACAGACTGCGAGAGAGGTGTTTATTCCGCTCACGGTCGGCGGCGGAATTAACGGTGTTGACGACTTTGAACGTGTGCTTTCCTGCGGTGCCGATAAGGTAAGCGTAAATTCGGGAGCGATAAAGAACCCTGGTCTTATCGAAGAAGCGGCAAAGAAATATGGAGACCAGTGCGTTGTGTTGTCTGTTGATGCAAAGAGAGTAGGCGACCAGTATCGCGTAT
>JAGCNJ010000030.1 GCA_017646005.1 Clostridia bacterium | reverse complement strand
GCTGCATCGGGATTTTCGTTACCTTCGAACATCTGGAGTCTGAACTGACGGATTGTATTTTCATTCCATGCAGTACCATCTTCGAAGATCATGTCGGAAAGGTTAACGATAACTTCCTGCCATTCGCCACCGCCGTTAACGATATCGAATGTCTTGAATGCGCTCTTAAGTACGGATGCGCCGAGGGGAGCAACGTCCTTGGAAGCGTGGAACTTAACATAGGACATAGCGTCAGCTGCGTCGTTGTAAGCATACTTAATCTTGAGCCAGCTATTCTTTGTAGCGTCAAGAGAAGGCATGTAGTATTCTGCATTCCACTGATAGTAGTTGAAGTCCATCATAGGAACGAGAGTTGTTCCTTCGGGGTCGATAGAAACCTTAACGCACTCTACGCCGTTATAAGTTGTTCTTTCGAAGAGACAACCGGTCCAGTGCTCGTACTGACCGTCGATGGGGTTCCATACGTCAGGCTGTACGAATGCGCCGTGATACTTTGTACCTTCGTCGCCAGGGTACATGATGTCGTCAGCAGACCAAGTTGTACGTCCGCCCGGAAGAGCAGCGTCATAGCCAGCTGCGCTAGCGATGATAGAAGCAGATGTAATGATCATTGCAAGAACGAGAACAAATGCTAAAATTTTGTTTTTCATGGTGAAAAACTCCTTTCAAAATTTTTGTTGCGGTACTTACTGTACCGATACATCATCATTATACCACACATAGTATACCTTTTGTCAATAGTTTTTCCAAAATTGTATATTTTTTTGTTTAGGTTTACAAAAAAACAATTTTTTTATGTGCATATCAACGACTTACATTCCATATGAGCGTAAAAAGAGAATACCGTCCCGGCCGCAAACGCGTCCGGGACGGTATTTTCAATCTCTTGATACGACTTCGTTTCTTTCTCTGAACAAGAGAGAAATGCACCAGATTCCGCACAAGCCTACTACCGTATAAACGATACGGCTGAGTGTTGCCCCCTGTCCTCCGCCGATCCATGCGACCAGGTCAAAGCCGAAAAGTCCGATGCTTCCCCAGTTAAGCGCACCGATAATGGTTACGATCAAAGCGATCCTGTCGAGCATAATTTTACCAGCTCCTTTTTATTTTTCCACACCTGCTGACTTAAGCGTGGTTTACGTATATTATCCCTCGCTTTTCGCGTTTTATTCCATATAAGGCAAAATCATTTGCTTTTTATTTACTATTGACTAATCGTTTTTTTGGAGTTATAATTGTATCAAGTGACACGAAAGGATCAAACGATGAAAACTTTTGCATTAAAGAGGGCTGTCTGCCTGATTTTATCCTTATTAATATTGCTTTCTGCAGCTTCATGCGGAAAAGCAAGCGTAAGCGACGACTCAAACACGCTTACAGACTCGCAGGATACCGAGCAGAATGAAACGGTTATAAGCGCAAACGAAATATCCGACAAGGCGATCGACGCTATAATCGACACAGACTTTGGCGGAGGCGACGTTATCATCGCCACCTCAAACGACACGACTCTGCTCCCGGATGACACCGGAAATGCGGTAAATCGCAAGCGATATGAGCGCATGAATATGCTTGAGGAAAAATTCAATTTCAAGTTTGTAAAGCGCAAGCTTACCGATGCGGCGATCTTCACGGGTGCGCGCAACGCGCATAACGCCGAGCTTTACTACGCGGACCTTGTTTATACCGCGCCCACCCAGCTTCACAGATACAAGCAGACCCCGATTGCGGCAAACATCGCATCTCTGCCCTTTGTAACGCTCGACGCGCCTTATTTCAACAAGGCGTCGATGGAGCAGGCAAGCGCAGACGGAATGATCTACGCAGCTATCGGCGAATCGAATATGAACGCAGACTCTCTTGCGGGTGTCTTTTTCAACAAGGATATTCTTTCGGGGCTTACCGGAAGCGATCTTTACAGCGAGGTATACTCGCAAAACTGGACTCTCGAACGAATGACCGAGCTTGCAAGGCTTGCTTCCTACAGCGACGGAAAAGCTACCGGCATATCGGGTACGGCGACCGACCTTTCGGTTGATAACTTCATTGATAATATCTATTACTCGGCAAACGGGCACAACGCTTATTCCTCATTGGATTCAATTCCGGTATACACTCCCTTTACGCAAGAGGATCAGAACTGCGTTGACGGCATTTACGAGCTGATGTACAACAAAAGCGGATTTACACGCGCAAACAACGCGCGCACAAGATTTGCACAAGGAAATTCTCTGTTCTGCGTCACCTCTCTTTCGCTCAAAAATGAGATCGCAGACTCGGATTTCGACTGGGGTATCCTCCCGCTTCCCACCTATACTGCGGGCAACGGATACAAAACCTTCAGGGACAACGCGCTCCCTGTGACCGTCGTGCTTTCAGCTACACCCGACCTGACGCGAAGCGGTATACTTCTTGAAGCAGTCAACGCCGCGTCATACGGTTATGTAAGAGAAGCGTATTTCGACGAATGTATGTACGAAGCGGTGCGCGACAACGACACGCTCAATATGCTCGACTACATCATCGACGGTACAGGCGCAAGCTTTGCGTATATGTTCGGAGCAGGCATAAACAATCTTGACGACTGCACCTATCTTGCAGCGAGAAACGTGGTCAAAAGCACTCGCAAGCTCGAGTATTACAACAGACAGGGAACGAAAATAAGCGAGCTTTTAACACAGAATTTTGACAGATAAAAAGCAAAAAGCCCGAGGAAATTTCCCCGGGCTTTCTTATTGCTCATATTACTTGTCAAGCGCGATTTCGAGGATTTCTACCTCATAAGAGCCGCTCTGCGATTCAACCGTAACGATATCGCCGACCTTTTTGCCCATAAGCGCCGCACCGAGAGGAGATACGTCTGATATCTTACCCTTGAGCGATTCCGCTTCATTCGAGCCTACGATCGAAAGCTCCTCTTCGTCGCCGTATTCCTTATCGAGGATCCTGATCTTTGTGCCAAGTCCGACAACCTCTGTGCTGATCGTGCTTTCGTCGATAACCTTTACATTCTTGAGTATATCCTCAAGCTCGGAAATTCTTGCTTCGACCTTTGCCTGCTCATTCTTTGCTTCATCGTATTCGCTGTTTTCCGAAAGGTCACCGAAGCCTCTCGCTACCGCAATCGCCTCCTGCACCTCCTTACGCTTTGTACCGGTAAGGTATTCAAGCTCCGCCTCGAGCTTCTTGTATCCCTCGGATGTTACTGTCATTAAGCTTGCCATTTTATAATTCTCCTTTAATTGTTTTCTTTAGTTAATTCATTCACTGCGGCGATAAGAACAAGATCCTCACTATCGCCCAGCAAAAATACAGATTTATTTGTGATATCGTCCGGCAACTCGATCTTTATATCGGGCTCGAGGCCAACGCCCTCATAGCTTTCGGATATGGGCGGCAAACATAAGTTCTGCGAAACACTTACCGCAGAGCCGTCGTAAAGCGGCATCATAGTCTGAGTCGTACCCTTGCCGTAGGTAGTCTCACCAACAAGCTTTGCCTTTCCGTAATCGCGAAGCACACTTGCAAACAGCTCAGCCGCGCTTGCTGTATTTCCGTTCACAAGCACCATCATGGGCATATCCACCTGAGATGCATCGGACGTAAGAACTTCCTCTTTACCGGCGGCATCCTGTATCCGGATTATTGCGCCCTCGGGCAAAAGATAATCAAGCACATCTTTTATCGAATCAAGATAGCCTCCGGGGTTGTTACGCACGTCAAAGACGAGCTTGCTAACTCCCTTGGCTTCAAGCTCTCTCAGCGCCGCTTTGAGCTGAAGTGGCGTGCTGTCATCAAACTCAAGTATCTGAACGATACCGATATCGGCATTATCAGGATGAACGTGAGAATAGACAGTATAGTCGGTTATCTTGCGGCGTTCTATCTTAAAATCAATAAGCTTGCCGTCACGCAGCACCGTCATTTCAGCGAATGTTTTCTCCTCGCCTCTGAGCATACTGAGCGCACTTGAATATCCAAGCTCGGTCATCGGCTGACCGCTTACGTAAGCAATCAGGTCACCCGGCATCGCTCCCGCTTCAAGCGCGGGCGAATCGGGCATTACATTTATTATTCTTATTGCGGAATATTCATAGTCATATATGACGTTTATACCGATACCAACAAGCTCGGCATTGCTGTCCTTGACTATTTGTGCAAATTCATCCTTATTGTAATACGCGCCGTACTTGTCTCCCGTACCGTCAACATATCCCTTGAGCACCGAATCGACAAGAGCCGTTTCATCTATATCGCCAATATAGCTTGAACGGTAGAGCGCGTCCACAGAAGCAAGCTTATCATACAAAAGCTGTGTATCCTTAAGCTCACTTAAGACCTTCTCGTACTTATTGTTAACGCCTATATAGGTCAGCTGAAAGGTAATCAGAACAGACAAAGCCACTACGACTATTGCCGCTCCGACCGATATTTTCTTATTCAACGAAGTATCGCTTCCTTTATATATTAATATTTATTTGGGGAAATATTTTCTCGGATTGATTATTGCGCCGTTTTCGTACATAGAGAAATGGCAATGGTTACCCGTGGAATCTCCCGTAGAGCCTGCCTTGGCTATTACCTGTCCGCGCGCAACGTCATCGCCCACCGAAACAAGCAGCTTGCTGTTATGCGCGTAAAGGGTAGCGTATCCGCCGCCGTGGTCGATCATTACGTAATAACCGTAGCTGTTATGCCACTGGCTCTTTACTACCGTTCCCGCGTTGGACGCATATATATCGGTACCGAACGCAACCGGTATATCAATTCCGTTATGGAATTCACGTCTTCCCGAAAGCGGGCTGTTACGCCATACACATTCGGAAGACACATAGGTATAGTTTGTCGGCACAGGCCACATGAATTCACCGCCGATATATTTTGTATTCTGAGCCTGAAGCTGCTTTACGTAATCGGCGATCTCCTTATCGAGCGCATCGCGCTCGGCTTCCTTTGCCGCGAGCTGCTTTGTGAAGTCAGCTTCACTTGCAAGAAGCCTGTTTATATAATTTGCCGCCTCATTTGCCTGATTGGCAAGGTCGTCGCTTGCAGTCATAAGCTCGCTTTGAAGCTCAAGCTGATATGCGAGAGTTGCTTCAAAATCGCTCTTTTCCTTTTCAAGCGCCGCCTTATCGTCGGCGATAGTGGACATTATCTTATTATCGTATTCGATCATCGAGCCGATACGGTCAAGCTGAATAAAAAAACCGGAAAGGCCTACCGAGCCCAAGAGCATATCAAGATAGCTGATATCGCCCTCCTCGCGGTTGATGCGCAGTCTTTGCTTGAAGCTTTCAAGCTTTTTTTCATACGCCTTTGCCTTATTTTCTATTTCGACTTCTTTTAACGCGATATTTTCCTTAAGTGTCAGTATAAGCTGAGTCGTTACCTCTATCTGATCCTGCGTCAGCTTGATCTGATTGTCAAGGTATTTTTTATTCGCAAGCGCCTCGTTTTTGTTTGTCTTTGTGGCGTTTATCTGGCTTTTGAGTCCGTTTATCTCTTTCTTGATGCTGTCAAGCCTGTTTTCAAGCTTTTTCACGTTTGCATCGGTTACGCCTATATAGCTCGCTCCCGATATATTAAGGCTTGGAAGGCTTACCCACAAAAGAGACAGCGCCAAAATCACACAAATGACTGTACGAAGCACAGCACGTTTGTTTTGTGTAAATCTTTTCATACAACTCCGAAAAATTATGCTTTAAGATATTTTTTCATTGAAATAAAGCTTCCTATTGCTCCGCAGAGCACGCCTGAAACTACAAATCCCAACAGTATAGTGTTGCCTACAAGCTCAAATGGGCAAATATTTATGATGCTGAAGTTTCCGACTATAGCCACGGCGATATGATTATAAACGAATATCTGTGCGAAATATGCCAAAATACTTGATACAAGTCCGATTATCACGCCCTCGAAAATAAAGGGGAGCGCAACAAACCAGCCCGTCGCACCGATATAGCGCATAATCAGTATCTCGTCCGCGCGTGCCATCACTGCAAGTCCTATGGTATTCACTATAAAGAACACACATATAGCCACAAGCATGATGATAAATCCGAGAATTACAAAAAGTATTCCGCTCTTTATGCTTTCGATATTGCCTGCAAGGTCAAGTCTGTTATTGATCTTGGCAACGTCCTCGATCTGATTGAGCTGATATACAAGAGTAGATACGCCCTCGTTTGACTCATATGGTATAACAAAGGAATCCCTTAAGGGGTTATCTCCGTCAAGCACCTGTAAAAGGTCGCCGTACTGTGCATACTTATCCGCTTCCTCGGCAAGCGCTTCTTCCTTTGATATATATACTATATGCTCCGCGTCCACGTTATCAAGTGCAGCTATTCTTTCTCCTATAGCCTCTACCTGCTCATCGGTAGTCGCCGAATCGATAAATATGGTTATCTCCTTGGCAAGCCCTAGGCTGTTCATATTATAATCGACGTTTTCGTATATAAGATACGAGCTTCCTACAAGCAAAAGACAGAGAATAAACACGATTATTGTGGGGATACCGTAGTTTTTATTGCGCCAGAGTCCCTTGAGCGCTTCCTTTAAGAAGTATGCAAATCTGTAGCTTTTCATTCGTTTGCACCTCCGTCGCAGGAAACAGACGCTCTGCCGCCCTCATCGCTCTTGACCTTGCCGTCCTCGATGCAGATAACTCTCTTTTTGTAGTACTTTACAAGCTGTTCCTCGTGAGTTATAACGATAACCGTACGGTCAAACTGCTTATTTATCTTAATGAGAAGCTCCATTATACTGCGCGTCATCGCGGGGTCAATATTGCCCGTAGGCTCGTCGGCTATAATAAGCTTTGGCTCATTTACAATCGCTCTCGCGATTGCGAGCTTCTGACGCTCACCGCCCGAGATTTCGTGCGTTTTACAATGCGCCTTTTCAAGCAGCTTTACAAGCTCAAGCGCGGTCTTTGCATTAAGCTCCTTTGCCTTTTTGCTCTTTCCTACAACGTCCATTGCAAAGGTGACGTTTTCGGATACCGTCTTCTGCTCCAGAAGCTTAAAGTCCTGGAATATCATACCGAGTGTACGGCGATAGTAGGGAACTCGCCAGGGGCGCATTTTTGACAGCTTTTCGCCGTTGACCTCTATCTCGCCATCGGTTATATCCTCTTCCTTGATGAGAAGTCTTGTAAGCGTGGTCTTTCCCGATCCGTTGCCGCCAACGATAAAGACAAATTCTCCGTCCTCGATCTTCAGATCGATACCGTTAAGCGCAACCGTTCCGTTTGGATAACGCTTGGTCACGTTTTTGAATTCAATCATTCTAATCTCCATTCCGCCTTTTGCGGCGGTACAAAAAATATGGAATTACTCCGGGCGCGAAAGCTTTCACGCCGATCTCCGTATTATCGAACAAGAATCGCCGAAGGATGGCAAAAGCTATCTCCGGCGTTGATCTTTTGATTAAGGGGTAAAATTATCAGAATTTTACAGGCTTGCTTGAAAGGTATTTCTTTACCATAAGCGCTACCTTGAAGGTTATCGCGTGTTCAAATTCGCGAAGGTCAAGGCCTGTGAGCTTTCTGATCTTTTCGAGTCTGTATACAAGAGTGTTTCTGTGTACAAAAAGCTTTCTTGAGGTTTCGGAAACGTTCAAATTGTTTTCGAAGAAGCACTGAATTGTCGTGAGTGTTTCACGGTCGAGTGATTCAAGCGAACCCTTCTTGAAGACCTCTGCCAAAAACATTTCGCAAAGAGTTGTGGGAAGCTGATATATAAGTCTTCCTATTCCGAGGTTTTCGTAGCTGATTATATTCTTTTCGGTATCAAATACCTTGCCTACCTCAAGCGCTACCTGAGCTTCCTTGAACGAGCGTGCAAGATCCTTGATGCCGTCTACGGCAGTACCGATACCTACCGACACCTTTGCATAAAACTCGGTGCTGAGTGTATCAGATATTGTCTTTGCTACCTTTTCGATCTCTCTGATATCGTAATTGGGCTTGATCTCCTTGACAAGAACGATATCATGCTCGCCGACGCTTATGACGTAGTCCTTGTTCTTGTCGGGGAACATATTCTGAACCATATCGAAGGGATTTACCTCACTCTTGCCGTAGAACTTAACGAGGAAAACAATTCTCGACACGTCGGAATTGAAATGAAGCTCCTTGCTCTTGATATAGATATCGCTGGGAAGTATATTGTCAAGGATAATATTCTTGATAAACGAGCTCTTATCGTACTTTTCATCGTAAAGACTCTTGATGTTGCTGAGTGATATGGATAAAATCATGGAGATCTTGTCCGCCATTTTATCCTCGCCCTCTACGAATACAACGTACTCTGCCTTAACTCCCGTTCCGATGGGACGATATGTATAACCGCCCGTTACTATGGCGTCTGTCGTATAGCTCAGCTCGTCACGTATACCCTGACGGGGTTCTCCAATCTTTACAAGCTCGGAGCAGGAAATGATGATCCCGTTTTCGTCTATAACGCCGATAACACGGTCAACAGCCTCCTTCATCTGGTGAATGACTCCCTGAAACATTCTGTTCGACATACGGCGCCTCCTTTCAATTTTTGCATATTTTTGTGATCTTGAATATATTTTACATCATTTTTTGTGATTTTTCAATAGTTTTTTCGATTTTTTTAATAAATTTTACATCAATTCTATGGTAGAAATGACGGCATTTACCACATACACTGCCAAAATGGCAAATAATGCATAAGAGCTTATCGCCGGGATGGCAAGTGAAAGGAGCACGCCTGCAATAACGATCGCAGACATAATATAGAATTTATAATTCTTCACTACCGAGCTATCCTTACCCGCGAGTGCTCTCGCAAGAAGAACTGCGCCGAGTGTGCAAAGAGCTATAACCGCAACGCTTCCCGCAACACGGAGTGCGATATGAAGCGAGGTCTTGGCAAGCACGCTTACAGCAAGCACGCCAAGCGCACACTGAACGCTTGTTGTGAAAAAGAGTGCGTCGTAGATATGGTATACGAAATAAAGAAGCGCAACTACGATAATTGCGATTATGCGCGCTCTGTCGTATCCGATATCAATAAAGCTGTAGGATGCAAAGAGCAAAAGCGCTCCGAGAGCCGCCGCAAAAAGGCTTACGGAGGTTATAACTCTCTCGTTTTCGTTTATTTTCTTTACCTTATGTATTATAAGATTTACTGCTGCCGCAAGAGTAAGAACAGCGCAGCCTATAACTATAGGAAGCTGTGCGTTTAAGAAGTTTACGGTATTAACACCGTTTTCCCTTATCTTCATAACGGCAATTATACCGAGTGTCGCCAGGCACACGATGCAGATGAACTTATACATAAGTCTTGTCTCTTTTTCCTGTGCCGCGGCACGCTTCTTCTCCCTGTCCTTATACATCACGCTTCTGTCATTACTTTTCACTTTACGACCACACCTTTCAATCAAAAGATCATTTTCAAAGCTCAAGCGCGTAGGATATAGCTGAAAGCGCAACTATTCCTGCCGTTTCACACCTGAGTATACGGTTACCGAGTCCGGTCGGCACAAGTCCCGACTCGAAGGCTTTTTCGACCTCGCTTTTAGCAAAGCCGCCCTCTGCGCCGATCATCGCCGACACGGTTATCGGTTCATTTTCATTTAATTTAACGTCCGAAAGAACGCTTTTGAGCGAGCGCACCCCGTCCCCCTCATAAAAGAGGATCGGAGCATCCGCATCCGACGCCATCCGGACAGCCTCGTCAAACGAGCAAATCGGCAAGACCTCGGGGATTATTCCGCGGCCGCACTGCTTCGCCGCTTCGAGTGCTATTTTATTCCAGCGTTCAAGCTTGCCCTTTGCGCTTTTGGCATCGGGTCTTGATATACATCTTTCGCTTATAAAAGGCACTATTGCATAAGCTCCCGTTTCGACAGCCTTCTGGATAATAAGCTCCATCTTATCTCCCTTAGGCAGAGCCTGAAAAAGCATCGCCTTATACGGTGGCTCGGTCCTTCCTACGCTTTTATTCATTACGTCGAGCAAAACGTCTGTGCCCTCAAAGCCCTGTATCACACACTCGTACTCTGTCGAGTGCATATCGCACACCGTAAGCTTTTCGCCCTTCGCCATTCTCAAGGAGCGCATTATGTGAGACGCATCACTTCCCGTGATGCGTATTTGTCGGTCATTTACGTTCTCCGACGGTACAAAAAATCGTGGCAATACCGTTACCTCTTTTCGCTTATGACAATTCCCACTAAGCCATTATACTATATATTCGTCAATTTGTCAAATAATTTCGACAAATTAGTATAAAAAAATTACCGCTATTCGTATAAATTTATCAAAATAGCGGTAATTTTTCAATTATTTGGATGATTTTCGGAACACGATCGCGCACCAGCCGTTCTCGTGAACCGTTTCAAGGACGTCAAATCCGACGTTTCCCATAGCCTCAAGCACGTCATTTTCACGCTCGTCGATAATTCCCGAGGTGATATACGCCGCGCCGTCCTTAAGGCAAGCGCCTATATCGGGCGCAAGTCTTATGATTATATCGGCGACGATATTCGCAACCGCGAAGTCAAAACCGCCTGCGGGAATTTCCACCTGCTTCAAAAGATCGGATACACCGCAGACTATCTTATCCGCGCATCCGTTCTTTTCAGAATTTTCCTTTGCCACTCTTACGGCGACAGGGTCGATATCGTACGCGGCACAGTGCTTCGCGCCGAGCTTTGCGGCGCATATGGAAAGTATTCCGCTTCCCGTACCGACGTCAAGGACAGTGTCGTCCTTTTTCATATATTTTTCAATAAGCCCTGCAACCAGCCTTGTGGTTTCGTGCGTACCCGTGCCGAAAGCCATGCCGGGATCCATTTTCACTATGACCTCACCGTTTTCGGGAGTATAATCCTCCCACATCGGTACGATCACAAGCTTATCGCTTACCTTTATCGGCTTATAGTACTTTTTCCACGCGCTTGACCATTCCTCCTCCTTGAGTCCGATAAGCTCGATCTTCGCATCAATGTCAAGAGACGCAAATCTTTCCTTTAAGAAAGCAATATAGTCGTTATAATTCTTTTCCTCGGGCACATAGATCGAAACCGAGGCGATATTTTTATCTGCGTTAAGTATTGCTTCGTCTATAAGGTCGCCGTACACGGTCTTGAGATTAAGCTCGATATCACTGTAATCCTCGATCATAAGTCCGTTATCGAGCATACCCATAACCGCCGCAGTATCGTCAAGCTGCGAAACGTTTACCGTCACCTTAAGCTGAGTCCATTCCATTAAAATATTCCCCTTTATCTGTTCTTTCCGCGGAATTTCTTGAAAAAGCCTTCCTTTGCCGAGCCGTCGCCTTCAAGCTTCTGATCAAGCTTACGCAAAAGCTCCTTTTGCTCTGACGTAAGGTTTTTTGGCGTTTCAACAACGACCGTGAAGTAAAGATCTCCCACTCCCTTATATTCGAGCCTGTTTATACCCTTGCCCTTTATCGTAAATTCGGTGCCCGTCTGCGTACCCTCGGGTATCTTATAGGTAACGTTTCCTTCAAGGGTCGGCACATTTATGTCTGCTCCAAGAGCCGCTTGTGCAAAGGTTATCGGAATATCGCAATATATATCATAGCCGTCACGCTCGAAGATATGGTACGGTCTTACACGTACGGTTATGATAAGATCGCCCGCCTGACCGCCCTGTCTTCCCGCATCGCCCTGCGTGCGGATAGCAACTCTCTGTCCGTCGTCGATTCCCGCGGGAATTGATACCTCAAGCTTCTTTTTGATCCTGATATATCCCGTACCGCGACAGTTGGAGCAGGGGTTCTTTATGATCTTTCCGCGACCTCTGCAGGCTTCACACTGACCTGTGGTCTGCATCATACCAAGCGGTGTTCTCTGTGTACGTCTTACCTGACCCGTACCCGAGCAGGTCGTACAGGTTTCGGGAGTCGTTCCCTTTGCGGCGCCTGTTGCCGCACATTCGGGACATTCCTCGATGCGGTTGAATTCAACGTTCTTTTTGCATCCAAATGCCGCTTCCTCAAAGGAAACGATTACACGCTGAAGAATATCGTCTCCGCGTACAGGTCCTCGTCTGCGCGATGAGCCGGCGCTTCCCCCACCGAAAAAGCTTGAGAAAATATCCGACAAGTCAATATCATCTCCAAAGCCGCCGAATCCGCCGAATCCGCCAAAGCCTCCGCCTCCCGCGCCGGGCTCGAACGCCGCGTGTCCGTATCTGTCGTACTGTGCCTTTTTATCGGCATCCGACAGAACCGTATACGCCTCGTTTATCTCCTTGAATTTTTCCTCAGCCTCGGGATTATTCGGGTTAAGGTCGGGGTGATATTTTTTTGCAAGAGTTTTATACGCCTTTTTTATATCGGCGTCCTGTGCGCCCTTTGCAAGGCCAAGCACCTCATAATAGTCACGCTTTTCTGCCATACTGTGACCGTGCCTTTCTGTTACTTGATTCGATAGTTTTACGCATAATGCGACAAATGTAATTATACTAAATCATTGTCCCCTGATTATAGCGTAATTTGTAAATTTTATTATAAACGAAAACAAAGCAGTACAACACCGCATAACGGTGTTGTACCCTTGTCGGTTAAATTAAGCTTTACTTGTTATCGCCGCTCTTGTCTTCAAAATCAGCGTCGTAATACGTGCCGTCGCCCGATGCGCCGCCCGCACCTGCATTCGGATCAAAGCCTGCGCCCTGCGCGCCGCCCTGTGCCTGAGCCTGCTTATAAAGCTCCTCTGAAAGCTTATAGAACTTCTGTTCAAGAGCCTCTGTATCAGCCTTGATGGCATCGGTATTATCGCCCTTAAGCGTTTCACGAAGCTTTTCGATAGCCGCCTTTACCTCTGCGGTATCGTTTTCGGAAAGCTTGTCGCCGATCTCGCCAAGAGCCTTTTCGCTCTGGAAGATAAGGCTGTCTGCCTTATTTCTGATCTCAACGGCTTCCTTCTGCTTCTTATCCTCTTCAGCGAACTTTTCAGCATCCTTAACTGCCTTTTCGATGTCCTCCTTGGACATATTCGTGCTGCTTGTAATGGTGATATGCTGTTCCTTACCCGTACCCTTATCCTGTGCTGTTACGTTAACGATACCGTTGGAGTCAATATCAAAGGTTACCTCGATCTGAGGTACTCCGCGGGGAGCTGCGGGGATTCCGTCAAGCACGAAGCGACCGAGTGTTGTATTGCCTGCCGCCATATCGCGCTCACCCTGAAGAACATGAATCTCAACCGATGTCTGATTGTCAGCAGCGGTAGAGTAAATCTGACTCTTCTTTACCGGGATAGTGGTGTTACGGTCGATAATTCTGTTGAACACGCCGCCCATGGTTTCGATACCGAGAGAAAGAGGAGTTACGTCAAGAAGAACGATGTCCTTAACGTCGCCGCCGAGAACGCCGCCCTGAATAGCCGCGCCGAGTGCTACGCACTCATCAGGGTTGATGCCCTTGAAGGGTTCCTTGCCCATAAAGTTCTTAACTGCATCCTGAACTGCGGGAATACGGGTAGAACCGCCCACGAGAAGAACCTTTGCAACATCGGAGGGGCTGAGACCCGCGTCCGAAAGCG
>JAGCNJ010000029.1 GCA_017646005.1 Clostridia bacterium | reverse complement strand
TGCAGATGGTATTCGTATAAGAAAGAATGGCACCAACTACACCCTTGACGGAAGCAATATCATCCGAGAGTATGATGCAAATGGCAAGGACATATACTTTAACTATGACCTTGACGGCGTATGCGGCTTCCGAATAGGTGATACAGACTATTTCTACCGCAAGAATCTGCAGGGTGATATTACCGACATCTACCACGAGGATGGAACGAAGTACGCATCCTACACCTACGATGCATGGGGTAATTGCACGATAACGCTTGATACAAACGGCATCGGCACGCTCAACCCATTCAGATACAGGGGCTATTACTACGACTCTGAGACTAACCTCTACTACCTCAAGAGCAGATACTATGACCCAGCAACGGGTAGGTTCATCAACGCGGATGAGTTGATCGACAAGTCTAAAATTTTAGGTTTTAACCTTTATGGTTATTGTCAGAACAATCCTATCATGCTTGTTGACGATGATGGAAATTTAGCGTATCCCGGAGAAATCCATAATCGAGTGGTTGCACATTTAGCCGCTACTCATGGATTAATACCAGAACAAAAAATACTGTACGAAAATGGACACGGACGCGCAGATTTAATGAATGCCTCTGGATATATTTGGGAAGTAAAACCGAATAACGAGCGCAATATAAAAAAAGGCAGAAAGCAACTCGAAAAATATGTGTCAGGAAAATGGAGTTTTAACGAAGCAACTAAGCTTAGCTACGGCTATGAGTTACCATCTGGAAGTTTCTTCTATTCTCCCAATAGTATGACATCATATATTGTCACATACCATTATTTAGACAATGGACTCATCGTGTATGACTACAAAGAGAATATAAATTGGGATTTAGTAGAACAAGGAGCAAAAGCGACAGCAGGAGCAGCAGCCACGTTAATTATACTTTTCGTTTCTACTGCTGTGCTTAAATATCCTATCGTTGTTTGATTGAGGGGGTTGAAATGCAATTAGAAAAAGAGTTTTTTCACAAGTTTGAAGAAAATTTTGCGCAGTATGGTTTTAGGAAAAAAGGAAAAACTTATATGCGAGTTGTAGGCGAGGTTTTACAAGTTCTGAACTTGATAAAAAGCAAGAACAATTTATACCTTCGTCTAACTTTTGGAACCTTTCCCCTATGTTCAAAGATTTCATATTTGCCTGAAGGAATATACCATATTGCAAAAGTGGGTTCACTTGATGATGCGCAAGGGTGTATTACAAATGACAGAATTTTGAAAGAGGGGACAAATCAAATCGTTAACGAACTTATAGAAGCCGTAAGAGCTACTGTTATTCCTTATTTTGAGAGCACTACTTCTTGTCGCGGAGCATTGGATGAAAATATAAAAATCGAATATGCTTTGAACGATATTAGGAGAAAGACTTGTGATCTTTTACAAACCACGACAATGATTGGTCTCCCCATTGATTTATGTGATAGCCATAAGTTGTATATGGCTCTAAAATGTAACGAAATTGCTATAGCGATGGCAGTTTGTCATATGATCAAAGGTACAAATTTGTTAGCGATAAGGCCTACAAATAAGAAAAAGTTTTCTTGTGATGTTTGGGATAAACGGATAAAGGACGTTGAGGAAGTTAATTCTCAATTAGATGACATTCTTAATAGTTTGCTTGATAATGATAGAGAGTATATAAATAATATACTTTCCCAAAACGAGAAAGATTCATTGTCATTTCTAAAAAGCAAAAATTTCGTATCATAAAATCAAAGAGAATTTTCTGACACAAAAAGGTTGCCTCGTGAAAACGGGGCAACCTTTTTTGTATAAAATATCCCCCGACGGATTTCCGTCGGGGGATTCTTTGTTTTATAGCTCTCGCACTATTTCCTTGAAGCGCTCGCCGCGCTCTTCAAAATTCTTGAACTTATCAAAGCTTGCCGATGCCGGTGTCAGTATAACGACATCTCCGCTTTTTGCAAGGCTATGCGCTAATTTGACCGCGCTTGCAAAATCGTCCTCCATATAAATTTCTGGAAGCTCACTTTTTGCGCTCTCGCATCCGATTATCGCATTGTGTATCTTTTCTGCCGTCGCGCCTGTCAGCACCACCGCGCGCGTATGCTTACATACACAGTCGCCCATAACGTCATAGGGTATATGCTTATCATATCCGCCCATTATCGCGATGACCTTTTTGTCTCCGAATGCGTTAAGCGCCGCCATTGTACGCGAGGGGCTTGAATCTATCGAGCTGTTATAATATTTCACGCCGTCCTTTTCGCGTACAAGCTCGATTCTGTGTGCAACTCCGCCAAAGCTTTGCGCGATTCTTTTGAACACCGATATATCAACTCTGCCGTACAAGAGTGCGATCGCACCCATATAGTTTTCGACGTTATGTACGCCCGGCAAAAGTATGTCGCTTACGTCCATTATGTGAATCTTTTCGCCCTTTTCGCTGTCCCAGACGTATATACCGCCGTTATCGGTATATACCGAGGTGTAAAGATCGGGTATCATACCCGCATCCTCCGAAGTAAAATAGCGCACGCGGCAACCGTGTGGCAGCTCTGCCGCCATTTCACGGGTGACGTCGTTTTTGAAATTAAGCACGACTGTACCGTTATCCATAAAGCTGAATATGCGCTTTTTGGATTCGATATATTCACCGTAGTCTGTATGCCAATCGAGATGATTTGGAGCTACGTTAGTGATTATAGCACCGCTTGGAGAGGCTTGCATCGCGTGCAACTGAAAGCTTGAAAGCTCAAGCACAGCTATATCTTCTTTTTTCATTTCGCCCGAAAGCGAGAATAACGGCTTGCCGATATTTCCGCCGACGTAGACCTTTGTATCCGTATCCTTATAATGCTCTGAGAGCATCAGATGAACGAGCGTGGTCGAGGTGGTCTTGCCGTCACTTCCGGTGATCGCAAGCTTTTCACAGGGTGAAAGCTTAAAGAAAAGCTCCATTTCGGATGTGAGCAACGCGCCGTTTTCCACAGCCCTTACAAGCGCGGGAGCATCCTTTCTTATACCGGGCGCCTTGATGATGATATCAGCGTCGATGTTATCAAGATAGTCTGCGCCAAGACAAAGCGAAACACCCTTTCCTTCAAGAGCCGATATGAAAGCCGGATCAAAGCCGTCGCGCTCCTTTTTATCGTGAGCGCATACCCTTGCTCCGTGTGAAAGCAGAAAATCTATAAGCGGAGTATTGGAGATGCCAAGTCCGAGCAAAGCTGTTTTCTTACCGCTTATATACTCAAAAAATTCCTCAAGCCTTGTCATATTCTGCGCCTTTCCGACCTGCAGGTCATACTAATAAAAGCTTACTTGTATATTTCACCGCTGAACACGATGCCCTTTTTGGGGTCAAGGGTGACCGCGGTGTTGCTTGTCAGTATCTTTGTTGCACCGACAGCTCCTATAATTGCGGGGATATCGAATGCGCGGGCAAGTATTGCAGCGTGCGAATCCTCGCCTGTCTGCTCGCAGATGATGCCCTTGGCATTACGCACGAGATCGATTATTCTGTTTGTCGTATAGGGAATTACGAGTATAGAGCCGCTTTTGAAATTATCAAGCGCGTCCTTTTCGCTCTGGCAAACGCAAAGCTCCGAGCATACGGTATTATTTCCGATGCCGACACCCGTAACGAGCGTGTCTCCGATGATAGCGACCTTTATCATATTGGTGGTGCCCGAAAAGCCGAGAGGTGTGCCTGCGGTCAATACCGCAAGATCGCCGAGCGATACGAGCGAATTTTCAAGCGCGCAGCTTACCGCGTGGTCGAAAAGCTCATCGGTGTTGGATTTTTCTTCTATAAGGATGGGATAAACACCCCAGGAAAGCATAAGCTGACGGCAGGTCTTTTCCACGGGTGTACAGCCGATTATTGCTGTTTTCGGTCTGAATCGGCTTATCATCCTGATGGTTTTGCCCGATTTTGAAACTGCGATTATCGCCTTTGCGTCAAGATCAAGCGAAGTCGTGCAGGCGGCGTGTGACACCGCCGTCGTCACGCCCAGGAAGCCCTTGGGTGACAAGCGCGAAAATCTGCTTGAATAGTCGATATCGCTTTCTGTGCGGCGCGCTATTTTTACCATAGTACGTACAACCTCTGCCGGATGCTTTCCGATAGCCGTTTCGCCTGAGGTCATAAGCGCGCTTGAGCCGTCGTATATAGCGTTTGCGACGTCGGTTATTTCCGCACGCGTCGGACGCGGATTCTTCGTCATGCTTTCAAGCATTTGGGTCGCCGTGATTACGGGCTTTCCAGCCGTATACGCCTTTGATATGACGCTTTTCTGGATTATCGGAATATCCTCAAGCGGAATTTCAACGCCGAGATCTCCGCGAGCTACCATAATTCCGTCGGATACGCTTAATATTTCGTCAATATTGGCAACACCCGCACCGTTTTCAATCTTTGCGATAATGAGTATATCCTCGCCGCCGTTTTCTTCAAGCAGATGGCGTATTTTCAAGATATCGTCGGCGCACTGTGTGAATGAAGCGGCGATAAAATCAAAATCTTCGCAGATGCCGAAAAGAATATCCTCGCGGTCGCGCTCGGAAAGAAAATCAAGCGAAAGATGCGCACCGGGAACGTTTACTCCCTTGTTGTCCGACACCTGACCGCCGCTTACAACGCGGCATACTATTTCGCGCTCATCAAGGCTTTCGACCGAAAGCTCAATAAGCCCGTCATCTATAAGTATGCGGCTTTCGCGGGAAATATCCTTGTAAAGTCCGGTATGTGTTACCGAAACCTTGGTGTTGTCGCCTACCGTATCGTAAAGGCATAGAGTGAAAAGATCTCCGTCGTTTAATGTGACCGGAGATTTTTCAAAGGTCTTTATGCGCACCTCCGGTCCCTTTGTATCAAGAAGCAGAGGCGTATACAGACCGAGCCTTTCGCGGACTGCCTTGAAGCGATCGATTTTTTCCTTGTGCTGCTCGCGAGAGCCGTGGGAAAAGTTAATACGGGCAACATCCATGCCCGAAAGTAACATTTCCTCAAGCACTGCCTCGCTTTCACAGGCAGGGCCGAGCGTGCAGACTATTTTTGTCTTTTTCATTTATGTTACCTCATAGCTTGCTATAATTGAAATTAGTATTTCCAATGTCTGTGAATTTAATCGTTTTTAAGTGCCTTGAGTGCAAAATATACGCCTACGTTTGCCTCCGCATCAGCCCAGGCGCGGTGTGCGTCCTTGAGCTTTACTCCGAAAAGCTCACTCAAATATTCAAGCTTTATCTTCTGCCAGTCGTATTTTTCCTTAAGCGTTGCCGCGTATTCGCAGGTATCGAAATATTCGTTTTTAAATTCTATTCCTGCCTTGCTTGCCGCGCGGCAGATAAAAGGAAGATCGCTCGTTTTAATGCTGTGACCGACAAGAACGTGATCACCTGCAAATTCAAAGAATTTTTTTATGACCTCATCCACGGGGGGCTTGTCTGCGACCATTTCATCTGTGATATGAGTAAGCCTTACAACGTGTGGAGTTATTGGTCTGCCGGGGTTTGCGAGCATAGAGAAGCGGTCGGTTATAATTCCGTTTTCAACCTTTACCGCACCTATCTCCGTAATTTGCGCGGGTCCGTCGCCGATCGATGCTCCGAGCGAGCCTGTGGTTTCTATGTCAAGAGCCACGAAGGTGTCAAAATCAGGCGACTTTATTTCATGAAGCACTGTGGGATACGGGCTTGATTTTACGAAATAGTCAATATTCATCAGCTTGAGCTGGTCGAGTGTACGGTGGAAGGTATCCTCGGAGCAGTTGAGCGTGATTTCCGCGCAGGCAAAGTCCGAGTCTGCCGTGCGCACGATGCCGGGCAGGTGACCGTTTGCCGCCTTTACGATCATATCCCGAAAAGCAAGCACGTCATCAAGCTTCAGTGTTTCAAAATACTTTGCGAGCATAACGGGTGCTAAGGTTGCCGAGGTGGTTTCAATTGATGAGATGTCGCTTGCCGCACGGTTTATCTTCTCGATTATGGCGTTTTTTGTGGTCATTGAGAGGTTTTCGCTTGCAAGCCATTTTTCTTCCATAAATGCCGGGCTTTCAAAGACCATGTCGGTGTAATTGCCGAGAACGGACGAATTTGAATCGTAAAAGGCACGTATGAGCGAAAGTGTTTTCTCGCTTTTATTACGGACACGGCTTTTAATATACTCGTCTATTCTTGAAATGTGCGCATCGATGGGAGAGGTCAGCTGCATAAGCGAAAAGCGCACCTTTTCAAGCGGCTCGCTGTATACGCGGACAGGCTCCTTTGAAGCCCCTTCAAGCTCATTTTTGATTTTTGTAAGCATACGCCTGTCGTATGCGGCACGCGAGGTGTTTTCTCCGTAATTATCGCGCAGATATGGCTTTACAGCCTCATTTACGTACTGTTTGACCTCGTCAAAATTATCTATTGAAATCTTTCCCGGCTTACGGGAATAGAGTAATTTAACCTTTTTCATAGCCCGCGGCTCCTTTGCTTTGGCAATCCTGTTTAGTATACCACATTTTGTAATATTTTGCAATACGTGACAAGCAAAATAAGTAAACAATAATCAACATTTTCCCGGAATAAGCGCACATATGCAATACGGCAAGCTGATTTCATTTCCGCTTGATGAGTAAGTGTCCCCGAAGCTTAAAATTCTCGCATTGTTATTTGTATAGTCCGAAAGCTTAAGATTACATTTGGGATGAGTTGACGCAATTACCGTGTCGGCTTTTCCTATTATCGATTTGAAGGCTTCAAATGACGCCGATTTTTCAGTCATTCCGGAGGTGTATACGATATTTTCATCTTCATATTCAAAAAGCAGGGTAACGTACGGGTGTGATGATTTGTTCTTTCTTTCGATATCAAGTGAAGAAAAGCTTATATTACAAAGCTCAAGCTTGCTTTGACTGTTGAAGTATTCGTATTCTATGCCCGCGCGCTCGGCGGTTTCGGTGATCATATCGGCGTAAAGAATATCGGTCTCACTTTGAGGAACAGGCAGTAAAAGCTTACGGATGAGTGTGTATTCATTGAATTTTCTGATCGCGCTTGCGTGGTCGAAGTGAAAATGCGTAATCACGTAATAATCAAGCTCTGTGTCAAGATGCTCGCAGACACCTATACTTGCATCGTTATTTATGTCGCTTGAGCCGTAAGAGACGTCAACGTATGCGCTGGTGTGCCTGTTGCTTATGAAAAATCCGCTGTCTTTTTCCTTTGCTATTATATGTAGCTGTGTGTCAAAGCTTAATGCGCAGGTGTATACGGCAAAGCCCGATAAAAGCATGAGGTATAAGCAAAGTGCGCCTGTGGCGAAATGAGAAAGCCTTACGTCCTTGACAACACAGAAGGTAAAAAAGCTTATAAGCAATCCCGTATATACGCAAAGCAAAGGATTGTTTGTTGAAATCATAATGTTGTCAAGCTCCGATATGCGTGAGCACAGCTTCTCTGTAAGAGAATATAAGACTTCTGCCAAAGCGCAGGGAAAGGCTGACATATGGATAGCAGATAAGATCAGCGCAAGTGATGAAAACAGCATAAATACGGCTATAAGCGGTGTGAACAGCAGGGTAGTGAAAATGCTTAACAAGGATATGCGGTCAAAAAGGAAGAAGCACGGGACGTTTACAAATAAGCTTGCGAAGAAGGATATACATATGCCCTGGAAGCATACCCGCAGGATATCGCGTACCGTTTCGGTAGCGCTCGGCGCGCCGAAAAGCCTTGAAGAAAAAGTGAAGGTGAATTCAAGGGTAAGTACGATGCCGAGGGTTGCCGAAAATGAAAGAATAAGCCCTGCATCAAATACCGAATAAGGATCGATTGCGAGTATGCCGGCGGTAACTGCAAAAAGCGAGGTGACGATATCGGCTCTGTCGCGGATAAGATTTCCCGCCTGATAGTGTATCAGCATAAGGGCGGCACGTACTATGGATGCCGAGCCACCTGTGAATATCATTATAAAAGCGGCAAGCAGTGAGGTCAGTATGAACCTGATTTTTCTTGATTTTACGATCGGCTTGAGCGAGCCGATTATAAAGCCTGTCATCAGCGCAAGATGCATACCGCTGAGCGCAAGCAGATGTGAAATTCCCGCGCGTCCGAAGTCGCGGGAAAGCAATCCCGGAAGCTCGTGCTTGTCGCCGAGCAGAAGCGCTTTTGCCAAATTTGCCGTGTCATACGAAAAAAGACGCTCGAGCCTGTACCCTGTACGGCGGCTGAGCGTGTCAAGAATATAGGTGAAACTCTTGCTTTGAGAGATCACTTCAAAATCGTCCTCCGATGTAATCACAGCAGAGTAAAGGATATTGCTTCTTCTGCATACCGCTTCGGGATAGTAGTGAGGGTCGATATCGTCTGTCAGGGTAGTTTTTGCAAGAAAGATATCACCGTTTTTGATCTGCGGTGAAAATTCACAGAACACAAGAAGCGTGAAATCGCACTCATTTCCGTCTGCCTCGTAAACGCGGGCGTTGAAGGAGGCATACTCGTTTTCTTCGGCATTCAGTTTTGTGATTTCTGCTCTGATGCTTACTCTTTTGCCGTCAAGCGCGTTTACGCCTGAATTTTTGATATTGAACATAAACACGGGCAATATCAGTGCGACTACGGCACAGAATATGCAGGAAAGGATAAGTCTGTGTTCGGCAAATATTCTTTGCCTCCTTGAAAGCTGCCGTATTATGAGCGCACAGGCAATAGCAACGAGAATAAGCAATAGTATGCTTACAATCGGTACTCTTATATTTGTCGGCATATAAGCGGAAATAAAAAGAGCGATAATATATGAAAGCGAAAGACATACTAACCGTCTTTTCTTGAAAAACTTCATTATTATCACTCCTTAATAAATTCCCGACGGTAGACCCGTCGGGAATTCTTGTATATTACTTTGCTTCGATCATCGAGGCATCCCACATAGCGGGAGCTTCGTAGCCGAGAAGATTTACAACCGTAGCCGCTACGTTTGAAAGACCGAAATTACCCTCGTCAGCCTTTACGCTGTAGCTGTCCTTGTAGTAATTATCAAAGATATAGCAGGGAACGGGATTGAGTGTGTGGCTGGTCTTAGCCTTGAAATTACCGTTCTTGTCCGCCTTGGGTGCGCCTGTTTTCTTGTCAAGCTCAAACATTTCGTCAGCATTTCCGTGGTCTGCCGTGATAAGTGCAACACCGTGAAGCTTATCGATCACCTCAAGAAGTCTCTTAAGCTCAAGGTCTACCGATTCAACGCCGATTCTTGTTGCGAGAAGATTACCCGTGTGTCCGACCATATCGCCGTTGGGGAAGTTCACACGCAGATACTTGTACTTGCCCGATTCAAGGCATTCTATAAGCTTGTCTGTGATCTCCGCGCTCTTCATCCACGGTCTCTGTTCGAATGGGATAACGTCGGAGGGAACTTCGATATAGGTTTCATACTCCTCGTTAAACTTGCCCGACTTGTTTCCGTTCCAGAAATAGGTAACGTGACCGTACTTCTGAGTTTCGGAAATAGCAAGCTGGGGTATCTTCATATCTGCGAGATATTCGCCCATTGTGTTTGTGATTTCGGGGGGAGAAACAAGGTAACGGCTCGGAATATGAAGGTCGCCGTCGTATTCAAGCATACCTGCGTATGCAACCTTGGGGAAGCGTACACGGTCAAATTTATCAAAGCTTGTATCCTCAAATGCCTTGGAGATCTCGATCGAACGGTCGCCTCTGAAGTTGTAGAATACAACGCTGTCGCCGTCCTCAATTGTACCTACGGGCTTGCCGTTTTCGGCTATAACGAAGGGAGGAAGATCCTGGTCGATTACCTTGAACTCTTCTCTGTATGCGAGCACTGCTTCTTCGGCGTTTGCGAACTGTCTTCCCTCGCCGAGAACGTGTGTCTTCCAGCCAAGCTCGACCATGCTCCAGTCAGCCTCGTATCTGTCCATCGTGATCTTCATTCTTCCGCCACCGGATGCGATCATAATATCAAAATCTGCGCTTCTCTGTGAAGCAAGAAATTCTTCAAAGGGTCTGATATATTCAAGAGCGGACGTTTCGCCAACGTCACGTCCGTCGATAAGAATGTGAACTCTTACCTTCTTTATGCCTTCTTCCTTTGCTCTGACTATGAGAGCCTTGAGATGGTCTATGTGAGAGTGAACGTTACCGTCCGAGAAAAGTCCTAAGAAATGAAGTGTGCCGCCCGTTGTCTTTACGTTGTCGATGATCTCGTTCCATGCATCTGACGAGAATATCTTGCCGCTTTCTATCGACTGAGTAACAAGCTTTGCTCCCTGAGCAAACACCTGACCTGCGCCGAGCGCATTGTGACCCACCTCGGAGTTGCCCATATCGTCATCCGAGGGAAGACCTACTGCCATACCGTGAGCCTTAAGCTTGAGCATGGGATAGTTTGCTGCGAGCATATCAAGGGTGGGTGTGTACGCGCCTGAAACTGCGTTTCCGATGCCCTCGGGCGCGATGCCGATGCCGTCCATTACGATTGTTACAACAGGGCCGTCTACGCCCTTGAAGCCTGAAAGCTTTTTAAGTTCTGCCATAATTACCTCCAAATAATAAGTAAAGTCCAAGCCGGATACACCGGACTTATAATCATACCTGACAATTATATCACAAATTATGTAAAATTTCAATAGTGATAAGCAGAATAAATAGCTCTTTTGAATATTTTTTGCCGAAAATGAATTATTATGCATCTAAAGACTTGATAAAATGGGAAATATATGGTATACTTTATGGGTAAAGTAAATTTCGCCCTCGTGGCAAAGACCTTCCCGGTCGGAAAGGAATCAAAATGATCAGAGATATTATGGATTTTATTTGCGGCTTTGACGCGGAAGTCGGAGACGCAGTGAAAAAGGAGTTTGCACGTCAGCAGAGAGGCCTTGAGCTTATCGCGTCCGAAAACGTCGTTTCACCTGCGGTTATGGCTACAATGGCAACCGTGCTTACCAATAAATACGCAGAGGGATACCCGGCAAAGCGTTACTATGGCGGATGTGAATGTGTTGACATCGCAGAGGATATCGCACGCGAGCGTGCAAAGAAGATATTCGGCGCAGAGCACGCCAACGTACAGCCTCACAGCGGTGCGCAGGCTAATCTTGCTGTATATTTTGCGCTTCTTGAAACCGGAGACACAGTGCTCGGTATGAACCTTGCTCACGGAGGTCACCTTACTCACGGAAGCCCCGTTAATATGTCGGGCAAGAATTATAACTTCGTTCCCTACGGCGTTGACAGCGTAACCCATCGCATCGATTACGACAAGCTCGAAGCACAGGCTAAGGAGTGCAAGCCCAAGCTTATCGTTGCAGGTGCGTCCGCATATCCGAGAATTATCGATTTCAAGCGTATTTCCGAGATCGCAAAGAGCGTTGGCGCATATTTTATGGTAGATATGGCTCATATCGCAGGTCTTGTTGCGGCAGGACTTCATCCCAACCCCGTTGAATACGCAGACGTTGTTACAACAACGACACATAAGACCCTCCGCGGTCCCCGCGGCGGTATGATCCTTTGCAAGGAAGAGCTTGCAAAGCAGATAGACAAGGCAATATTCCCCGGAACACAGGGCGGTCCTCTTATGCACGTTATCGCATCCAAGGCTGTGTGCTTCGGCGAAGCACTTAAGCCCGAATTCAAGGAATATCAGAAAAAGATAGTTGAAAACGCGCAGGTGCTTGCTAAATCGCTCAAGGATAACGGACTTGATCTCGTTTCGGGCGGTACCGATAACCACCTTATACTTCTTGACTTGAGAAGCGTAGGCGTAACAGGCAAGGAGCTTGAGCATCGCCTTGATGAGGTCTATATCACAGTAAATAAAAACGCGATACCCGACGATCCTCAGTCTCCCTTTATCACAAGCGGTATCAGAGTAGGTACTCCTGCAGTAACCTCCCGCGGTCTCGGTAAGGAAGAGATGGTAAAGCTCGGAGAGCTTATCGCTCTTGCGGCTAAGGATTTTGAAAACAGCGCCGACTATATCAGATCCGAGGTAACAAAGATCTGCGAAAAGTATCCGCTTTATATCTGAAAAACAGAAGATCACGGGTGTCATGTCTGACACCCGTTTTCCTGTGCTTGTTATAATTTAGGTGTCAACCTATTGACAAATGTACCAATAATATGGTATTATTATAGTGCGCGTATGATATATTTGCATAAAAGTACGCAAAAACGCACTACCCCGGAGAGGATTATGTCAGAAACAGTTCTTGTAACCTCATGTAAGGGCGGGATCGGAAAATCTACCGTCGCCGCCAATGTGTCAATGGCTCTCGCAACGGCAGGCTTTTCGGTCATCACCATAGACTGTGATTTCAGAATGAGATGCCTTGATCTGATAATGGGATTTGAAAACAGAGCAGTGTTCAATATCTTCGACGTCGCAAAGGGACGTTGCGAAATTGACCGCGCTATAGTAAAGGACACACGTTCGGATTCGCTTTATTTTCTCGCGGCACCGTCCGACAGACACGCCGTTATAGAAAAAGAGGAGTTTGAAAGTGTTATAGAAAAGCTTCGTGAATTCAAGCATGACGGCAAGGAGATAGACTATATAATCATCGATGCACCTGCGGCTGACGACGATTCGATCGCGCTCAGCGCACCCGTGTCCGATCAGGCGATAATCGTATGCTCACATATGCCGTCGGCTATCCGCGCGGCGAGCTTTACAAGCGATCTGCTTGATGAGTTCGGCGTTAAGAAGCAAAAGCTTTTAATAAACAGCTTTGACGTGAAAAGCGCGCTTGCGGCATACAGGACGGGAATAATCGAAATGATCGACAGCTCAAAAACGATGCTTTTGGGAATAGTGCCGTTTGACCGTGAATTGATGATACGTCAGGAAAGCGGAGAGCTTATCGACGCTTTGCCTAAAAGGAATAACGCAAGGGTTGCTTTTGGCAACATATCAAAGCGTATATACGGAAGACAGATACCTCTGTTCGAGGGCTTTTCCGGCAAGGATTATAAGAAAATACTCAGCACCGGCGACACATCCGGCAACTAAGGAGAAAGGATTTAAGAAATGGTTATAGCGATAATCGCAGACGATAAGAAAAAGGAGCTTATGGCGCAGTTTTGTATTGCATATTGCGGCATACTCAGTAAGCATAGAATATGTGCGACCGGTATAACGGGGAAATACGTTGAAGAGGCGACCGGTCTCAGTATAGATAAATTACTTTCGGGTACACACGGTGGTGCAGAGCAGATCACGTCAAGAATAGCGTATAATGAGATTGACCTTGTGCTTTTCTTCAGAGACGTAAGCGGAACTGAAACGCTTGATACCGAGATAGAGGATAATCTTCTCAGAATGTGTGATCTTTCAAACGTGCCGATAGCTACCAATATTGCGACGGCGGAGATTCTTGTAATGGCGCTTGAAAGCGGCGGACTTGAATGGAGAGAGTTTGTGAACCCTACATCTGCTTACAATCAGAACAAGAATAAGATTGTATAAATGTTTGTTTTTGAATAGATAAAGATGACGCTCGCCGATTTGCAGATCGGCGAGCGTTTTTGTTTCTTGTAATCGTTTGCTTACCCTTCCGGGGGAGTTACTTTCATCACGCGATGAAAGTAACCAAAGACGCGAAAAAGGGGAAACCTCTGCGGTTTCCCCTTTTTTATCTCTTTCCCTGCGGCGAAATTTGAAGATAAGCACCGACCTGCGGTTGGATACGGTTGTCGGAAAGGCTCCCTCTGTATACGACCGCAAGCGGTCGTTTGGGAGCTGGCACCGTAGGTGACTGAGGGAGAGTTTGCTTTAAGATTCTACAGGCTTCATTT
>JAGCNJ010000028.1 GCA_017646005.1 Clostridia bacterium | reverse complement strand
TCTTGAGTGTCTTACCGTCAACTGTGATGGTACCTGCTTCATCATCTGCGCTTACTGTGTGAACATTTTCACCAAGCTTGTCGCAGTAACCGCCCTGAGCGGTATCGTACTTGAGAAGGTGAGCGAGCATAGAGGGCTTTGTGAGGTCGTTGATAGCAACGATATCATAGCCTTCTGCACCGAACATCTGTCTGAATGCGAGACGTCCGATACGGCCGAAGCCGTTAATAGCAACTTTAACTGACATTTTTGTTTCCTCCGTTTTATATAAATAAATTTTACCGTATTTGAAGGGTGGTTGTTAAAAAATTAACAACCCATATTCATACCCCAACAGATATTATTTTACTCTATTTCGGTCAAGTTTACAAGTGTTTTTTACTATTTTTAACAATTTCGTCACTTTGAATTAAAAAGCAGAGTGATTTTTTTCATTATTGGGGATTTTTTACATTAGTTTCCTGTCATATCTGCGCTTTTCTTGTAAGCTAATGCGGATTTGAACTTTTCAAGATGGTATTTATGAGCTGCCTCGGTTTTATTCTGTCCCTTAAGGAAAGCCATGCTTGACAAGCGTCTTATACAGAAAAGCGTATCATCAGGCAGTATCGCAAGCCCTTCAAGGCTTCCGAAATCCGTGTCGCGCAAATAAACCGAGCATTCGTCATACGCGCCTTGGGGCGTGTACCCGAGCACTTCTTCAAGTGTCATAAATCCGCCGCTCTCGTGCACGATCGAATATGTATAAGGAGAAAGAAGGCATATCACCGAATCTCCGCCGAGTATTTCCTGATTGAAGACCTGCAGATTCTGACTCATATACGAGCGCGCCACCTGCTCATTGAGCATATATCCCTCGTTGGCAACACCGTCTGCTTCAAGCTGTGCGCGCGCCTCGGATTCAAGCTCATCGGGCGACTTCACGGTAAGCTCGCGCAATACCGCGTTTATCTCTCCGTCTTCGTGGTAGTCCTTGTCATCGATATTTTCAAACGCTTTTTCAATATACCCTATATTCTGCACGCTTATGACCTCAGGGCCTGCGTACATAACATATATGTCACCTTTTTCATTTGTCATAAGCTGGACTGTGCTGACTATGGCAAACACAGCAAAAAGTGCTGCAATGATAGTCACCCATTTATAATGGTACCAGTAATTGTCAAGCCATTTGTATAGTCTTGTGTTTTTTATTTCCATAACAGATCTCCAAAATTCACGATATCAGCTTTATTTTATCACATTTTGCCCATTTTTTCAATAGCAAAGAAAAAATATGCTCACAAACAAAAATCCCGACACCGTGTGTCGGGATTTTTTATTACTTTAATCAGTCGCTTGTGAACTTTATAAGTCTTGCTACATCCTTGTAGTCAATGTAATTTATCTGTTTGGGATATGAGAACCAAAAAACGCGGCACATGCCAAGTTTTTTGTCAAATTAGTAAAATTGTGTCTGGTATTGTTTATAATATAATATTTACAAGGGCCTTGTTTTATGTTATAATTTGATCAACAAATGCGCAAGGAGGCACAAAATGTCTTTTCTCAAAGCGGACTTATCGCTTGTAAACAAATATATGGACGAAGCCGATGCTCTCAAGGAAGAAATCGAAAACTCGAAAACGAACGTTGAGATTACAGGAACAAAATATTACGTCAGCGCAGAGGGTAATGACGATAACGACGGCCTTACACCCGAAACCCCCTGGAAAACGATTGAAAAGGTAAACAAGACCATGTTTTCATACGGCGACGGAGTATTCTTCCGCCGCGGAGACAGCTTCAGACAGACCTATTCACTCGAAGCTAAAAAGGGTATGACCTACTCTGCTTACGGCGAGGGGCCGAAGCCCAAGCTTATATGCTCTCTTGATGCGTCCGACAAAAGCCTTTGGCTTGAAACCGAATGCGAAAACATATACCGCTATGCCGAAAAGCTTCCCGGCGATACCCGCGACGTAGGCTGCATCATCTTTGACGGCGGCAAGTGTTGGGGTATCAAAATTGAGGAACGGGACAACGGCGAAAGACTTGATATAGGCAGAGTATTCAACGGACTTGAGTGGTATGACGTTACAAACGCAAAATTCACAGACTACCGCGACCTCAAAAATGACCTCGAATACTACCACGATTTCGACAGCGAATACCTCTACCTTTATTCAATTAACGGCAACCCCGGTGACAGATTTGAGTCAATAGAGCTTGCGGACAAGGGCCACGGCATTTTTCTCGGCTGTTGTATTGACACAACCATAGACAATCTTGAAATATACGGCTCGGGTTCTCACGGTGTTGCGGGTCACGATATGTACAACGTCACAGTGCAGTACTGTACCTTCAAGTGGATAGGCGGCTCAATCCAAGGCAGACGTGCATATGGCCGCGACCACGGCGTTCGCTTCGGCAACGCGGTTGAATCCTACGGTTCAAGCGACAATTTCGTTATACACCACTGCTATGCGTCCCACGTATACGATTGCTGTTGGACTGTTCAGATATTCGGTCCCGCTATTATGCGTAATATAAAAATGCACGACAACCTGAGTGAGTTCTGCAATACCGGTCTTGAGGTATGGCAGAAAAACGGGCTTCTCACCAATATGGACCTTTACCATAACTATTCAAGATTCAACGGCTACGGCTGGAGTCACCAGAGACCCTTTAAGGATTCTAACTTCTACTACGGTGCAAACGGCCTTGCAAGAGTAAGCTTCGGTAACCACGTGAGGGACAATATAAATCTGTTCTGCTCTGTTCAGTCACACTATGCAAGAGCTACGGGAAAGGACCACTACAACTTCCACGATAATATCTACTTTATGGAAAAGGACAAGCTTATCGGCGGCATATGTGAAATGCCCTGGTCAAGCGAGGGTAACTGGCCCACAAGTACTCCCTATGACGAAAAAAACGTAAACGAGTTACAGAGCAAAGGCTTTGAGCCCGGAAGTATATTCTATATTACCGAAAAAGAACCATTTGGCAAGAATATGTACACTCTTTGCACCGAGCTTTAAAATCCTCAAAATTTTCGGTTCGGAGCAGTAGGAGAAACGATAGCGCATAACAAAAAAATAAAAAATGTTTTATCCAACACTCATAAAACGGTGTAAATAAAACTTGGATTTATGTGTCGGTCTGTGAGTTCAGGCAAAAGCATGATTTTTCACAATCTCTATTGACATAACACTATTATTGTGTTATCATATAGTTACCAGCAAACAGGAGAAAAATTATGAAGAAATTATTATTCAAACGTCTGATTTCCCTTTTTTCGCTAATGATAACAATGCTTCAGATAATACCTCTGGCAGTCGGCGCCGAAGCGAATGAAACCGTTTACAGTGCATCGCGTATGTACTCAACCTACGATTTTATCGCATACGGTATCGACTTCACCGTTGAAAGCGATGATAAGGGAAAATTTTTCCACGGTGTCGCTTCCAAATGCGAATACAGTAACGACGGGCTTAACTTCAATCTGACCCCTCCTGATATATCGCTTGCCGAATACAAATTCATTAAGCTTGTTTACCGTACCGATTCAGATGCGCCGTTTCTCGACGCAACAATACGCTCACCGCGCGAAAGCTGGCTCAATAAAAAGCCTTCCGTAAATGGTGACGGTCAGTGGCATGAGGTAATATTCAACCTTGATAACATGACGGGCGGCGCAGGCGTTCTTCCTGCGGGACACATGGGTGCGACATTTCGCATCAAGCCCTTCGGCACACAGAGTGTAACGCTTGAATCCGAAAAATATTTCGATATCAGGTATATTGCCTGCTTCAAAAGCGAAGCCGATGCAAACAATTTCGTATACGACGAGAAAGAACACGAGTACAAGCCGGGCGGATCGTTTGAATTTAGCGAGGCTTCAGACAAGCTGATAGATAAGTATATGACAGAGATCGATGCGCTCATCGATGAGATAGTATACTCGCCCACCACCGTTGAGGTCACGGGTACTAAATACTATGTTTCGGTCGACGGAAGCGACTCAAACGACGGTCTTTCGCCCGAGAGTGCATGGAAGTCGATCGAAAAGGTGTCGTCCTTCTCACGCTTTGAGCCGGGTGACGGGGTGTTCTTGAAGCGAGGCGATACGTGGAGGATAACCTCTCCATTAAAAGTCGCCGACGGCGTTACTTATTCGGCATACGGAACAGGCGCAAAGCCTAAGCTCATCTGTTCAATCGACGCTTCCGATCCCACAAAATGGACGCTCACCGAATACCCAAACGTTTATGCGTTCAAGGAAAGAATCGGATCATCCAAAGACATCGGCACTATCGTTTTTGACGGTGGAGACGCGTGGGGAATAAAGGTATCAAAGACTACGGAAGATATGCGCGTTGACAACGGAACCGTCTTTAACGGCCTTGAGTGGCAAACGGTACCCGTGGGCGAGTTCAAGGATCAGAGCGGACTCAAGGGTGATCTTGAGTTCTACCACAATTGGGAAGACAGCACGGTGTACGTATACTCAAAAGACGGCAACCCTGCCACGCGTTTCTCATCGATTGAACTTACCGACAAGGGCTACGGTATCAACGGTGACGGCAAAGACAATGTTATTATTGATAATATCGAGATATTCGGAACAAGTACACACGGTATTCATTTCGACTTAGTCACAAATCTTACAGTACAGTATTGTACATTTAAGTGGATCGGCGGCGCGCTTCAGTACAATGACGGCAGAACTGTACGATATGGTAATGCAGTCGAGTGCTTCGCTCTTGACAATTACACGGTACACCACTGCTACGCGTCACAGATATACGACTGCTGTTATACCTCGCAATCAAGCAAACCCATAATATCCAACAATATCACAGCGTATAAGAATGTCTCCGAGTTCTGTAACACAGGTCTTGAATTCTGGAACTTGAATAGAACCGGCGAAGCGGGTATCACCAATATAAAGCTTTATGACAACTACACACGCTTCGCAGGCTATGGTTGGAGTCACCAGCGTCCGAACAAGGACGGCAACTTCTTCTACGGTGCAACAAACACCTCGCTTAAATTTGAGGGGAACAATATATATAATAATGTAAACCTGTTCGCTTCAAAATACGCGCTCAAGGTAGCCGCGGTCGCTCCGACTCAGTACAACTTCCATGACAACGTATATATAATGGAGGATGACAAATATCTTGGGTATATGGTATCAAATCCCGGCACCGGTACCGGAAATGTGGTCGATCACCCATATACCGCAGAAGCAATATCAAAAGCGGTAAATGCCGGTTTTGAAAAGGGTGGCAGGTTCTATTATACAAAGACCGGGCTGTTTGGCAATATGTATGATCTGTATACTCCTTTGAAAAATACTCCCGTATTCGGTGACATACCCGACGGATTCTGGGGCAGAAGCTATATCAACTATGTTTTGGACAAGGGCTTATATCAGGGTATCAGTAAATTCGAATTTGCGCCGGGTGCTTCAATGACACGTTCAATGACGGCAACCGTCCTCATGCGTATGGCTGACGGCAAGGCAGGCAAATCCAAGCTTCCGTACACCGACGTAAATGCCGACGCATGGTACAATGACAGCGTTCGCTGGGCATATGAAAACGGTATAGTGCCTGAATCAGACAAATTCAGACCCGATGAAAATATAACCCGTGAGGAGCTTGCCGATATGCTCTACCGATTTGCAGGCTCACCCGAAATCAATGCTGCTGTGCTTGACTTCACAGACATGGATAAAATCACACCCGATTACAAAAATGCACTTGCGTTCTGTGTTGAAAACAAGATTATAAACGGATACGAGGACGGTTCTGTAAAGCCTGAAAACAGAGCAACACGCGCCGAAGTCGCGGCAATGATATTCAGATTCAAACAAGCAATAAGAAAAAAAAATCCCGACACCGTGTGTCGGGATTTTTTATTACTTTACTCAGTCGCTTGTGAAGGGCATAAGAGCAACTACTCTTGCGCGCTTGATAGCTACTGTGATCTGACGCTGATGCTTTGCGCATGCGCCCGAGATTCTTCTGGGAAGAATCTTTGCTCTTTCGCTTGTGAACTTTCTGAGTCTTGCTACATCCTTATAATCGATGTAATCAATCTTATCAGCACAGAAGATGCAAACCTTCTTTCTCTTGCGGTTAGCGCGGAAGGGCTTCTGTGCATCTCTGCTTTCTCTTACGTTATCCATTAGATGAAACCTCCTGTATTATTTTGTTGCCGTTATTAAAACGGAAGATCCTCATCCTCAGGCACGATCTCAAACTTGGATTCCTGTGCCGGAGTAGAGTAAGGAACGTCGCCGGAAGCACTGTATGACGATGCCTCGGACTTGCTGTCCACAAAATAAGCCTCGTCCACAACAACATCAACCGAGGTGCGCTTTGCGCCCTGCGAATCGGTATAGTTACGAACCTGTACCGAACCGACTACACAGATCGACGATCCCTTGTGGAAATACTTCGATATGAACTCAGCCATGCCGCGCCATGCGACAAGGTTAAAGAAATCGGTCTGCTGTGCCTGAGCGTCCTCGCGGTTAGCGAATCTTCTGTTTACGGCAAGACCGACAGACGTAACCATTACGCCGGAGTTGGTCTGTCTGAGCTCGGGGTCGGCAGTAAGTCTGCCGCCGAGTGTAATTTTGTTGAGATTGAAGTTAGCCATTAATGCGAGCTCCTTTCGTTTTCCCTTGCTTATTCAGCGTCTGTTGCTTCAGCTGCTTCTTCTGCTTTCTCTTCGACAGCTTCTGTCTTAGCCTGAGCAGCTCTTGCAGCCTTCTTTGCAAGCATCTTTTCGTCGAGCTTGATAACTACCGAACGCATAATGCCATCAGTAATACCGAATACACGCTCAAGCTCAGCCGGGAAATCAGGTGCACTCTTGAATGTTACTACTACGTAGTAGCCTTCGTTGATATCGTTGATCGGGTAAGCAAGCTTACGGCTGCCCCATTCGTTGATATCCTCAACAGTGCCGTTCTTCGCGATAAGATCTGTAAACTTAGCGATAGTAGCCTTAACAGCTTCTTCGCCTGTAGTCATATCAACGATGAACATGGTTTCATAGGATGAAATGATGTTAGCCATTTTTACACCTCCTTGCGGACTTTAGACCGTACACCTCCACATATTATTAAATTTGTGTACGGTAAGGAGGACATACTTTCGTATGCCATACCAATGTGCATTATACCACAAAGCTTATGTATTGTCAAGCAATTTTTTTCTTTTGCGATTGATTTTTCTGCAATTTTGTGTTAAACTTATTAAAAGAATTCTCACTTTTCGGGGTTTATGATGGAAAAAGAACAAATAAAAAGCATAATAAAGCAAGCCACGTACAACAACACGCTCAGAAAGATTGTGTTTTCAAAGCCGCGCGACAAAAGCATTGTAAGATGCGTCTGCGTACCTTTTATGAAAAAGGACGGGCTTTATTTTCAGAGTGAAACATTTACAAAGGACAACAAGGCTTTACACAAAAACATTCCTCTTGAGGAGGCTTACTCTCTGCTTGCCGATTATGCGATAGAGTGTTATATGCAGACCAATATCCTCACAAGCTCGGGCGAATGCGAAATAAAGGTTTCAAAATCGGGCTCGGTATACATTGGAAACAAAATAAAATCAGGCGGAGAGACGGTTATGCCGCTGCTTCACAACAAGGAAAAGAAGCATATACTTGATCCTTACTTAAGCGAGCCCTTTCTTTACAGGCTCGGCATCACCGACAAAAACGGCCGCATCCACGACAAGATGCAGTCAAAATACCGTCAGATCAACCGTTTCCTTGAAACGGTAAACGATATGGCATCCTTGCTGAGTGAAAAAGAGGATATCCTCGTGTACGATCTTTGCTGCGGAAAGAGCTATCTTTCGTTTGCGCTGTATTTCTATCTTGAACGGATACTCAAGCTCAAGGTCGAAATGATAGGAGCCGATCTCAAGCGCGACGTTATCGATTACTGCAACGGCGTTGCGGTCGCATCAAAAATGAGCGGATTACGTTTCATCTGCGGAGATATTGCAGGACTTGGACTCGACAAATCCCCCGATATGGTGGTATCTCTCCACGCCTGCGATATTGCAACAGATATCGTGCTTGCCCACGCTATCAAAAGCGGCGCGCGCATCATTCTCTCAACCCCGTGCTGTCATCACGAATTATATTCAAAGCGCTCAGAACTCTCTGATACCGCAAAATCCGGGCTCGGCTTTACCTTGAAGCACTCAATGAGTGCGCAAAAGCTATGCGAGGTGTTAACCGATTCACTCAGAGCAAAAACGCTAGAGGCATACGGCTACGACGTAGATATGATAGAGCTTGTAACACCCGACGACACGCCGAAAAACCTGCTTATCCGTGCCAGATCAAAGGGCAAGGGTACAGATTTGTCAGAGCTTGAAGCGGCAAGAAGCTTTGTAGGCACAACGCTCACGCTTGAAAAGCTACTTAAATAAAAATACCGCACGGCCTCAGCCGTGCGGTATTTTTATTCCAAAACAGATATTATCTCATCATCAAGAAGCATACCCACGCTTTTTGTTATCTCATCAAGATATGCCTCATCCTCGCTTCTGAAGCGATAGGGTCTGTAATTTTTAAGCGGAAGCGACAGCACCGCTGCGGTGCTTCCCTTCGCCGTCTTGAAAAAGAGCTTCCAGGAGAATACCTCGCAGAATTTTTCAAGCGAGCATAATACCGAGGTGAAATCTTCACTGTCAGCGAATATGTCCTTGACCCTGGCTCCTTTACATTTTTCGCTGTCACTTTTGATTTTCATAACGATATTGCATCTGTCGTCCTCGGAATTGAGCTTAACGTCAAGTATACGGTCGCTTGCGCGTCTCAACATCATTATCATGAGCAACTCGCACACAAGCGAAAGATCAAACGCATTTACGTTGCATATGAAATTATGTACTACCATCGCCTCACGGTCTATCATATATCCAAGCAGAGATGCTCTGTATTTGACTGTATCTATTGCCCTTGAAACGAGCATATCCACAGAGGTGTATCCGGTATTGTACAGCGCGGTGACCTTGGTTTGTTCAAGTCCCTTTTCAATTTTGAGCCCTGTTACAGTATCACCCTTGATTATCCTGCCGCCGAAAAACGGGATGTTAAGTTCATTCTTGAAGCTTCTTACCTTCAGGCAGAGATTATCCTCACAAAGTATCGGAAACGCTCCGTTTGCAAGTGCGCGGTCTATTCCCACGTTATATCTTTCGCTGAATATCCGCACGTTCATAATATCAAAATGCTTGTTTGTCCTGCCATAGCTCAGATCAAGCGTTTCGCACTCTCCGTCGGGCAGAACGTGACCTTTCATGATCTTTTCAAGTCTGCCTCCCGCAAGTCTTTTGCAGGCTGGTGTTGAATATGCAACATATCCGCTCTTATCCGTAACAAAGCAGGGCGCATCAAAAAGCGTAAATCTCGTTTTATCAAAAAATTCCTTTTCAAGCATTGTACTGTCCTCGCTTATTTTAATGTATATATTTTACCGCAAAACAAGCAAACAGTCAACCTTTTCCGTCCAAAAAGCAAAAGCCGAGCATATAGACTGCACTTACAAGCAGAGCCGCCCCTGCTCCTTTCAGGGCAAAATACACCGATATCACCCACAGCATAATGCAAAACGCCCATGTTACGCACTCACATATCTTTTTCACTCTGTACCGTGAAATCCCGGTGAATGACAGTAAAATTTTCAGTATCTCCCCACCGTCAAGAAAGCCGGCGGGCAAAAGATTGAACACTCCGTAGGCGATGCACGCAAAGCTGTATTCGGGATAGCCTTGCAAAAACACTGCCATTATCAGATCACAAAGACTGCCGGCGGCGTATACGGCAAGCTCGCAAGCATATGAGCTGTGCGAAAAATCGGCGTTAATCCCTATCCCCCAGAAGCGCACGCTTGTGCTTTTTGGGGGCACACGGAATATACGCATACACAAAATATGTCCAAGCTCATGCACAGACACCGCAAGCAGGATCTGAAAAAGCGATTCAAGCTCCGGCTTCATCAAACACCTCTATACCGTCCGGCGGAGCTATCACGGGCGGAAGCACCTGATTTTTTTGCACTTCGGGCTCAGCCGATACGCTTTCATACACTTCCGTTTTCGACATATTCAATATATTGTTCGCCGAATAATAGCTTAGAGCACTTGCCTCAAGAGCACCGTCGCAGGAATAAAATACCTCTTTTGCGTGCTCACCGTAATCCTTGTACGGAAGATAATTTTCATCCTTGCCGTAACGCATACCTGCAAGCGACACGCTCAGAAGCAAAGCGCATATAAGCGCCGATCTTAATCTCGTTTTCATAACAGCTCCCCTTTATAATGAATGCCTGTTGCTATCCATTGTATGCTCTGCCGGTGCAAAAAATGTGATACAATATGCTTTTTGCTTATTCTTATTGACTTTTGGAAGCTTTTGTTATATAATCTGTTTAAGTATAATTATAAGCAATGCCGCCCGGCAGGCAAAGAAAGGAAACACGTTATGTCTGTTATTTTTGACAAAAACAGCAAAAGCTTCAAGCTTGACACCCCTGGCACAAGCTACGTATTGGAGATCATCGACGGCGACTATCTCGTTCACCGCTACTATGGTGCAAGAATCCCCGACACCGATCTTACATATATGCATTTCAAGACCAACATAAGCTCGTTCTTCCCCAATTCCCCCGAAACGAATATCCCACTCGGCACACAGCTTCTCGAATACCCCACGCACGGTATCGGTGACTTCCGCGCAAGCGCGGTAATGATTCGCGGCGCAGACGGTACGGCTACCACCGATATAAGATACGTTTCGCACAGAATATATAAGGGCAAGCCTGTGCTTGAAGGTCTTCCCTCCACCTACGCAGATGAAAACGAAGCGGAAACTCTCGAGATCGATGCGATTGACAATCACACAGGCGCGCTTGTGACCCTCGTTTACACAGCCTTTGCAAAGCACGATGCTATCACCAAGAGCGTTCGAGTGAAAAACACCTCCGACAAGCCCTTTTCGCTTGAGCGCATCTTCAGCGGATGCCTTGATATGCCAAGCAGTGAATACGACCTTATCCATCTCTGGGGACATTGGGCAAAGGAGCGTACACCCGAGCGCACACGCTTACATCACGGCAAGCAGTCGATAGAGAGCATACGCGTTTCGTCGGGACATCAGCACAACCCCTTTATCGCACTCGTTTCGCCGAACGCAGACGAGGATATGGGCGATGCGTACGGCTTCAACCTCGTATACAGCAGCAGCTTTCTTATAGAGGCTGAGGTTGATTCCTTCGGCGCAACGAGAGTCCTTGCAGGTATCAACCCCACAGACTTTTCGTGGTGCGTAAATCCCGGCGAGACCTTTACGGCGCCCGAGCTTGTAATGGTATATTCGGACAAGGGTATCGGCGAAATGAGCCGTACCTTCCACAGACTTTATACGAACAACCTCTGTCGCAGACAATGGAAGGGCATCAAGCGCCCGATACTTGTCAACAACTGGGAGGGTACATATTTTGACTTTGACGACGAAAAGCTTATAAGCATAGCAAAGGATGCCGCAGAGCTCGGTATCGAAATGCTCGTTCTTGACGACGGCTGGTTCGGTACAAACAGAAACAACGACGACTGCGATCTCGGAGACTGGTTCGTTAACGAAAAGAAGATTCGTTGCGGTATCAAGGAGCTTGCACGCCGTATACGCGAGCTCGGACTTAAGTTCGGTCTTTGGTTTGAGCCCGAAATGATCTCGCCGATAAGCAAGCTTTACGACGAGCTTCCCGACTGGTGCTTACACGTAGACGGCAGAAAATGCTCACCCGCACGTCGTCAGTACGTTCTCGACTACTCAAGAGCAGACGTGCGCGATTATATAATCGACTGTATGTCAAAGATCATCGATGAAGCAGAGCTTGACTATATCAAGTGGGATTTCAACCGCAATATGACAGAGCTTGGAAGCGCACTTCTTACACCTGCTCAGCAGAAGGAGCTTTCGCACAGATACGTCCTCGGTGTATATGAGGTAATGCAGAGACTTCTCGATAAATACCCGACACTCCTTATCGAGGGCTGCTCGGGCGGCGGCGGACGATTTGACGCAGGTATGCTTTACTACGCACCCCAGATATGGACAAGCGACGACACCGACGCTATTGAAAGAATAGACATTCAGTACGGTACGTCATTCGTATACCCCGCATCCGCGATGAGCGCGCACCTTTCCGCAAGCCCTAACCATCAGACTCGCAGAGCAACAAGCTTCAAGACCCGCGGTATAGTTGCCATGGGCGGAAACTTCGGATACGAGCTTGATCTTAATCAGCTCACAGATGACGAAAAGGAAGCAGTAAAGAAGCAGATAAGCGATTACAACAAGTATCAGAAGCTCGTTCAGGGCGGTGATCTTTACAGACTCATCAGTCCCTTCAAGAACCGCCTGCACAGCGCGTGGGAATACGTTTCTCCCGATAAGAGCGAGGCTCTTTTGACGTTCGTGGTTATGCGCCGTGAGATATATTCAAGATACTATCTTGTAAAGCTTCGCGGACTTGATCCCGAAAAGCTTTACAGATCAAGCGATGACGGCAGAGTTTATTCGGGTGCGCTTCTTATGAACGCAGGTGTAAATCTCTGTAAGGACTACACCGACGGTGACAGTCTCATAATCCACTTCACCGAGGTTAAATGATTTTGGAGCAAAATTAATGAAAAACATTCTCGCAATACACGATCTTTCCTGCTTCGGCAGATGCTCGCTTACCGTTATAATCCCAACACTTTCGGCAATGTCGCATCAGGTCACTCCCCTTCCGAGTGCGCTCTTATCCACGCATACGGGCGGATTTACCGATATGACCTTTATCGATCTCACCGCACAAATGAAGCCGGGCTTTGAGCATATGCGCTCATCAGGCGCCCATTTTGACGCGGTATATTCGGGATTTCTCGGAAGCTCCGAGCAGATCGATACGGTATCCTATATAATAAAGGAAAGCCCCGACGCGCTTATCTTCGTTGATCCTGTTATGGGTGACGACGGCAAGCTTTATCAGACGTATACTACTGAAATGAAAAACCGTATGAGCGAGCTTTGCTCGCTTGCTTCGGTCATCACGCCGAATCTTACCGAAGCGGTATTTCTTCTTGATGAAAATTACGTTGATACAGCTTCAATGAGCATTGAGCAAGCAAGAGAATTTGCAAACGACCTTTGCATCCGGCTTAAAAAGAAATACGGATGCAGACATATCGCGCTTACAGGCGTGGAAGCGAGTGAAAACGGAGAATCTTACGTAAACACGGCGGTGCTTTCGGATAATGACTTTGACTTTATCGTAAACAAGCACGTCGGCACGGGATATCCGGGTACGGGTGATATATTCGCAAGCGTGCTTCTCGGCGAAATGCTTAACGGCAAGGGCTTTGCAGAATGCGCAGAGCGCGCGTCACGGTATATCGCAAAGCTTGTCAGCTATACTTTTGAAGAAAAAACTCCGGTAAGAAACGGTGTTTCGCTCGAAAATCACTTAAAGGAGCTTATACAAGAATAATCCGCATCGCTATACGTATAATGTAACGATATTAATTTGAAAGGTTGACTGTATGAACGAGATAAAAATTACCGATATAACAGAAAATCCCTTTAAGCTTATCGGCTCGGATTGGATGCTTATCACCGCAAAAAAGGCGGACGGAAGCGTTAATACGATGACGGCAAGCTGGGGCGGCGTCGGCGTTTTGTGGAACAAAAACATCTGCTTCGTCTTTATAAGACCGCAGAGATACACCTATGAATTCACCGAGGAGGCAGCGGAGTTTACGCTCAGCTTCTACCCGGAAAGTATGCGCGATGCGCTCACCTTCTGCGGAAGAAACAGCGGACGGGATATTGATAAGATAAAAAAAGCAGGTCTTGTGAGCGCACACCTTGACGACACCGTCTACTTTGAGGGCGCAAAATTAGTATTAAAGGTCAAAAAGCTTTATAAATCAAGGCTTGAAAAGGATTCTTTCATCGATATGTCGATCCCCGAAACGGTTTATCCTACAGGTGATTACCACTACGTATATATCTGCGAGATAACCAAGGCTTTGGAGAAATAAATTCACACCCGCACCGGCTTTCTCCGGTGCGGGTGTTTTGTATTACTCGTATGTTTTCTTAAATTCCTCCCGCGTATTTGAAATGTTCATATTATTATTGTATAATTGTGTCGAAGAAATTGTATCCCCGCGCCTATATTGGATATAAAGGAGATAAAATTATGCAAAAACGAGCAAGGGCTTTGCTCTGTATCATATTTATCACAGTGGCAATTTTATGCCTCTCTGCAAGCGCAGACACACAGGCAAGCTTTATTGAAAGCGTAACCGTCACCCACGAGCTTGATGCGATAGAAATTTCCGCGATACTCGACAAGGAGCTTGTCGACAACAACAAGGATAATCTTGTTTATCTTTTCGAGCTTCCGTCGAAATCCACCACCGACGACGTAAGTGCGCTTTCTCCCATAGGCGAAAAGAAGATAGCCGAAAGACTTACCTTCAACACCGAATTCAAAAAGCGCTCGGTATACTCTTACTTTTTACTTGCTACACAAAATCCCGACGGCACATACACTCCCATAACCGCGCGAAAAGCGGTTGACAATCCCGAAATACTCGCCAAAAACACCGCCGACTATCCTGTGCGTCCGACTAAAAAAGGACTTGCCGCTCAGATCACCTCAGATGCACAGCATCTCGGTGTGGCGCATACTATTATCAGTATAGAAATAGACGAATATATGTCACCTATACGCACAGGCTCTACTATACCGTTCACAAGATACGGTCAGACCTTCTATTTTTACGAGGATAAGTTGTCCGCGCTCGACCACAAGGTAAAGGTGTATACAGATGCGGGCATAAACGTATATTTCAACATCGTGCTCGGTAACAGCGAGCTTAGCGAGCTTGACTTTATGTATCTCGGAAAGGACTCGCCCTCAGCATCTTTGTACGCGATAAATACCAAAACCGAGCCTTCGTCGAGATATTTCACCGTATTCTGTGAATATTTTGCCGAACGCTACAGCGCAGGCGACAAATCAAACGGCTTTGTTCCCGCGTACATACTCGGCTATGAGGTAAACTCCACCGACGTATGGAATTATGCGGGAAGCACAGGCTTCGACGATTACGTAAAGGCGTATGAGAGTGCTTACAGAATACTTCACACCGCGCTCAAATCCACCTATTCAAATGCAAAGGCATTCGTTTCGGTATCAAATCTTTTTAATGCAAAAGAAGACTCGACCGATTACGGCGCAAGAGAATTTTTAACCGCCTTTGCCGCATCCGTAAAAGCTCACGGAGACATCGACTGGGCACTTGCCGTAAATCCCTATCCCTCGGACACGGCTCTTACCGAATTCTGGCTTGATACCAAGGCGGAGGACAGCACTGACACAGAATACCTCACAATGAAAAATCTCGGCGTGCTGACTTATTTTATGCGCCTTGAAAATATGTTATTCGACGATGACGTGCGCGATATTATCATAAGCGAATTCGGCGTACACGGAGATCCCGCAGATGCGCGTAATAACGACTGTCAGGCAGCGGCTTATGCCCTCGCCTACGCCATCGCGGACAGCTGCGATGATATCGATGCTTTCCTTTACTACAGGCACGTTGACCATCCCGCAGAATCTGTCCATCTCGGTCTGTGGAGCTCAAACGCGTTAAGTCCGCTTACCCCCGAAAGCAAAAAGGCAATATACACGGTTTTCAGGGATTCCGACACCGCAAATTACGCACACGGACTTGAAATGGCACGTGCGTTTGCAGGCGATGAGCTTTTTGAAAAGCTTTTGGGCAACTATACTCCCGAAGCAAAAAGGCTTATAACAGACGCCGTTCCAATGTTAAAAAGCGACATAAGGGGCGCGCTTAAGGAGCGTGTGCTGTTTGATCTGACTCTCGGAGATTTCTGCGGATTTTATCCGTCTGACAATTCCTCCTACGTCGAGCTCCGCCCGACAGGTGAAGACGATTATTCAACCGCTCTCTATTCACATCTCAACCCCGAATCAGCCCTCACCTATTCGGGAATATCACGTTCTCTCACCGGCGTCGATCTTTCGCGTGCGCAGTACATTACACTCTCCTTTACTCCCGTGACCACCGATGTTCAGACACTTACCTGCCTGTTAATGCTCGATTCGGATGCAAACGGACGTGACCTGATTTACGAGGGGATCGTTCAGCTCAATTCCAATGCTGAAGCTGAGCTTACCTTCAAGCTTTCGGATTACATAAAAGCAACAGGCGGAAAGATCGACACTCTGAAGCTTTGGTACAAGCCGTCCTCGGGTGTTCTTACAGACGGCGAATACGGACTGTGGCTCAAGAAGGTAACTGTCCACGAAAAAACAGGGCTTTCACTTTTCGTTTCAATTCTTGTGACCGTGCTTAAGGTAATTTTCACCCTTTCGGTGATCGCGCTTTGCATATTCGCTTACGCATACAAACCCTTAAGAAATAAGATCAAGGGTATAATCGGTAAAACGCGCTCTAAAATAATCGGATTCCTTAAGGATAAAAAGATAATCTCACGCCGTCACAAAAAGAAAAAGGGCGCAAAAATAACACCTCCGAAATCGGCTGTCGAGTATGCGAACAAGCAGACACTTACAAAGCTCAGACAGCATACCGACCATCGTTCAGATGGTGTGAGAATAGTCAACGGCAGAGTTTTGCCAAGACAGAGCGCTGAAATAAAGCGCGCCGATCCCAACACAAACGGTCATACGCAAGGCGAAAATAAGGCAAACAAGGATTCATAAAACGCTTTTTGTCTGTTTTTTACCGCTTTACACAAAAAAATCTACACCTTTTTTGAAATTTCGTTTATTTTTATCTTGCATTTTTTGATAATAAAGTGTATAATAGATAGCAAGTAAACAGAATTTTGCAATTTTGCATTCCAAAAACTTGCATTTTACATTTCAAAAAGGATATATCTGCATATGAATTACACCAATCTTACACCGGAGGCGGCAAAAAACGAGCACGCAAAGCTTATAAATGAATACAGCGAATTAAAAGCAAAAGGGCTCAAGCTTGATATGTCACGCGGAAAGCCCGGCAAAGCACAGCTCGATATCACCATGGGTATGATGAATACTCTTTCGGCAGATGCTGACTGCACAGCCGAAAACGGCTTTGATTGCCGTAACTACGGTCTGCTCGACGGTATCCCCGAGGCAAAGCGTCTCTTTGCCGAGCTTCTCGGATTAAAGGAAAGCAGAATAATCGTTGCAGGCAACTCAAGCCTTAACCTTATGTATGATGCAGTCGCAAGAGCGATGCTCTACGGAGTTGTCGGCTCCAAAAAGCCCTGGTCCGGATATGACAAAATAAAATTTCTCTGCCCCGTTCCCGGATATGACAGACATTTTGCTATATGTCAGTCGCTCGGCATTGAAATGGTAAATATCCCAATGACAGAAGACGGTCCCGATATGGACCTTGTTGAAAAGCTCGCAGGTGAAGACGAAAGCATCAAGGGTATCTGGTGCGTACCGAAGTTTTCAAATCCCGGCGGCATCGTTTACTCGGATGAAACGGTAAAACGCTTCGGCGCACTTAAGACCGCCGCAAAGGATTTCAGGATCTTCTGGGATAACGCATACGCGGTACACGATTTCGACCTTGATTCTCCCGTAAAGCTTCTTGATATATTCGCAGAAGCTGAAAAGAACGGAAATCTTGATAAGATATTCTACTTCGCTTCGACCTCGAAGATATCCTTCCCCGGCTCGGGCGTGGCTATTATGGCGGCAAGCGAGGACAATCTTGCTCAGATCAAAAAGGTTCTGACTATACAGACCATCGGCTTTGACAAGCTCAATATGCTCCGTCACGTGAGATATTTCAAGGATGCAAACGGTGTCTTTGACAAAATGCGCGAGCACGCAAAAATTCTCAAGCCCAAGTTTGAAATCGTGCTTGACACGCTCAAAAGAGAACTCGGCGGACTTGGCATCGCAAGCTGGACAGAGCCTAAGGGCGGATACTTTATCAGCCTTGACGTATACAATGGATGTGCGAAGCGCGTGTACGAGCTTATGTGTGAGCTTGGCGTAACACTCACAACAGCCGGCGCAACCTTCCCTTACGGCAAAGACCCGGATGACAAAAATATCCGTATTGCTCCTACCTTCCCCCCGAATGACGAGCTTACGCTTGCAAGTGAAATACTTTGCCTTTGCGTAAAGCTTGCGGCACTTGAAAAAATTTATAAATTATAATTATATACACAAAAAACAAGCCGGACGTTCACTGAAACGTCCGGCTTGTTTTATCTCTTCTGCCTTTTCTTATCTCTTTCAAGACATTTTTTAATATACTGACCCGTATATGAACGCTCACACTCGGCTACCTCTTCGGGTGTGCCGGCACACACAAGCGTGCCGCCGTTATCTCCTCCCTCGGGGCCGAGGTCGATTATATAGTCCGCGCACTTTATCACGTCAAGATTATGCTCAATGACAATGATGCTGTTACCCGCATCAACAAGGCGGTCAAGCACCTCCAAAAGCTTTTTTACGTCTGCGCTGTGAAGTCCGGTAGTCGGCTCGTCAAGAATGTATACCGTCTTGCCCGTAGCTCGCTTTGAAAGCTCGGTTGAAAGCTTTACTCTTTGCGCCTCACCGCCCGAAAGGGTGGTCGAGGACTGTCCTATCTTGATATAACCGAGACCGACGTCCTGAAGGGTTTTAAGCTTACGCGCTATTCTCGGCAGGCTTGAGAAAAATTCCACTCCCTCGTCGACCGTCATATCAAGCACGTCGAATATGCTCTTTCCCTTGTATTTCACCTCAAGGGTATCGTGATTGTATCTTTTTCCCTTGCATACGTCACAGGTGACGAAAACGTCGGGGAGAAAATGCATTTCTATGCGCTTGACACCGTCTCCCTCGCAGGCCTCGCAGCGTCCGCCCTTTATGTTAAAGGAAAATCTGCCCGCGCCGTAGCCGCGCATTTTCGCGTCGGGTGTTTGCGCAAAAAGCTCTCGTATATCGGTAAAAAGGCTTGTATAGGTCGCAGGATTTGATCGCGGTGTGCGTCCGATAGGGCTTTGGTCGATAGCTATTACCTTATCAAGATCTTCAACGCCCTCTATCCTGTCGTGCTTGCCGGGATGGGTATTCGCGCGGTTAAGCTCACGCGCGAGCTTATTTAGAAGTATTGAATTGATAAGCGAGGATTTTCCAGAGCCGGAAACACCCGTCACGCAGACGAATTTTCCAAGCGGTATCTCTATGTCAATATTTTTAAGATTGTTCTGTCTTGCACCGATTATCTTTATACTCTTGCCGTTACCATCACGTCGGGTTTTCGGCACCGGTATACATTCGCGCCCCGAAAGAAACGCACCCGTTACAGATGCAGGATCGCGCATAAGCTCCTCGGGCGTGCCTGCGGCGATGACCTCACCACCGTGAATACCCGCACCCGGCCCGATATCTACAACATAATCCGACTGCTCTATCGTTTCCTCGTCGTGCTCGACTACGATAAGGCTGTTTCCAAGATCGCGAAGCCTTTTAAGAGTTGCGATAAGCTTACCGTTATCCCTCTGATGAAGTCCGATGCTCGGCTCGTCGAGGATATAAAGCACACCCATAAGCGCAGAGCCTATCTGTGTTGCAAGCCTTATTCTCTGCGCCTCACCGCCCGAAAGCGTACCTGCCTTGCGTGCAAGCGTGAGGTATTCAAGACCTACGCTTTTGAGAAAGCCGAGTCGTGATCTTATTTCCTTGAGTATCTCTCTTGCTATCTGCTCTTCTGACGGAGTAAGCGTGAGCCCTTCTGCTATTTCAAGCGCCGCGCTTACAGAATGGCGGCAAAATTCGTCTATGTTAAGTCCGCCTACAGTAACCGAAAGCGAATTGTCGTTAAGTCTGCGTCCACCGCATTTAGGACAGTCTACGAATTCGATAAATTCCTCATAATATTCATTCTGCATCATATCAAAGCGCTGTTGTACGATGTTTACGATGCCGTCAAAGGTAACGTCCTTGCGATGCACCACTCCGTCAAACGAGCGCACGACGAAAAATTTCTCATCCCCCGTACCGTAAAGCAGCTTATTAAGCGCTTCTTCGGGAATATCCTTAATCGGCGTATCAATATCAAAGCCGTATTTTTCGCCCACCTTTGATATAAGCGGACCCATCCAGGTGTCCTCGTCAACCGTTTTGAAACCGTTTACCTGAAGCGCGCCCTCACGCATCGTAAGCGTTTTATCGGGAATTATTCTGTCGGGCGAGATTATTCTCATCTCACCGAGTCCGGCACAATGCGGACACGCGCCTGCGGGATTGTTAAATGAAAACATACGCGGCGAAAGCTCGCCCAGGCTTATGCCATGCTCGGGGCAGGCGTAATTCTGCGAAAACGCAAGCTCCTCTCCGTCACGTCCGAGTACGGCTATTATCACGTTACCCTCCGCAAGCGACAGCGCCGATTCCACCGAATCTGCAAGTCTGGAGCGCATATCCTCGCGCATAACAAGGCGGTCGACTACGATCTCGATACTGTGCTTTTTGTTCTTATCAAGCGCTATCTCCTCTTCAAGCTCATACATATTACCGTCAACGCGCACGCGGACAAAGCCCTTTTTCTTTGCCTGCTCAAGCACCTTTTCGTGCCGTCCCTTTTGCGCCTTGACCACGGGAGCAAGCACCAAAAATCTGCTTCCCTCTTTTATTTTGAGTATTCTTTCGATTATCTCGTCTGTGGTCTGCATTTTTATCTCTCTGCCGCATATCGGACAGTGGGGCGTGCCTATGCGCGCATACAAAAGCCTTAAGTAATCGTATATTTCGGTTACCGTACCCACGGTCGAGCGCGGATTTTTGGATGTCGTTTTCTGATCTATCGATATAGCAGGTGAAAGCCCCTCGATCAAGTCAAGATCGGGCTTATCAAGCTGACCTATAAACATTCGCGCATACGAGGATAAGGATTCAACAAATCTTCTGTGACCCTCAGCGTATATCGTGTCAAAGGCAAGCGAGGATTTTCCCGAGCCCGAAAGTCCTGTAAATACCACAAGCTTATCGCGCGGTATTTTGACGTCTATATTTTTAAGATTATTGACCCTGACACCCTTCAGAGAAAGCTCTGCCATTTTATTTTTTCCTTTCACTTATTTCCGCTTAAGCTCTGCTATCTTATCGCGAAGCACGGCGGCGCGCTCAAAGTCGAGCGTTTTTGCCGCAAGCTTCATTTCGCCCTCAAGTGATGCGATAAGCTTTTCAAGTTCGGAAGCGGAAAGCTTCTTTTTACCGTTCTTGATCTCACGAAGTTTATTTTCGGGCGCGTTTTCAGATTCACTTATGCCGATCTCGATAATATCGCGCACACTCTTTTTGATAGTCTGCGGTGTAATGCCGTGTTCTTCGTTGTATGCCGTCTGCTTTTTGCGGCGTCTTTCTGTCTCATCTATCGCCGCCTGCATCGATCGTGTGACCGTATCGGCGTACATTATGACCTTGCCCTCGCTGTTACGCGCGGCTCTGCCTATCGTCTGTATAAGCGAGGTTTCGCTTCGAAGGAAGCCCTCTTTATCGGCATCGATTATCGCCACAAGCGACACCTCGGGGATATCAAGTCCCTCTCTTAACAGGTTGATGCCTACCAAAACGTCGAATTTGCCGAGTCTGAGATCACGTATGATCTCCATACGCTCCATTGTATCGATATTATGGTGGATATATTTTACCTTTATAAGATTATCCTCAAGATATTCGGTCAGATCCTCTGCCATCTGCTTGGTGAGAGTCGTTACAAGCACGCGCTCGCTCTTTTCAGCTCGCATACGTATCTCACCGATAAGATCGTCTATCTGTCCCTTAACCGGGCGCACCTCGACCACGGGATCAACAAGTCCGGTAGGTCTGATTATTTGCTCCGCTATTGCAGACGAATGCTCCTTTTCATATTCCTGCGGAGTTGCGCTTACGAACACCGTCTGACCGATCTTTTCTTCAAATTCGTTAAAGAAAAGCGGTCTGTTGTCGTATGCCGAGGGCAGTCTAAAGCCGTATTCAACGAGATTTTGCTTTCTCGCGCGGTCACCTGCGCTCATTCCCCTTACCTGCGGAAGCGTTACGTGGGATTCGTCCACGAACAAAAGAAAATCCTTAGGGAAGAAATCAAGAAGCGTGTACGGCGTTGAGCCCGGCTCTCTGCCCGACATAACGCGCGAATAATTCTCAACTCCCGAACAAAAGCCGATCTCGCGAAGCATTTCAATATCGTAGCGCGTACGCTCCTCTATTCTCTGCGCTTCAAGTAATTTTCCGTTATCCTTAAAAAATTTTATTCTGTCAACAAGCTCTTCCTCTATCTCGCGTATAGCCGCCTCGCGTCGCTCGTCGGTGACCGCGTAATGCGTCGCGGGGAAAAGCATCGTGTATGACATATTGCGGATAAGCTCGCCAGTAAGCGTATTTATCTCGGATATGCGCTCAATCTCGTCACCGAAAAATTCAACTCTTATCGCCTTGTCCGAGCTTGAAGCGGGCAAAACCTCAACGACGTCTCCGCGTACACGGAATTTATCTCTTACGAAATTAAGGTCGTTGCGCTCGTAGCTCATCGAAATAAGCTTTCTGATAAAATCGTTCCTGTCCATTATCATACCCGGACGTAAAGACAACACCATTTTGCTGTACTCGCTCGGGTCACCAAGCGAATATATGCAGGATACGCTTGATACGATTATAACGTCACGGCGTTCAAAAAGCGAGCTTGTCGCGCTGTGGCGAAGCTTGTCTATCTCATCGTTTACAGAGCTGTCCTTTTCGATATACATATCCTTTCCGGGCACGTACGCCTCGGGCTGATAGTAATCGTAGTAGGAAACGAAGAACTCTACCGCGTTTTCGGGAAAAAACTCGCGGAACTCGGAGCACAGCTGTGCCGCCAGAGTTTTGTTGTGCGCAAGCACAAGCGTGGGACGGTTACATTTAGCTATAATATTAGCCATCGTAAAGGTTTTACCCGAGCCTGTTACACCAAGCAAGGTCTGCGCCTTCATGCCGTTATTTATCCCATCACATATCTTATCTATAGCCTGAGGCTGATCGCCTGTCGGCTTATATGGCGACACAAGCTTAAAGCTTTCCATAACCGTTCCCCTTTCCGAAAGTTTGGCGAACAAATGTTCGTTCTTATTATATCAAATCAACGACCGCTTGTCAATACGGACGCAAAAAATCTTCATTATATATTATTGCCTGTCGGATTTTCGCTTATGTATTTGTCAAGAAGTGCCGCACAGTCCATGCATATACGCGTACAGGGGCGCGCGCTGTAATATTCGGGAGTCCTGTCATCAGGAACATAACCGCTTCCGGCTGTCTTTTCATCAAGAAGCTCCCGGCATACGATAGATCCGTGTATCTGCTTAAACTCCCCTGCAAGCGCTTGTATGCGCTTGTAATGCTCGCTCTTCGCTTCCTTGTCATCGGGGTCACTGTAGCCGTAAAGCATACCAAGCACCATAAACATTCCGCTTACCGCGCCGCACACCTCACGAAGCCTGCCCATTCCACCTCCGAAGGAGGAGGAAAGCTTCATCGCCGTATCAATATCCAGCCCCGTAAGATCCGAAAACGCACCGAACACCGCCTGCGAGCAATTGTATCCCGCTTCAAACAATTCTCTTGCCTTGTTTATATGCTCCATCATTTTTCTCCTTGTTTTTTCGCTCACGGCTATTATAGCACAAAACGAAAAACAAAATCAACTACTTTTTAAAAACCTCTATATATTGTGTCGCATTTCGACAGATACTGTATATAAATACCATTTTTCTCATGTGCAAAATTGTATCAGAAACACGCCCGATTATTGAAAATACACAAATGAGCTTTTGCAAAATCCCCTAAAACCCTTATTCCACCGCTTAAATTTTGCGCATAAAAATCGCTTATTCGGCATTTGTACCAAATAATTTATTTTTAGTAAAATCCTATTGACAAAACACAAGATATAGTGTACAATAGTCCTGCGCACACAAAATATCGTGCAAAATCATTTTTGAAAGCCAAAAGGAAAACCATATTATGACGATCGGCGGTCTTATGAAGCTGACGCTTCTTGACTTTCCCGGCAAGGTCGCCTGTACGGTGTTCACTGCCGGCTGTAATTTCAGATGTCCCTTCTGCCACAACGCATCTCTTGTAAAGGCGGAATGTGATATTATAAGCGAGGAAGAATTCTTCGCATTTTTAAGAAAAAGACACGGAATACTCGACGGTGTCTGTGTTTCGGGCGGCGAACCTACGCTTCACGGCGATCTTATCGATTTCATAGCAAAGATCAAGGAGATCGGCTATAGCGTAAAGCTTGACACCAACGGCTCTGATCCGGACAAGCTCAAAAAGCTTGTAAGCGAAGGTCTTGTGGATTACGTGGCGATGGATATCAAAAACTCTCCGTCAAGCTATGTAAAGACCTGCGGCGGCGTTGACTTGCTTGAAAAGGTAATGGAAAGCATCGAATTTTTAAGGTCTGCGGATATTAAGTACGAATTCCGCACCACCGTCGCACACGGACTTCATACCGATTCGGATTTTCACGAGATCGGGCTTCTTATCCACGATGCACCGAAATATTACCTGCAAACCTTCAAGGATTCGGGTGATATTCTCGCCGAGGGTATGTCGGCGGCAAGTGACGGTGATATGAAAAGGTATCTTAATATAGTAAAAAGATACGTGCCAAACGCAAAGCTTCGCGGAAGCGACGTTTAACAGTAAATAATATAAAGGAGATAGATCATGTATCAGGTATTAAAAAGAGACGGAAAGGTAGTTGACTTTGACCTTTCCAAGATATCCGACGCAATAACCCACGCTTTTGAAGCACAGGAAGTCGAAACTCATCCGAGCATCATCGATTTCTTAACACTTAAGGTAACGGCAGAATTTGCCCCCAAGGTAAAGGAAGGTCTTATCGCTGTCGAAGACGTTCAGGACAGCGTTGAATCGGTTCTCGTAAAGGCAGGCTATGCTGAAGTAGCAAAGGCTTACATCCTTTACAGAAAGCAGAGAGAAAAGCTTCGTAATATGAAGTCCACGATCCTTGACTATAAGAAGATCGTAGACGACTACGTTAAGGACAACGACTGGAGAGTTAAGGAAAACTCCACCGTTACATATTCTGTCGGAGGACTTATCCTTTCAAACTCAGGTGCTATCACGGCTAACTACTGGCTTTCCGAAATTTACGACGACGAGATCGCAAACGCTCACAGAAACGCAGACATCCATCTTCACGACCTTTCAATGCTTACAGGCTACTGCGCAGGCTGGTCGCTCAAGCAGCTTATCAAGGAAGGTCTTGGCGGTGTAACAGGTAAGATCACCTCTGCTCCCGCAAAGCACCTTGCAACACTCTGCAACCAGATGGTAAACTTCCTTGGTATCATGCAGAACGAATGGGCAGGCGCACAGGCGTTCTCCTCGTTCGACACATACCTTGCTCCCTTTGTAAAATACGACAATCTCAGCTTCGATCAGGTAAAGAAGTGCATCGAGTACTTCGTGTACGGAGTAAACACTCCCTCCCGTTGGGGAACTCAGGCGCCCTTCTCGAACATCACTCTTGACTGG
>JAGCNJ010000027.1 GCA_017646005.1 Clostridia bacterium | reverse complement strand
CTCTTTTACACCACGGTGAATGCTTTCAAGCGAGTATGTAAAATATCCGTTCTTAAAATCGTTTTCCCATTCAAAAAATCCCTCGGCGACAGGCGCAAAGCTGTCATCGGTCAGTACCGCCTTTATTCTCGTTGAGCCAAGCTCAATACCGAGATAGGTCCTTTTCAAATCCAGTGTGTTCATATTGTCCCCTTCATTATTCTCTGCAATGATTCTTTATTCTTCTTCATACCGGCGGTCAGAAAGTCAAAGTCGGCGCCTGCCGAAAGCATATCGACTCCCATATCGCTCCAATGCTTAAAGGTTACCTCACTAAGATCACCCGTGGAAAGTCCGACGTATTTGCCGTTAGCCTTAAGCTTGGTGATCGTTTCGGTAATAAGCGCGGTCGTGTTTTCGCCAAAGACGTTGCAAAGCTCATTTATAGAGCCTGAAAGATCGTTTGCGCCGATAATGTAGCCGTCTATGAATTCGTTCTTCATTATTTCATCAAGATTCTTGACCGCGTCCACGTGCTCGATCTGAATAAATCGGCACATCTTTTCGTGGTTTGTTTTAACGTAATCCAAAACGTCAAACGCGCCATAGCCTACCGCGTTCATAGGTCCGAAGCCTCGTCTTCCGTGCGGCGGATAAAGTGTATAAGACAAAAGTCTGTTTGCCTCATCAGCTGTTCTCACCATAGGGAAAATGATGCCGTCAACTCCCATTTCGATTATCTTCTTCGTCGCTGTAAGATCGTCCTGCGGAGCTCTTACTATTACGTCTGTACCCGTTGACTGAACCGCGATCACAAGTGAAAGCAGGCTTTCAAAGGAGATATAGTTATGCTCCATATCTATCCAGATAAAATCGTAGCCCGCAAGTCCCGCGATGCGCCCTACCGACGGATCGGCGAAGTTTATGTGAGTACCTATTATTTTTTCTCTGTTTTTTATTTTTTCCCTGATCATTCCATTTTCTCCCATAAAATAAAGTTTTATAACTTAATTATATCAGGCAAAAAGTTATAATACTATTGCATTTAATGCACAAAACATTGCGTTTCATACACACTTCACACGAACAATCGGCTATATATATCAAGCATTTCCTCATAGCTTATAATATACGGGCTGTTTGCATAATTGCCCGCACCCTTAACACGGTCGACGTACAGAGCACGTGTATCCGCATCAAGTGAAAGCGTGACGCCCGAAAGCTCGGGAATAGTGTGAGCTATTTCTTCGGGTGTGGTTTCAAGCGCACGTGCAAGTGTATAAAGCCTGCTTGCGCCCGTTTCGTTTTTCATATTATACTTTATGTATTCGCCGGTGAATGCCGCGCACGCCTTGCCGTGAGGGATGCCGCTGTAAAGCGTAAGGCTGTAGCCAAGCGGATGCGGAAAGCCCGTTCCTGTCGTATTTATCGCTACGCCGCCTGCAAAGGACGCCGCCATAAGTTCGGCTCTGAGCGACTTTACCGCATCGTCATCTGCATTTGCAAGCGCTTCGGGCGAGTTTTTCATTGCGTTGAGTCCGTTGTATAGCTTTTTTGCTCCGTAAAGCGCAAACATCATCGAAATATCGGTCGACTTCGGTGAAAGATAGGACTCGATACAATGGCAGAATGCATCAAGCGCGGTGCTGAGGGTATAATCATAGGAGAGCGTGTAGGTGTACTTCGGGTCAAGTATTGCCGCGCGCGCATACGAGCGCGGATGCTTGAAGGTCTTCTTTACCTCCCTTGAATCAATGGTCAATACAGAATAATTGTTAGCCTCGCTTCCTGTACCCGAAGTGGTGGGCAAAAGGATTATCGGCAGCATATCGGCAAACGCCGCGTCGAAAATATCATCTTGCTCAAGTGTTTCATTAGCCGCAAAAGCGGATATTGCCTTTGCCGCATCAAGCGGTGAGCCTCCGCCGATACCAATGATAAAATCTGCTCCCGCCTCGCGTGCAGCCTTTCCGCCCTCAAAGCATACAGAAAGCTTGGGGTTTTCACCGATCTTATCAAAGAGAGTGTGAGCAACGCCGAGCTCATCAAGCATTTTCACAACGTCGTCATAAGCTCCGCAAAGCTTTGCCGAGCGCTTGCCTGTAACTATAAGCGCGTGTTTGCCGACCGAAAGCTCGCCTTTTGCTTTAACAATAGCATTTTCTCCGAAATAAGTCCTTACGGGCATATAGAAATCAAGATTTAACATATTTTCATATCCTTTCGGCATTATGATATCATTTCATACTGATTTTATCACATTTTACGACAATTATCAAGAGAAAAATTACACCTCTTTGCCCTATTATCAAGAAAAAATGAAAAAAGCGAAAAAATCTCTTGACAATCAGGGGCAACTGTGATATAATTTATCAGTCACCAATCAAGGGCCATTAGCTCAGTTGGTTAGAGCAACCGGCTCATAACCGGTTGGTCCGGGGTTCGAGTCCCTGATGGCCCACCAACAATCGACAAGGTTCGAAAGAATCTTGTCGATTTTATTTATACGCAAAACACAAATCCCCGACGGAAATCCGTCGGGGATCAATTTTAATTATTCGCGTCGGGGTATATCTGCTCGCCGGTCATTACCTTCTGAGCATCGCTTAAAAGCTTTGTCATACGGTCGCGAAGGATATAGAAATCTCCCTTGCCGTTTACCGTATAATAGCTTCTTCGCGTTTCGTACGGATAGAATTTATACTCCTTGACGCTTCCGTCGGTAAGCGTTATATCCATACTCAGATATTCTCCGCCCTCTACAAGCGCCGCAAGCTCATCCTTGGTCTGATTTACGTAATCCTGGAGACTTGTCATAAGAATACTCTGATAGAATTTCTTGAAATTGTCGATATTTTCAACATCTCTGCCGCGGTATTCCTCGCGCACTGATTTAAGTCCGTTTTCATCGTTTTCAAGTACGAATTTATACTTCGTTTCACCGCTTACAAGCTCTATCGAATCAACTGCGGATATATTCATCTGGAAAAGCGGACGCTCGATCCAGTCTATTAGTCCCCAATCAAGCCAATCTGCCTTTGCCGCTTCAACCTCGGTTATAAGGTCGAATATCGGTGAGTAGGCGTAATAGTTTCCGTCCTTGTTCTTTTCGCTGAAGATAATATTGGTCGGAATACCCATATACTCAAAGTACAGGTCATACTTTGGCTTGTCAAGACCGTATTCTGCCAGATCCTCAAGCGTCGGCTTATAAACGAGTGTAGATAATCCCGAATAATCCTGAAACAGCGCAAACACATCAAGATAGTTTATATCGTTGGGCACGTACTGTTCGGGATAAAGGAATCTGTGCACCGCAAGCGAACCGTCCGGCTTCTTTTCCGCGTTTTCAATATATTCAAGCGCGATAACCAGCTCTCCGTCACGCTTAAGCGCGAAGTTTGTTATTGTATGATACGTTCCTGCATTTACGGGAAATGCAAGAGTCGGCATTATCATATTTTCAAGCGGCATAAGAAGCGTTTCGGCAATGGTATGGTCAAGCACGTACACAGCACTTCTGCCTTCGTATCTTACATAGTAGCCTGCATTTGATGCAATTATGCCGCCGATATAAAGCTTATGTGAGTTGCCCTTTTTATCAGTGATAATATAATACGCGGGGTTATCAAGCTCGGAAAGGCCGTACTCACCAAAGTTATCGGTGTGGTTTACTATTCTCTCTATTGCAAGTGTATATCCTGCGGCAGAAAGCAGCTCCGCAAGCTTTTGTCTGTCATAGGTCGCGGATTTGTTGTCCTTTACGTAAAATTCGCCGTCTGCTTCATCGTACACAAAGCCCCATTTGCCGTGAGAATTTGACACCTCAACAGATGCGATGTCCTCTTTTTTCAGATACTCCATAATGAGTATACGGTTCTGAGGTCCGAGCACCTCGCCCTCAAGAAGCTCTACTTTTTCCTCGGGCACTTCCTCGACATGCTCTACAATCGGCTTTATAACAAGGAAATACGCAAGCACGCCGACAACGGCTATAAGCAGTACCGTGAGAGTGATTTTAAGCTGACGCTTAAAATCATCGCGGTGCTTTTTCTTTGCCGTAAGCCTTTCCTTGGGCTCGTCGAATATACCGCCCTCGGTATCGTTTTTATTCTCAAATTCGCTCATCTGTGCTTTCTCCTTATAAGAATTACAATGCAGAAGAGTATAGCGATGATAGGAAGCACCGTTATAATAACAAGCGTCCAGCTTGTAGCCTCGCTTGCCGTAATATCAAGCTCGGTATTGTCAAAAGGCTTGAAATCAAGGTCTACAGGAACTCTTTCCTTGCCCATCTGCTTCATCGCGGAATAGAGAATATCGCTGTTTGCATACGCCTTCTGACCGATATAGTCGTTGGTAGCAAAATTGGTCGTACCTGCGGCAAGAACATATGAATACTGAGCCTGATTGTCGATATATCTCGTTTCGCGGCTGAGCGTCATAAGATTATACTTACCTGCGCCCACGTTTATATCGTTTTCATCGGTCAGAAGTGCCTCGTGTGAGGTAGTAAGGACAGCCGACACGTTACGCGAGCCGTTATCGGTAAACTCAATATTCACAGGTCTTGCGTACCTTACGATTGCCTTCGGAGGTGCGCCAAGCTCGGTTATCGGGCTCAAAAGAGATGCGCCGGTTGTCTGACCCACAGCATACTGCGCAGAGATCGAGTAGCCGTCTGTGGTGAGCGAATAATCGTAGTCCTTAACCGTATAGTCGCCAAAGCTTATACCCCATTCGCGAAGGAAGGAGTAAAGCTCGGGAAGCTCCTCGGTATCGGGGTCTGTAAACACCATAAGGCATCCGAAATCATCAAGAAAATCGTCAATCTTTTCAATTTCAGATCTCTTACCTGCCGTATCGGCGCTGATACCCTGGAAGTCATATATCGGGTCATTTATGATAAGAAAACGCGTGTCATCCGCAAGGTCTTCCTCCATAAGATTTATGGTGTTGACCTGATATCCTGCCTCCGCAAAGAGATTCCACAAAGCCTGGTCAACGAGCTTTTCTCCGTGACCTATCGTGAAGTAAGCCTTGGGGAATTCATCAGCCGTTACCTGAAGTATAGCCGAAATAAGCTTAAATTCGCCGTTATATGCCCACGCCTCCTGATAGCTTTCGTCGTTGAATACGAAGAACGCGGTAAGGGGATATACTCTGAATTCACTTCCGCTTTCGATAATAACGCTTGACGCGGTTATCGAGGTGGATGCGGTCATTTTATACTTTGCTACAGACGACGGATTCTTATAGATATCAAGATGCTTTATCTTGATATTATCAAATCTCGCGCTGAGCTCAAGTGCGGTATTGTATACCGATTTCTGATAAAGATTAGCCTGAAGCGTATCCGCCTCATCGCAGAAGATGATGCTTATCTCGTCATCGATTCCCTCGATTATCGCCATACCCTCCTCGGACACCTTGAAAACGCTGTCCTTGGTCATATCGATATACCAATAATATTCGTGAGCAAGAGCGGTCACGATCACGTTAAGCACAAGCACCGCGGCAATCACTATTACCGTAAGTGCGGCAGAAAACGAGCCTCTCTTGAAGGCGCGGCTCTTAAAATACATTGAAATCTTGTTCATTTTCCGCACCTCCTCACGACCAACGGCGCTTTTCGTATACGCGCACCGTTAAGAAAAGGAATATAAAGCAAATAGAGAAGTAATAAAGAAGTGAGCTTATATCAAGTATGCCGAAGGTGAAGTTGGAAAAACGGCTGTATATCGATATCCAGCTTAAAATAAAGCGCACCGGATAAAAATCGATGTACTGATTCACAAAGGACATCACCAGCATAACTATAAGCGTGCCTATCGTAGCGATCGCCGCGATAAGCTGATTTTCGGTAAGGGCTGAAATAAAAAGTCCTATGGCAACGTAAGCCGCGCCGATCAGAAGTATTCCGATACAGTAGCTTACAAGCACCGCCACGTTAGGCGTACCGTATCTGAAAAGGGTATAGAAGTTTATGCACGAAAGCACGAAGCTTCCCGCAAACATTGAATACGCCGAGAAGAATTTACCCATTACCATACCCGTAAGCGAAACGGGCGAGGTCAAAAGTAACTGCTCGGTACGTGTTTTACGCTCCTCGCTGAAGCTTTTCATCGTCAAAAGGGGAACTATTATGCCATAGATAAAGAGCATTACCGTAAAGAAAAGCGAAACGCTGCTCTGCTTGCCCATAAACAGGGTGCAAACACCGAAGACTCCGCCTGTAAGCGCAAGAAATACGGCTATAAAGACGTAGCCTATCGCGCCTGTGAAATATGAAAGCATTTCACGCTTGAATATTGCACTCATTGTTCATCCCCCTTTCTTATATATCCGAGTCCGCGTCATCCCACGCGGCGCGCGCGCCTGTGGCTTCGCTTTCGGACTCGAACTTACTGTCTACTATCGAAATAAATATATCCTCAAGGCTTGCATTTACCTCCTCAAGCCCAAGCATCGGGAAGCTTAATGCCGCAAGCGTTTCAAACAGAGCGCGTCTGATATCGGTATTGGCATCGGCTTCGATAACGAAGCTGTACGCGCCGTTATCGTTTTCGCCCGTGGCTTCAATGCTCTTGACACCTGCGATTTCCTTTACTGCCGCGATGACCTCACGTGCAGGCCCTGCAATCTTTGCATTGAATCTCTTGTTTCTGCCTGCAACTCTTGCAAGCTCCTCGGTGGGCTTGTCCGCGATTATTCTGCCGCTGTCTATGATAACGATACGGTCGCATATCACCTGTACCTCGGATAAGATGTGCGAGCTTAAGATAACTGTATGCTTTTCGCCAAGCTTTCTGATAAGGCTTCGTATTTCGATTATCTCCTTCGGGTCAAGACCTACCGTCGGCTCGTCGAATATGATTATCGGCGGATTTCCTATAAGTGCCTGCGCGATGCCGACTCTCTGCTTATATCCCTTTGAAAGATTGCGTATCACGCGGTTTTGTACGTCCGCGATCTTTACAACGCTGCATATTTCGTCGATATGCTTTTTACGGCTGTATTCGCATCTTTTGAGATCGAACACGAAGTTTAAGTATTCGCGCACCGTCATATCCACGTACAACGGAGGTTGCTCGGGGAGGTATCCTATCATGGTCTTTACTCCGATCGGGTCGGAAAGAAGCTCAACTCCGTTTATGTACACGTTACCTGAGCTTGCAGACAGATAGCCCGTAATTATGTTCATTGTGGTGGATTTTCCGGCACCGTTAGGACCAAGAAAGCCCACGACCTCTCCCTTGTCAATATTCAGGGAAATACCGTCAAGCGCATATTTGCTTCCGTATCGCTTGACAAGATTTTCAATCCTTATCATTTGTTTTTTCCTTTCGGGAATTTATTTTTATCCTTACGCTTCGAGTGCAATCATCGCGCACATAGTTCCGCGTTTATCCTTGTGATATCTGTGTGAAAAGAATTCATCGGGGTCACAGCAGGTACACAGTGTACTTACGTCGATATTATTTTCAGCCAATCCTGCCTCCCTTAAAACCAAGTAATTAAGTCTTTTAAGGTCTGCGTGCGGCTTTCCGTTTTGTTCTTCTATAAATTCTGCGCAAAGTCTGTGTCCAAGCCTGTTTTCGCATTCTGCCACAAAATCTTCTCCGACCTCGTAGCAATTCTTGCATATGCACGGACCGACCGATGCGCGTATGTTTTCGCGCACAGCACCAAGCTCACACATACGCTCGATACAGTTTTCCGCTATCTTCCCGACGCTTCCGCGCCAGCCCGAATGAACAGCACCTATAACTCCCGCTTTACTGTCTGCAAAAAGTATCGGCACACAATCGGCTACTCTCACACACAAAAGCGCACCGGGAGTATTTGTAACAAAGCCGTCAAGCGAAATATCGCTTTTTTTATATACTCCAAGCCCGAATTCTTTTTCTGTAACCGTCATAACGTCGCACGAATGTATCTGTCCAAGCATTACGCCGCGCCTTGGGTCTGCGCCTACAGCGTGCGCAAAGATCTCAAAATTTTTTATAACGGTAGCATCATCGTCGCCCCTGTTGAAGGCAACGTTCATGCTTTTTGTATGCTCGCACTCACTTACGCCGCCGTGCCTTGTTGAAAAGCCGTGCGGTATATTTTCAAGCAAGCTCGATCTGTATCTCGGAACACCGTCATTTACTCTGTAAAACATATTCTCTCCGTTAAGCAAGGTCAAAAAGCTTTATAGCCTTGACAGCGCTTCCGTCATCATATTCCATAACCTCACCAAGCGCGAAAAATCCGTCCTTGCCGTATATGCGCACTCTTGTGCCGACTTTATAATCGGTCTTTATCTTTTTCTGATATATTTCGGCACCGTTTCTGCAAAGTCTTTCGTAAAATTCGGGAAGCTTTACCGCTTCAAGCCCGTAAAAAAGGCTTTCGGTAGGTATAAGCACGCCTGCGCGCTCATCCTCACTCATATTTTCAAGCGTTTCAAGCGTGTATGCGTCATCAAGCGAAAAAGTGCCCGAACGCTCACGTCTGAGCGAGCTCATCACCGCACCGCATCCGAGCTTTTCACCTATATCGGCACAAAGCGTGCGGATATACGTGCCCTTTGAGCAATCGACCCTCATAGAATATTCGTTTTCATCGATCCTTGTGCTGTCTATCGAATATATAGTGATCGGTCTGCTTTCACGCTCGATCACGATGTTTTTTCTGGCAAGGTCAACAAGCTTGACACCGTCCACCTTGAGCGCGCTGTACATCGGCGGCGTCTGCATGATATCACCGACAAAACTGTTTGCCGCTTCGATAAATTCTTCGTTGCTCACTGTCTTAACCGAGCGCGAAAGCACCTCTCCGGTAATATCCTCCGTATCGCTTGTTATACCGAGCCTTATTCCTGCAAGGTAACACTTGTTATCAAGAACAAGATATTCCGCCGCCTTTGCGGCTCTGCCGATAAGCACTACCAGAAGCCCTGTCGCAAGCGGATCAAGCGTGCCGGTATGACCTACGCGCTTGGTATTATAAAGTTTTCTAACCCTGCCGACAACGTCGTGTGAGGTCATCCCCTGTGGCTTATCCACAAGTAGTACACCCGAAAGCTCTGCCATAAACTCTCCCGTATTATAAAAGCGCTTCTTCTATATCCTTTTGTATCATATCAGCGGCAACGTCAATACTTTTTGCGTGTATCACACATCCCGCCGCACGTATATGTCCGCCGCCCGAATATTTTCCGCATATATCCGACACGTTGGTGTCGTCATTCGATCTGAGCGACACCTTATATTCGCCGTCACCGGCCTCGCGCATGTATGCACCGACCTTTACGTCCTCGACTCTGCGCGCGATATTTACCGTATCGTCAAAATCATCAAGTGTCAGTCCTGCGTCCTTGATATCCTTTTGCGACAACACTATCATCGCGGCATATCCGTTTGCGATAAGCTCTATTTTGCTTATGGCGATCGCTTCCGCCTTAAGTCTTGCAAGCGAGAAGGAATCAAAAAGCAGACGCGATATTTCAGCGGTGTCTATGTCACATTTTCTGAGTGCCGCGCACGCCTTGAAGGTCTTGTCGCTCGTATTTGAATACTTAAAATTGCCCGTATCCGAAACGATTCCCGAATAAAGGGCAAACGCTATGGGGGGAGTGATTTCATCAAGCTCACCGCGGCGCACAAGCTCTGCGGCTATTTCATATACTATTTCTGCCGTTGCTGATGCCTTTGCATCGGTATAGGTAAGCTTTGCAAAGGGAGCGTTGGAAAAATGGTGGTCTATTGAAAGATCCACCTTATCTCCCAGCATTTCCTCAAATGCTCCGAGCCTTGCAGAAGTCGCACAATCAAGCGATACTACAAGCTCAGGCTTATAAGAGGTGTCAAATGAAGCAGGCGTCATATAGCCGTGTCCACCCGTTATAAAGCGCAGACGCTTTGTCGGCTCATCCGGGAAAACCACTCTTGCCTCCTTGCCTATTTCCTCAAGAATACGTGTAAATGCGATCGCGCTTCCGATAGCATCTCCGTCGGGATTTTTATGCGAGATGACAAGAAAGCTTTTCTTTTGTAATATAAGCTCGCATATAGCCTTTATATCCTTTTTATTCATCGTCGTCCCCTTCTGCTTCGAGCGCGGCTCTTTCTGCCGCTTCAGCCGCCTCTGCGGCACG
>JAGCNJ010000026.1 GCA_017646005.1 Clostridia bacterium | reverse complement strand
TTACCGCAGGTGTCATGCACCTTTTGTGCTTCAAGCGGTGAGCATACGACGCCATCGAGTCCTGCAAGCTTTGCGTTGCTTGCATAATGCATTACAACCTTATCTATAGGCTCGTTTATGAGTAAGTCGCGGTGCATTGTTTCCTCATCTGTCGAGGTGAGCTGTGTTACAGCGATAAGCATCGGTCGTGTGCCGTCGGCGCGGGTAAGTCCTTCTATTGCCGCTTCCATCATTTTAACTGTGCCTGCGGCATGAAGATTTGTCATATCAACGTCAAGGTTTGAAAGCACCGACATTGACTTTTTTACGGTATTGGGGATATCATGAAGCTTTAAGTCAAGGAATATCTTATGTCCTCTTGCCTTGATCTCACGTACTATCTGAGGACCTTCTGCATAATAAAGCTCCATTCCTATCTTTACGAAGGGCTTCTTATCTGTAAATTTATCAAGAAAAGCGAAAACCTTTTCTTTGCTGTCAAAATCGCAGGCGATTATAACGTCCTTTCCCATCTTTTACATCCTTTCACTCTCTCGCAAGTCCGATAATTTCGGAAAGCGAGTCTATTTTATATTTTTCCATAACCTTTGGTAAATCATTAATTATATCACGGCAGGCAAACGGATCTACAAGGTTTGCCGCGCCTACCTGTACAGCAGTCGCGCCTGCGAGCATCATTTCGATAACGTCCTCGGCGCTTGAAACGCCACCCATACCGATTACCGGAATATCAAGAGCGCCTGCTACCTGGTAGACCATTCTGAGTGCTACCGGGAAGATCGCAGGGCCTGAAAAGCCGCCCATTTTATTGGCTATAACAGGCTTTTTTGTCTTAAGATCGATTCTCATACCAAGAAGCGTATTTATAAGGCTGATACCGTCTGCGCCCGCATTTTCACAAGCCTTTGCAATACTTACGATATCGGTAACGTTAGGCGAAAGCTTGATTATAACAGGCTTTGTTGTAACTGCTTTCACAGCCTTTGTAACCTCAGCCGCGGCTTCGGGAGAAGTTCCGAAGCTCATACCGCCGCCGTGCACGTTAGGACAGCTTACGTTTACCTCAAGCCATCCGACCTGATCGCACTTATCAAGCTTTTCGCAAGTGTATGCGTAATCTTCGATTGAAAATCCGCTTACGTTTGCCATTACCTTTTTGTTGAATATTTTCTTAAGCTCCGGCAATTCCTCGCTTATCACCTTATCAACGCCCGGATTCTGAAGTCCGACTGCGTTTATCATACCCGACGAGCACTCAGCAATACGAGGAGTGGGGTTTCCGAAGCGTGCGTCCTTTGTTGTTCCCTTGAACGAGAACGTGCCGAGAATATTTATGTCGTAAAGCTCGGCAAATTCTCTGCCGTAGCCAAACGTACCGCTTGCGGGGATAACGGGATTATCAAGCGTTATACCGCAAAGGTCAACATTCATTTTTCCCATATTATCTCCTCCTTTACAAGCACGGGACCGTCCTTGCATATACGCTTATTTCCGTAAAGCGTTTTGCAGGAGCATCCCATACATGCACCAAATCCGCAGCCCATACGCTCCTCAAAGCTGTACTGACCGGATGTATTCGACGCATTATAAAGTGCCTTGAGCATCGGCTCGGGACCGCACGAATAAGTGTAGGTATAATCAAATTTATCAAGCGCATCTGTAACAAAGCCTTTGGTTCCATAGCTTCCGTCAACCGTGGTTACAGCAACGTCTGCGCCGAGAGCCTTGAACTCATCTTCATAGAAAATTTCGTTCTTCGTATTGAATCCAAGTATGACCGAAACGCTCTTGCCTTCCTTTATAAGCTTTTTAGCAAGCATATAAAGGGGAGGAACACCAACACCTCCGCCTACGAGCAAAGGCTTTTCACCCGACAAGGTCACATCGTAGCCGTTACCGAGCCCTGTAAGAACATCAAGCCTTCCGCTTTGCATATTCCTTATCTGCTCGGTACCCTTGCCGACAACCTTATAGATAAGCGTGAGAACATCGCCCTCTACGTCGCAGACCGAAATAGGTCTGCGAAGATAGAGTCCTTCAAGCTTTATATTAACAAAGCCACCGACGGTTATACAGTCTGTATCGCCCTTAAGCTTTATAAGGTATACGTCCTTTGTAAGCGGGCGGTTTTCGATTATTTCAAAATAAGTTTGCTTCATTTTTCCACCTGCCACTCAAGCATCGATCGTAGAGATACCGAGTGTGCTTTCTTCAAGCACGTCAAGCACTACGCGGACTGTATCAAGTGCAGTAAATACGGTTACGTTATTTTCAACCGCACACTGTCTGATAGCGTGTCCGTCCGACTTATTATGGCTTGCAACGTCACGCGTATTGATAACGTAGGTAACGTGGCCCTGTCTGATTGACTTAAGGATATCGTCAGAGCCGTCTGCAAGCTTTTGTCTTACTCTTGTACGGATGCCGTGATCCTTCAAGAATGCGGCTGTACCCGGAGTTGCTTCGATGTTAAATCCGAGGTTATAGAATCTTCTGATAAGCGGAAGTGATTCTTCCTTATCGTTATCTGCAACGGTTGCAAGGACTGTACCGTA
>JAGCNJ010000025.1 GCA_017646005.1 Clostridia bacterium | reverse complement strand
AGATTACGCGCGATAAAATCAAGAACAAAAAATGCTATCTCCTTTTTTTCTACACCCTCACTCAAGGCACGCGAAGCCTTGTTTTCAGCACCCGAAAGATTGCATGAGATTCCGTTTACCACCGGCTTTTGTATTATCACGCTCTTTCGCTCTTCACCGGGCTTTATGTCCGCAAGCTTTTCAAGCTCAGGCCCACACGGGAATTTAAGTCCGAGCATAACGCCGACACGGTCTATAAGCTGACCTGCGTTTATGTCAGCACTCGCACCTAAAAGCTTTATGTCAAGTCGGTCGGAGTGAGGCGTTACGTAAAGCACCTCGCTCGTGCCGCCCGACACGTGAAACGCCAGAAACGGCTTTTCCAAAAGCTCACGTCTGCCGCTATGCCACGCTGCCGCCATTATATGCCCTGCCTGATGCGAAAAGGGATATATCGGCGCGCCTGCGCTTGCAAGCGCATACGCCGCGCTCTTGCCTGCTAAAAAACAGGGCATATACGAGCCCTCGTTATCTCTCGGATACGCCGAATAGCCTATCGCGCAGATACTGTCGTAATCGTACTCTCCGCGAAGCCTTTCACATATCTCCGGCAGATTTTTAATATGCGAAAAAAGCGCATCACTCTGCCTGAGACCCCTTTCTCCCTCTGCAACGGGAAGCGGAAGCTTTAAGTTTTTCAGTATCTCACCGCTGTCTATATCGAAAAGCGCCGCCGAGGTTGTGTAATTACTCGTATCAAAGCCGAGTGTTATCCTCTTTTTTGCCATTACAGCTTCTCCGGAAGCTCTTTCGCTATTTTATTGAGCACGCCGTTTACAAACGCGGGAGCATCGTCGCCGTCGTATTTCTTTGCAAGCTCAACCGCCTCATTAAGCGAAACGTTTGTCGGAATATCCGCTTCAAAGATAAGCTCGTAGACGCAGATTCGCATAAGCGCGAGCGATACCTTGGGCATACGGTTTATCTTCCAGCCCTTCGCAGATGCTTCGATAAGCGAGTCTATCCTTTCAAGATTTTCAAAAACACCGTTTGTCACACGGCGGAAGTATTCGTCCTCCTCAAGCTCTCTTTCAAGCTTCGCAAGCTCATAGAGCTTGTCGGTTTCCTCAAGGGGCTTGAATGCCTTTTCAAAGACAAGTCCGAGTGCCGCTTCTCTTGCTTCATGTCTGTTCATAATTTTTGCCATTCCTTTCAGACTGTTTGCGTTTGTGCGCTTATTGGTTATACTTTCCCATTATATTAAATATATTTATATTATATATTATACATTTCCCATTGTCAACCGATTTTTTACAGAGATTTGCATTTTGAGGTACAAAATAATGAAAATTTATAAGCGCAGGCACGTAATTTCGCTGTATATATGTATTTTATGCATATTTATACTCGCAAGATACACGGGTGCTCACTTTTATAAAGCTTACGTCGGCGTGAGTGCAGATGCCGAAAAAAAGTACATAAAGTGGATAGATTTCGACGTTACAAGCCAAGCTCTCACCGATGCCGTGAGATTTGACGTTGAAAGCTACGACGGTGAAAGCCACGTTAATCACGTCACCCTCCTGTCGCTTTTAGCCGTAAAATACGGCGGCAGCTTCAAAGGCTACAAAAAGGCTGATATGCAAAAGCTTTACGACGCTTTACGCGACGGCAAAAAGCCCGAAGAGCTTACCAAAAACACGAAATTATTAAACTATTATCTTGAAGCTTATTCGGCTGTACTGGACGGCTTTGTAGGCGAATACGGAGTCAGAAAAAACAATTCCGAAGACGGACTTTTTTACGAAAAAAGGTATGGACTGAAGGCATTTTCTCCCATAGCGGCGGGATATTATTATGAAGACTATGACGATTTCGGCGCGCCGCGAAGCTTCGGCTACAAGCGCGCACATCTCGGTCACGATATGCTCGGCTCTGTCGGCACTCCGATAGTCGCCGTCGAGGGCGGCTACGTTGAGGCGTGCGGCTGGAACCGCTTCGGCGGTTGGCGTATCGGAATACGCTCGCTTGACGGAAAACGCTACTATTACTACGCGCATTTAAGAAAAGGGCATCCTTTTAACGATATGTACGAGGGAAAGCTTGTTGAGGCCGGCGAGGTGATAGGGTATCTTGGCATGACCGGCTACAGCAGTAAGGAGGACACGAACAACATAAACGTACCGCATTTACATTTCGGGCTCCAGATAATATTTGACCCCTCGCAAAAGGATGGGGTAAATCAGATATGGATAGACGCCTATGAGCTTACAAAATTTCTTTCCGCAAATCGTTCAGAGGTCGTTTTCGACAAACAAAGCGGTGAGTTTTCAAGAAAAAATCCGATAATTGACCTTTCGATTCCCGATTGATTCTGTCTTATATATCGCACTCTGTCAAAATATAGCATTTTTTTGTCAAATGACAGCATATACGGATGTCGGCTTTTATTGCCGCTTTTATGCGCAAACAAAATCTCATTGTCGGTGCATCTGCAAGCGTTTTTT
>JAGCNJ010000024.1 GCA_017646005.1 Clostridia bacterium | reverse complement strand
CGTGGATATAACCGACGCCGAGATCGGGAAATATTTCCTCTTTTAATTTTTGTGCATATTCAAGCGTCGATTTGAGCGCGGGAGCGTCTTCCTTTTCAAAGAATTCAAAGAAATCGGACAGGCTGATGTCATGCTCGTCCTCCTCCTTTTGCGCCTCCTCGACGGTCGGGCATACGATATACACCCTATGACCGCTCTCCACCTGCTTGCGGATAAAGGCGTTAAGTCTATCGCGGTAGCTTTCGCCGACAACAAAGGTGTCGACCTTTTGTCTGCCGGGGGGCATTTCGTCTATCTGCGACACGTCAAGGTCACCGTAAAGTATCAACGCGAGCGTGCGCGGTATGGGGGTCGCGCTCATAACAAGCACGTGAACGCCCTTTGATTTTTCACCGAGTGCGGTGCGCTGGCGCACGCCGAAGCGGTGCTGTTCATCGGTGATGACAAGTCCCAAGGACGCAAATTCGACCTTATCTCCGATAAGCGAATGTGTGCCGATTATGAAATCGATCTCGTGCGATTTCAAGGCTTCGAGTATACGCTTCTTTTCTGACGGCTTTGTCGCTCCTATAAGTAATTCCACCCTGTATCCGAGCCCTTCAAAAAGTCTTGACAGGTCGTTATAATGCTGTCTGGCAAGTATTTCGGTCGGTGCCATAAGTGCCGCCTGATATCCGTTTTTTATCGCAATATACGCGCCCGCGGCGGCGCACACCGTCTTACCGCTTCCGACGTCACCCGAAACGAGCCTGCTCATCGGTATGGGCTTTGACATATCCTCGCGCAAAGCCGCACAGACCTTTTCCTGCGCTCCTGTAAGCGTATAGTCAAGGCATTTCAGAAATTCGCTCAGATCTGTATTTCGCATTTCGGGAGCGATCTTTCTTTTTTGCGCTCTTTTTGAGTAATTAAGCCTTACCGACAACAGGAAAAGCTCCTCGAAGGCAAGTCTGTCGCCTGCCTGCTTAAGCGTTTCCTCGTCTGTCGGGAAATGTATGTTTTCATATGCATAAGCCTTTGAGCAAAGCTTATATTTTTTTCGTATCTGTGCGGGGATCGGGTCGCTTGGCGGTATTGCCGTGAATATATCCGTCCTGCCCGATTTTTCATATAGCATATCAAGTGCGCGGCGCACAGAATTTTGCAAGATTTTCTGTGTAAGCCCCGCGGTTAAGGGATAGACCGGCATCATCGGGATGAGAGACGCGCCCTCAAAATAATTCTCGCTTTCGGGGGAATTAAGCCTTAAAACACCCTTTTCACGCGCAAGCCTGCCGTAAAAGCGGTGAGTTGAGCCCTGCACGTAGCTTTTATCTGCGTAGGTGCGGTTGTAAAAAACGACCTCACAGCTTCCGCTTTCATCAAAGGCTCTGAATTTGGTAAGCGAAAGGTTTCCGCGGAGCTTTACGCTGTGCGGCATCGTGCCGACCGTGAGCAAAAGCGATACGGGTGTACCGATCGGTGCTTCTGCAAGCGTTACGACATTTTTTCTGTTCTGATATCCGCGCGGAAAATGATTTATAAGCCCGCCGAGAGTCGATGCCCCAAGCGTTTCAAAGGCTTTTTTTCTTACCGTGCTGATTCCGGGTATCTCATCAACCGGAGTTTGTGTGCATATAAGCTCGTTTTTCTTCATGATCCGTCCCCCTTTCCTTTATTATAAACGCCTAACGACGCGGAAAAATCGGGTTTTATGCCTGATTTTTCACGTATTCAAGAAGTGCGTGCATATCGTCAAACACGGGAAAGCCCGTTTCTTCGAGCTTATGCCTCGGATGATGTCCGCATTCCACAAGATATGCATCAACTCCGAGCTCGCGCGCCACCTGCGCGTCGTGAACCGTGTCACCGATTATAACGTACTTGCTTTTATCCTTGTGTGCAAAATATGCTTTTGCAATATCAAGCTTGCTGTGCGCGTAGATATTATCGAGCGCAAGCAGGTGCGAAAATTTATCAAGCAGACCCAGAGAGAAAAGCTTTTCCTTTAACATTTCACTTTCGGAAGCCGACAGTATCAGCTGTTTTGCGCCGATTTTTTCAAAATACTCTATAAGCTCGCGCACACCCTTAACACAGGGCGCGTGAGGTGACAAAGCCTTATAATTTCTCACCCATTCGTGTGCTACCACCTCATACGGCTCGCGCGAAAAATCAAAGCCGAGTGCTTTGTAGTAATCGATTATCGGGAAATCAAAGAGCTCCCTGTAAAAAGCCACACTTGGGATAATATCAAGACCGCGGGCGGCAAGCATCGGGTTTACGCTGTCGATGCCTATACCGACGTCGTCGACTATCGTGCCGTTAAAATCCCATACTATATGTTCGTATTTCATTTTTTTGCTATTCTCCGCACGTCGCCCGTGTAGGCGGTGTGATTTTTATATGCGTTTATTATTCTGTCAACGCCCTTTTCATCCTCGTCTGTGAAGATATAGTGACCTGCGAAAATCTTATGGGAGATAAGCTCATCTGCCTTATCCGCCATATAGGTAACGCGGCTGTTGTAAAGCACGTTTCTGTGCTCACCCTCTCTGTATACAGGGAATTTTTCTCCAATTCTGTCTGTAAGAACAGCCTCGCCCTTTTTGCAGGATTGACATCCCGCCGTCTGCTTTATAACGCATTTTTCAAGCAACATCAGGGGAATTCGCCCATAGATTACTGCATTTGAGGACACCCTTGCTCCAAGATCGGCAAGCCTTGCAAGAGTAAGCTCACATGAGGGTATAATATCAACAAGCGCTTCTGAAAGCAAGGTATTTGCGCCATGGATATTGGTAACATTCAGCCTTAACTCTCCGTGGCAGACAAATCCGAGCTCACGCGCTAAGGACAAATGTCCGATATTCGATACAAGCGCGTGTACAGCTCCGTTCTCCTTCGCCCTTTCAAGCTTTTCGCGCACGGCTTCAAGCTCGCTGTCAAATATCACAGGCGGAAGCATGATACCGTTTGCTTCGGGCGAAAAATTATCAAGCGGCAGGTAGATTATATCAAAATATTCCCTTGCCGCAATACTTATCTGCTCTTTTCTCATAAAGCGCGCGCTTTTTATCGGTTTATACCCCCCACACTCTGCCGTTTTATTTGGGGAAGGGACGAGTATCCGACGCTTTGGCATAAGTGCGGCTTCAAGAGCCGCGACTGCATCGCGCCTGAGCGCGTTGAGCCTTGAAACCGGCATCATAACGCCGTTTTCAAGCTCAAGAGATAAGTCTTCGCAAGCAAAATCGGTCGAGCCGAATTTGAGTAAATTCTTTCTTACCGCTTCGTCTGTGAGCGGTGCGTTTATCGCCGCCTCGGGTGCTTCACAGGATGCACCTGCGCTCACCGAGCCAAGCGTGAGCGTCAGCGTTGCAGGCTCACCTGTCTTTATAACGGCGTTGGCACTTACGGCTCTTTTGCGCGACTTTATATCAAACTCCGCGCTTGTGACCGTCTGCTCCTTATCCTCTTTAGTACGTATGCCGTTCATTTCAGAGCTTATGCTTTTGGTAAAATAAGCGTTTGTAAATCCGCTTCTTGAAAACAGAGCGGCAAGCTCGTTTATCTCGGCATCGGTGGCGTTTCTGCTTTCGTCTATAAGTCTGCGGTATATTGAGCACACGCCGTAAACGTATGCGGGCGATTTCATTCTGCCCTCTATCTTAAATGATGCCGCGCCGAGCGAAAGCAGCTCACGCATATTCCCCGCAAGACAGTTATCCTTAAGGCTTAAGGGGTATTCTCCCGAATACGGGAGTCTGCAGGGCTGTGCGCACTCACCGCGGTTGCCGCTTCTGCCGCCGACAAGCGAGCTGAAGAGGCACTGTCCCGAATGTGAAACGCAAAGCGCGCCGTGGATGAAAACCTCGGTTTCGATAGGCGAATCCTTACAGATCCTTGCGATAGAATCACGGTCAAGCTCACGCGCGATTACCGCTCTGTCAAAGCCGTGAGACGCGACAAAGCGCGCCCCGTCGGTATTATGAATCGACATCTGCGTGCTTGCGTGGAGCTCGATATCGGGAAAACGCTTCTTTATCTCACGCGCAAGACCGAGATCTGCGACTATAAGCGCATCCGCACCGCAATTATAAAGAAACTGCACCTCATCAAGAGCGCGTGGAAACTCCCTGTCATATATGAGCGTGTTGAAGGTAATGTTTGAGCGCACGCCGAAATTGCGGCACTTTCCGATCGCGCGCTCTATCTGCTCACGGTCGAAATTTGTCGCATTCATTCTTGCATTGAATACCGATGCGCCGAAATATACGGCGTCGGCTCCGCCTGCTATTGCCGCGTCAAGCGCTTCCATACTGCCTGCGGGGGCTAAAAGCTCAGGCTTCTTGATAAAAATTTCACTCATTTGACGATATTCGCTCTCTTTTTTCGCATTTGCTCTTGAAATATCCGTAAATATAAAGTATAATTATACTGTTATAGTATTGCCTGTAGATATTATAGCCCATAGACGACACAAAGTCAACACAAATTTTTCCGTGTGGACAGCAGAGAAAGGAAAAAAACGCTATGACGACAGAGGTAAAAATAAAAAAGCTGCGCGATGGCGCAGTTATTCCCGAATACGCTACAAACGGCTCTGCCGCGCTTGATCTGCGCTCGGCGGCAGAGGAAAGCATAACCGTTCCCGCACACTCACGTGCGGCAATTCCGACAGGAATTGCAATTTCTGTTGAAAACGCATCCGTCGTTTCGATAGTCTGTGCAAGAAGCGGACTTGCCACCAAGCACGGCATCAGCCTTGCCAACGGCATCGGAGTTATAGACAGCGACTACAGGGGCGAAATTTTAGTAAGCCTTATAAATAATTCGGACACCGACTTTACAGTCGAACCGGGCGACCGTATTGCCCAGCTTATGTTCATGCCCGTGCTTACGGCAAAGCTTATCCTCTGCGACGAGCTTGACAAGACCGAGCGCGGCGCGGGCGGATTTGGCTCAACCGGCGTTAAGTGAACGGTATCCGCTATGAAAAAATTTATACTTGCCTCGGCATCTGCCCGCAGGCGTGAGATACTTTCGCACATCGGACTTGAATACACCGCGATCGCAGCGGACGTGGACGAGATAACCGGTCTGCCCGATACACCGGCGGATATAGTCCGCGAGCTTGCGAAAAGAAAGGCTCTTGCCCTTTCGGATAAATTCGACGGAGATACTATAGTGATCGGCTCGGATACGGTCGTTTGTATGGACGGGCGCGTACTCAACAAGCCAAAGGACAAGGATGACGCAAGGCGTATGCTGAAATCGCTCAGCGGCGGTAAGCATCAGGTATATTCGGGGCTTTGTGTGACCGACGGCGAAAAAACAATATGCACTCACGCGGTCACTACCGTTAAAATGCGCGATATCAGTGATGATGAAATAAATGCGTACATCGCCACGGGAGAGCCTCTTGACAAAGCAGGCGCTTACGGCATCCAGGATAAGGGCGGAATATTCGTTGAGCGCATCGAGGGCGATTACTACAACGTCGTCGGGCTTCCGCTTGAAATGCTTTGCAGTATTTTGTCAAGGGATTTCGGTGTGAGCGTGCTTGAGATAATAAAGTAAAAGGCGTTTTATGAAAAAATTATCCGAAAAACAGAAAAAGTTAAATATAAACGAAGCGGCAAAAAGGCTTGAGGCTGTCTATCCGAGTGCCGAATGTGCGTTAAAATACAACGGCGAGCCGTGGAAGCTTTTAGTTATGGGCAGGCTTTCGGCTCAATGTACGGATGCACGAGTAAACATCGTGTGCGAGGAGCTTTTTGCCCGTTTCCCCACGCTTTACGAGCTTGCTTACGGTGAACTTGACGAGATCGCGCGCATCGTGCGTCCGTGCGGGTTGTTCAACACCAAGGCGAAAAATATCAAGGATGCCTGTCTGATGCTTGTAACTACTTATAACGGTGTGCTTCCGGATAGTATGGATGAGCTGTTAAAGCTGCCCGGTGTCGGCAGAAAGATCGCCAATTTATTGCTCGGCGATATATACGGTCTGCCGTCGATCGTCGCGGATACGCATTGTATCCGTATCTGCGGACGGCTTGGTATGTATGATCAAAAGCTGAAGGATCCGACGAGAGTTGAAAAAATACTTACAAAGCTTGTTTTACCCGGATATCAGACCGATTTTTGCCACAGAATAGTACAGTTTGGCAGAGATACCTGCTCTGCGCGCTCACCGAAATGCAACGAATGCGTGCTTGGCGACATCTGCTTACATAACCGAAATAAGGAGTGATCTTTACGAATATAAACACCGCCGAAATAGTGTGCGTCGGCACGGAAATACTGATAGGCGACATCGTAAACACCAACGCGGCTTTTATTTCAAAAAAGCTTGCCGAAATGGGAATAAGCCAATATCATCAGGGCGTTGTCGGGGATAATCCCGAAAGGCTGACAGAAGCCTTAAGAACTGCACTTGAGCGCGCCGATCTCGTTATCACAAGCGGAGGACTCGGCCCGACCTACGATGATCTTACCAAGGAAACAGCCGCAAGGCTTATGGGTCGCGCGCTTCATGCTGATGAAAAAAGCCTTGCCGCCATACGAGCATACTTTGAAAAAACAGGACGTGTAATGACCGAAAACAACGCCAAGCAGGCGCTTATACCCGATGGCTCGACCGTGTTTGAAAATATGCGCGGCACAGCCCCGGGTCTATGCATCGAGGATTTTGATGGAGGAAAGTTACTTGTAATGCTCCCCGGACCTCCGCGTGAGCTTGAGCCGATGTTTTCAGAGCAGGTTATGCCATACCTTATGAAATTCACCGACAACGTGATGCTCAGCCGTGATATCAATATCTTCGGCATGGGTGAATCAACGGTTGAAGAGCATTTGCGCGAGCTGATGCAGAATTCGGCAAATCCCTCGCTTGCTCCGTACGTCAACACGGGTGAGGTTCGCTTACGCGTCACGGCAAGAGCTGAAAGCCTTGCGGAATGTAAAAAAATGTGCAACGAGGTAATTGAAAAGATATACGCAAGTCCGGTAGGAGAGTATATTTACGGCGTTGACACCGGCTCGCTTGAAAAGGCGTTGCTGTTGAAGCTCTGTGAAAAGAAGCTCACCTTTGCAAGCGCAGAAAGCTGTACCGGCGGTCTTATCGGCAAGCGTATGACCGATCTTGCGGGTGCGTCCGAGGTGTATTTCGGAAGCATAATCTCATATGCAAACGAAGTAAAGGAAAATCTGCTCGGCGTGCCGCACGAGGTGCTTGAAAAGCACGGCGCGGTATCCCCCGAAACCGCGGCGCATATGGCGCGCGGAGCACGCGAAAGGCTCGGCGTTGATATCGCAGTCAGCACGACGGGGATCGCGGGTCCGGGCGGCGGCACGGATGAAAAGCCCGTGGGACTTGTATACGTCGGCGTATCGTCAAGGCTTGGTGAAAGCGTTACGAAATTAAATATCGCTCCCGGCAGGAGCGTGCGCGATTACGTCAGATACCTTGCCGCTTCAAACGCGCTCTCACTCGCGCGCATAGAAGCTGAAAAATTATAAAATCAAAACCAAAACATATACATTAACCTTTGGAGGAAAAACAAATGAAAGCACCTGAACTTAAGCAGAAGATAAATGAAAACGGCTTTGCCGATATCTTCACCACTCTTTACGGAAAAGAAAATCTTGAAAAGGCAAACGCCCGCTACACCAAGGCTGTTGACGAGTTTGAAAAGGAATTCGGCGCAGGCCGCGAGCTTGAGCTTTTCTCGGTTGCCGGCAGAAGCGAAATTTCGGGTAACCACACAGACCATAACTTTGGTAAGGTTATTGCCGCATCCATCGATCTTGACATTATCGCGGTTGCATCAAAGCGCGATGACAAGCAGATCAACATTAAGAGCGAAGGCTTCCCGATAGACAAGGTTGACGTAACAGATCCCCAGCCTGACGAAAAGAACTTCTTTAAGTCCTATTCGATCATTTCGGGTATGGCTCGCGGCTTTATGAACAACGGCTACGCTGTTGGCGGATACGACGCATACACCACGTCAAACGTGTTCAAGGGAAGCGGACTTTCCTCAAGCGCGGCGTTTGAGGATATGGTAGGTAACATCCTTAACTACTTCTACAACGACGGCAAGGTTGAAAACCCCGAAATCGCAAAGATCGCACAGTATGCCGAAAACGTATTCTTCGGCAAGCCCTGCGGTCTTATGGACCAGACCGCTTGCGCAGTCGGCGGCTTTGTTGCGATCGACTTCAAGGACCCGAAGAACCCCGTCATCGAAAAGCTCGACTTCGACCTTACCGGTGCGGGCTACTCGCTCTGCAT
>JAGCNJ010000023.1 GCA_017646005.1 Clostridia bacterium | reverse complement strand
TTCCGGTTTCCTTTACCTCTCCGAGCAGGGTGGAAAAGCCGAAATAATCGGTGTTGTCGCCGAAAAAGCTTCCGTCAGCACGCCTTATCACCGTATTAACGCTGCCGATACGGTGCGCCCTGTCGGATATTTCGTCGCAAAAGGGAATAACGTCCTGTTTGTAGGGGATTGTCACGTTAAAGCCGTCAAGCCCCGAATTTTCGAAGAAATCCTTTATCTGTTCGCGCTTTATTTCGTAAAGCTTATATTCATAATCGCTCAAAAGCGAATGTATCTGCACAGAAAAGCTATGACCGAGCTTTTCGCCAATAAGTCCGAATCTTTTACTCATATTACCTCATTATAGCTTCCGAGATATTCAAGCTTTATGCACATATCGTCAATGTCGTTGAACAGCTCGGCGAATTCGCTTGAATATACCGAGGTTTCAAGGTCGAAATAGAACATAAATTCAAAATCACTGTTGGGAAGCGGACGGCTTTCAAGCTTTAAGAGATTTATTCCGAGAGCATACAGCCTTGAAAGCACGCTGTAAAGCGCGCCGGGACGGTGCTTCAAGACCATCATGATACTCGTGCGCTCGGCACCGGGATAAATTTCAAGATCCTTGGAAATGCAGATGAATCTCGTGTAGTTGTTGCTTGTGTCCTGAATGGACGAGCAAAGCCTGTTTAGTCCGTATATTTCGGAGCAGATGTCCGAGGATATTGCCGCCGCATCGGTTCTTTTGCTGTCAAATATCATTTTTGCCGCCATAGCTGTGTTTTCGCAGGGAGTTGCAACGACTCCGGGCAAAGATTTCAAGAAGCTTTCGCACTGTGCGATCGCGTGCGGGTGAGAAAATACTTCCTTTATATCCTCAAGCTTTACGCCCTTGTTAGCGAGTAAGGAGTGGTCGACCTTTACGCGCACGCTTCGGGTGATGCAGAAATCATATTTCATCATAAGATCGTAAACTCGATTGACCGAGCCTGCCGTACTGTTTTCAAGCGGAATCACACCGTATTTGCAAAGCCCCTTGTCGATAGCCGAAAAAACTCCCTCGAATGAATCAAAATACATTATATCGGCGTACTTGAACATTTTGTCGCACGCCTGAGAGGAAAACGCGCCCTCAACACCCTGACAGGCAACGAGCGCTCTTTCGGGGAAAGCCTTTGGGGTCGTTTCGATCGCTTTTCTTATCTTTTTTGAAAGCTCGCTTTCACCGCTTAGATTTTTGCGCTGATACGCGCGGCTCAGTTCAAAAAGAAGCGAGTAGAGCGCATCCGAATAGTTTTTAAGCTCGTCGGGAAGCATATCCGCAACTGCTGTTAATTTTTCTCTTTCTCTTTTAGGATCGTATATCGGAAGTCCTTTTTCCTTTTTGCACGCCGCCACATCCTTGGAAATTTCCATTCTTTCCTTGAACAGGCGAACAAGCTCGGTATCGATTTCGTCAATTTTTACTCTTATATCCTTAAGCTCCATGCTCTTTTCCTCATATATTGTTTTTTGCGTTATCAAGAAGCGCATCGTAAAGCGCTATCGCCGCCGCTGCTTCCACACAGGGAAGTGCGCGCACCGCGATGCAGGGGTCGTGTCTGCCCTTTATCGTAAGCGTTGTGTTTTCCTTCGTTAGAAGATCGACCGTGTCCTGCTGTTTGAAGATTGAGGGGGTCGGCTTAAAGGCTGTCCTGAAAATTATCGGCATACCCGAGCTTATTCCGCCGAGTATTCCGCCGTGATTGTTTGTAAGCGTCACGACTCTGCCGTTTTTATATGTAAACGGGTCGTTGTTTTCGCTTCCGCGAAGCAAAGCCGCGTCAAAGCCTGCGCCGAATTCAAGCCCCTTGACTCCGGGAATCGCGAAAATAAGCCTTGAAATACGGTTTTCAAGCCCATCGAGCATAGGCTCGCCGAGACCCGGCATCACGCCGAGTGCCGCACATTCAATAACGCCGCCGATTGAATCCTTGTCGGCGCGCACAGCTTCTATAAGAGCGCGCATTTTATCCTGCGAATCGGTATCTGTTGTCGTAAGCTCGCCGCGGTGGAGATTATCAAGCGTATCCTTTGTGATATTCACAGGATCAAAGCGTGTGTCGGTAATATTTCCGATGCGCTCGTGGTGAGCGCCAATATATATTCCGCGCGCTTCAAGCAACTGCTTGAATATCCCGCCTGCAATACAAAGGGGAGCTGTCAGCCTGCCCGAAATATGTCCGCCGCCCGAAAAATCGTTTGCGCCGTTATATTTTACGCTTGCCGTATAGTCTGCGTGGCCGGGGCGGGGCTTGTGTGAAAATTCGCTGTAATCGCCGGGCTTTACGTTGGTATTTCTTATGATCGCCGCAAAGGGCGCGCCGCAGAAATTGCCGTTTGCAACTCCCGCAAGGATCTCGATCTCGTCCGGCTCCTTGCGCTGAGTGCCCAGCGAATTATTTGAAGCCGAGCGTCTTGCAACAAATTCCTTAAGTGCCGCTTCGTCAAATTTTTCTCCGGCAGGAATACCGTCTATTACCACGCCGATGGCTGGTGAATGTGACTGACCGAATATCGAAAGCTTTATATTCCCGTTATAAAATGAGCTCATCTTTTCTGCCTTTCGTTTATGAGATAACGGCGTTTCCGCCAAGATGTCTGAAATCGTCAAAGAAATCAGGATAGGATTTTTCGCACGCCTGCGCGCCTGTGATCTCAACCTCTCCCAAAGAAAGCGTTGAAAGTGATGCCGCCATCATAACTATTCTGTGGTCGTTGCATCCGTCAACACTTCCGCCAAGAATTCGCGAGCCCTTTATCACCATGCCGTCCTCGGTAACGCGTGCGCATCCGCCGAGCTTGTTTACGGTGGAGGTCACACTTTCAAGCCTGTCGCTTTCCTTAAGCCTCAAACGCGCCGCACCGGTTATAACCGTTTCGCCATCTGCCGCAACGGCGCATACGGCAAGCGCGGGAATAAGATCGGGCGTATCGTGCGCGTCGATCTCTACTCCTCGAAGCGGATTGTTGCATTCAAGCACGCGAACACTGTCGTCTGTGTATTCAAGCCTTGCTCCAAAGCGAGTAAGGATTTCGCAAATTGCCATATCGCCCTGCTTTGAGGCAGTATCAAGTCCTGTGCAGGTAAGCTCTGTGCCGTTTGCAGCGGCTGTGCAAAGCCAGAAGGCGGCGTTTGACCAGTCCCCCTCAATAACAAGATGCCCTTTTGATTTGTACCTTTTTTCGCCGTGAACTATTATCTTATTACCCGAAAACTCGGTTTCTATTCCGAAGGCTCTCATCACGTCAAGCGTGATGTTTATGTATCCGAGCGATTCAATGCTCTGCGCTATCTCAATGACACCGCGTCTGCCGGACATACCAAGCGCAAGCGCAAGTCCGCTTATATACTGCGAGGACACGTTGCCGACAAGTCTGAATTTGTCTCCCGTAAGCTTGCCCTTGACGCAGACTATTTCATTTCCCTTGCCTTGTACTGTAATTCCGCGTCTTTCGGCAAGATTCCAGAAAACGTCCATCGGTCGTACAGGAAGCCTTCCGCCGAGCTTGAAGCGGCAATCTGCGCCGCGCATACATACGCAGGGAAGTATAAATCTGTAGGTAGAGCCGCTTTCCTTGCAATCAAGCACAGCATCTTTAGGGATATCTCCGACAGGCTCTACCCAGAGTCTGTCTCCGTCTCGCAAAACGCTTGCGCCAAGCGAGCGGATGCACCCTATCGTTGCCTCGATATCGTCCGAGAGGGATCTGCAAACGATCTCTGTCGGTCTGTCCGCAAAGGCGGCGCATATAAGCGCGCGGTGCGCGTAGGACTTTGATTCAATTGCATGAATCTTGCCCGAAAGCTCCGAGGGCTTTATAATCACCTTCATTGAAGTAAACCTTCCTTTTTACAGTCCAAGCTCAAGTAATTCCTTCGCCTTTTCAAGCGTAAGGCTTAGAAGCTCGCATTCGCCCGGAATTTTTGGTAACACGAGCGTTATATTATCGTTTCTTCTTTTTTTGTCCGAAAGCATCGCCTCAAAGAGCGCATCCGCGTCAAAACCGGTGCGCGTGGGGAGCGAATTCTTTTTAAGAATATCTTCTATACGCTCACGGTATGATACTTCTATCCTTCCAAGCTTTTCGCAAGCGCGTGATATAATCGCCATTCCGATAGCGACGGCGCTTCCGTGAGATATCGTATAATTACTGCATTTTTCTACCGCATGACCGAACGTATGACCGAAGTTGAGTATCTGACGTATACCCGATTCCTTTTCGTCCTTTTCAACTACCGCCGCCTTGATTTCCGCCGAACGCTTTATAATCGCTTCAACGTCAAGCAGGTCGGCACTTGTCAGATCAAGCATATGCGCGTCGTATATCGCTCCGTATTTGATAGCCTCCGCAAGACCGTCAGCAAATACTGCCTTGTCAAGCGTATCGAGAAGCATAGGGTCGCATATGACTATTTCGGGCTGATAAAACGCGTCCGCAAGATTTTTCCCCGCTTCAAGATCTATTCCCGTTTTGCCGCCGACCGATGAATCGACTGCGGCAAGCAGGGTGGTGGGGATCTGCACAAATCTTATTCCCCTTAAATAGCACGCTGCGGCAAAGCCCGCCATATCGCCGACTACGCCTCCGCCCAGTGCGAAGATAACGTCTGTGCGTCCGAGCTTGTTTTTTGCGAGAAATTCAAGAATGCTTACAAAGGTTGCGGAATTTTTCGATGCCTCACCGTTTGGAAAAACGTATTTTATCACCTTAAATCCTGCGCCCTCAAGGCTTACTGTAAGTCTGTCGGCATAAAGTGCGTCTACCTTGTCGTCGCTGATTATCGCCGCCGTGCAGGGCTTTATCACCTCAAGCGCAAGCTCGCCTGTACTCTCAAGAAGTCCTTTTCCGATATATATATTATACCCTTTTCCTACGTTTACGTCAACTGTGATCATCCGTCAACCTCCGTTTTTCTGCGCTTACCCTCGTCAAGCAGGGCGTATAATGTCTGAGCGTCGCACTTTTCAAGCGCATTTTTATATTTTTCAAGCTCGCTTATAAGTACGTCAAGCTCGCCTATAAGATTGTCGCGGTTTTCAAGGAAAAGCTCGGTCCACATAGAGGGGTTAAGCCACGCAACCCTTGTCATATCTCTGTAGCTTCCCGCAGAAAAGCCGAAATGCTCGCTTGCTGTCGGGCTTTTTATAAACGCGTTTGATACTATATGCGGCATCTGTGAGGTAAAGGCGATAAGCTTGTCGTGCTTATCCGCATCTGTTACCGAAAGCTTGCCAAAGCCTAAGGGAGAAAGCTTTTCCTTTATATTTTCAAGCATCTCCATATCGTCAAGCCTTGGCGGAACGATGACCATACCCGCGCCGTAAAACATACTTTCACGGCTGTTTGCGTAGCCCGAAAACTGCGTGCCTGCCATAGGATGCCCACCGACGAACAGAAAGCCGTATCTTTTTGCAAGCTCAAAGCCGATTTTGCATATCTCACGCTTCGTACCGCAGAAATCAATAACGAGCGCATCCTTAGAAATATGCTTTGCCATATTTTCAAGGTATTTTATTGCCGCTTCGGGGTAAAGGGCGATTATAATAAGCTCGCATTCGTTTATATTGCTTTCATCAAGCATTTCATCCACAACGCCGGTCATTTTGGCAAAATCAAGCATTGAGCTGTCGGTGTCAAACGCGTATACGGTATGATTGCCGTTTGCCTTGTATGCCCTTGCGGCAGAGCCGCCGATAAGACCGAGTCCGACGATTCCTACTTTCATAATTACCTCTTTGTTTCATGCTATGCCTTAAAGATTATTTTTAAGGCGGTTGAAGCTGTTTACCTTTTTTATTCAAAGACGCAGAGCCGATTATGCCCGGGCATCAGGTTTTCAAACGGACCGGGAACGGGTGCCGGATTTCTGGTATTTCCCCAATAATCCTTTTCAATTCTCAGCTCGGTTCCGTCTGCGTTTTCATACCCCTGCTCGCTGATGCGTGTTATGCCGAGGTTGTGGGTGCCCATAATTTCGGTTCCAAGTCCCAAAAAGCCTTCGGGCATATCTATTTCGAGATATATCCTTTGATCTGTTTCTTCTGTAAGCTTTACCGACACTTCACGCAAAAAGGCGTTTTCCTCTTCACGCGAGAATGCTTTTGCGCCGTTTGCATAGCAATTTCTGTTGATATAGGCAGGTTGCCTTGTTTCGTTAAAGCTTACAAGCGTTGCATTTTGTGCCAAAACACGTTCTGTATATTCCTCCATAGAAATGGGACAGCCCTCATAAAAAGCGGTTCCGCAGACAATATCCGCGCTTTCTTCGGCATTGCCCTGATTTATAAAAATGTTCTGATACATCCGGTCATCCGCGCCGAAAAGCATTGCAGTACCCATTATCTGAGTTGAGTGTGGCAGATGATAAGGTAATGATCTGTAACGGTTGAACGGTGCCTTAAGCGCAACGTAGGAAAGCTTTCCCCAAAAAAGATTGTGCACAAAAGCAGTTCCGTTACATACGTATAGCATATTGGATTCGGAGCACAGGACGTTGTTGTCGACAAGAAGCGGCCCGTGCGCTGCCTCTAAAACCAAATCGCAGCCGTTTTTTACAAAAAGATTACTGCTGACCCTTGCTCCCTGCGCCTGCCAGTCAAGCCATATTCCATAGTGGGAATCGTGAATATAATTATCGTGTATATAGGTGTCAATGGGTGCGTGAAGCTTTATGCCGCCCATTTCGTGTCCTTCGATTATTTCATTTGTGTTTGCGATGTTGTATATGTGGTTGTGGCAGATTTCGCAGAACGCGCCTCCCATGTGACCTACGATGCCGGTTTGTCCGCAGTCGTATATGACGTTGTTTCTTATTATGTGCGAACCTGTCAGCTCCTTGCACCAACCGTATCTTAACGCGGAAAAAACCGATTCCTGCTGGGTCTGATAACCCGGCTTGCGATGGTATTTCGAAGACAGATTGTCCCCCGTGGTCTCTTCCTTTCCTAAGCTTATTGCATTACAGCGTGCATCGTGAAGGATATTGTTTTCGATTATCCAGCCCTTGCTCCAATGAGTCCATATCATACCGGGCTGAACAGCCGTAGGCGGTGCCCATGGGCTTGCCGCCTGAGCCATCTCAAAGCCGCGGACGGTTATATAGTTTACGCCGTTTTTATCCGGGAAAAAGCAACCCATACGCACGTTTATTTCGGTGAGCTCCGAATTTGGGTCTGCCGCTGCAAAGTTGGCAAAGATCTCGGTTTCATCCCCGAGCACCTGTGCATACCAGGACATTTCGTTGGTTGCCACATCACCCGGCAAAAGCATTTCCTTAAGGGCCTTTCCGTCAAGGTATACCTTTCCAAGGTGCAGATAAGGATCTGCCGGCTTGATAAGCCAGTCTCCGGCGAGAAGCTCTTCAAACGGATTGAACTTTCCGAAAATCTTGTTATCGACCTTGGTCTTCCAGATGTCGCCGTCCTTTTCCCAGTTCCCGACAACCTCTGAGCCTTTTATTATTACCTTTTCGTTTTCAGCGGCGGTGTATATAATGCGGTGATTATTGTCCCTGCCGCCGTTTTTGGGGTTTACCCATTCACGGTAGGTGCCCTCGTGTACGATAACAATATCGCCTTCAACTGCTGCCGATGCAGCTTTGGATATGGTCAGAAACGGAGCCTCGATGCTTCCGCAATTTCTGTCATTGCCTGCTTTTGAAACGTGTAATTCTCTCATAACTTTTTCCTTTGCAAACAGATTATTTCAAAGCCTCTCTGATTTTGTTGACCTTCTTGCAAACGCTTTCAAACTGTTCGGGTCGAAGCGATTGCGCGCCGTCGCAAAGCGCGTGCTCGGGGTCGTTGTGTACCTCTATCATAATGCCGTCGGCACCTGCGGCTGCCGCCGCCATAGCCATAGGCTCTACCATTCTCGATATTCCCGTGGCGTGGCTCGGGTCGACTATTACCGGCAGATGCGTAAGCTCGTGAAGCACGGGCACCGCGCTTATGTCAAGCGTGTTGCGCGTGTAGGTTTCAAAGGTTCTTATACCGCGCTCGCAAAGGATAACGTTTTCGTTTCCTCCCGCCATAATGTATTCAACGCTCATAAGAAGCTCCTTTATCGTGTTGGCAAGACCTCTTTTTAATAACACCGTCTTTTTTGTTCTTCCGAGAGCTTTCAAAAGATCAAAGTTCTGCATATTTCTCGCGCCGACCTGTACTACGTCAACCGGCTCGAACACGTCGATGTCGTTTACGTTCATAATTTCTGTGACGATAGGCATACCCGTGACCTTTTTTGCCTCAAGCAACAGATCGATGCCCTGCTCGTGGAGCCCCTGGAAATCGTAAGGCGAGGTTCTCGGCTTGTATGCGCCGCCGCGTAAAAGCGCCGCGCCCGATGCCTTTACGCTTTTGGCGATCTCAACGATCTGTTCGCGCGATTCGACCGAGCAGGGTCCCGCGATAAGCGCGAAGTTACCGCCGCCGATCTTAACACCGTTACCGCAGTCGATGACAGCGTCCTCGGTGTGGAATTTTCTGTTGGCGTTCTTGTAAGGCTCGCTGATACGCTTTACCGTTTCGATAATCGACATACTTTCAAGAAGCCCGATATCCACCTTGCTCGTGTCACCGATAAGCCCGATTATCGTCTGATAGTCACCGACAGACACGTGGGTCTTGAGCCCCATTTTTTCAAACCAGTTACATAAATTGTTCTTTTGTTCTTCGCTTGTTCCGGCTTTAAGAATCGCGATCATAAAACTTCCTCCGAAAAATAAAAACACAGGCTGCAGGGTCAAGCTCTGTGCAACCTGTGATGTGTTTGTTCTGAAATAGTAACAATCCCACCGTTTTTATGCAGCACAAAGAGCTTTTACTTTATTGAATGTAAAGTAAAAGTAATAAAAGTAATATGCAAAAGCTGTGCTGATTACCTTTTTCATCTTTCTGCTCCTTTGTGGTTTCTTATGGATTTATTTTAGCATACGGGGCTTTGATTTGTCAAGTTTTTTTCGGTTTTTGCAAATTTTTTTTATTTTTTTCTGTATTGAAGAGACAAAACTGAAAAAATTGCGAGATTTGTGTTTTTCTGTTCGCCGAGTATGTCAGACAGAAGCGCTTTCGCGGATAAAAGCAAAAAAATCGCTTAATATTGCTTTTGTCCTTGCATTTGTGAGAAAAATAATGTATAATAAAACAGGATTGAAGCAAAATCGCGGATATTTCTTGGGATTTTTCTTTGTCTGAATTTAAGAAAAGTGAGAATTTTGACTATGACAGGTACAGCTTATCCGAAGCTTGCGGCAAATGACGTGCATTACGTAAGCGCGAAGGTCATTGACATAAACGAAAAATGGATACTCGCGGGCAAAAAGTGCGAAAATTATACGCTTTTTGCGGTGGAAAGAGGAGAAATGAGAGTTAGCTCCTCGTCGGGCGCGATTACGGTAAGCGCCTCGCAAGCTCTTTTCCTTACTCCGGATACACGTATCAGAAGCGCGCATTCGGGGGAAACGGGTGTGCGTTTCTTCTTCGCAGAGCTTTCGCTTGAGCGCGCACATCCTCTTTCGCCCGGCTTGAATACTGTCTCCGGCTTCGGCTTTGAAATATTATCAAGGCTTACCAGAACAAGTGCAGAAAATGAAAAAGTGCTTGCCGATGCGCTTGTTTTCTCGCTTTTGTGCGAAATGAAAAAAGCTCCTGCTACCGGTCAGGAGCGTGAGCACGCGATCGTTTTGCATGAGCTTGAGTGTAATGGCTTTGCCGAAATTGATATTGACGGGCTTGCAAAAACCACAGGCGTGTCAAAGGCAAAGCTTTTGAAAGCCTTTACAGAGCTTACGGGCAGGACTCCAAAGGCTTACGCCAACGAAAAGCGTGTGGAGTATTCTCGCACTCTGCTTGCTCACTCTGCTTTTACGGTAAGCAAGATCGCCGAGCTTGTCGGCTTTGATGACGCAAATCTCTTTACAAAATTTTTTACCTATCATATGGGCGTCACGCCGTCCGATTACAGGCGTGTACTGAACAGCATTCCCGCACGCTCAAAGCGTGGCTGAGGTTTTTTATTTGAGGGGGAGCTTTTTATAAAAAGCTCCCCCTCATACTCCCCCGCAAAAACTTTTAAGAAATGGGACTACGAAACTCGCGCTCTGCTACTCTACGACACTAAATGCGTTCCTTACTTGGGGCCCGCTACCCCAAGCGGAACAGATTATATAAGGCTTCTCCAGTGGGAGAAGCTGTCACGAAGTGACTGATGAGGTGTCATAAAATTTGAAGTTTTACACCTCATCCACCGCTATCGCGGTCCCCCT
>JAGCNJ010000022.1 GCA_017646005.1 Clostridia bacterium | reverse complement strand
CTACAATACGCAAAAAGCTTAAGGAATACGTCGAAGAGGGTATCGCTAAGGTCCGTAAGGAGGGGCGTAAGGTATATTACAGACGCAGTGATACGGTGGATATTTCGTCTCTTACAGATATGCTTCATTTCTTCTCGGAGACCGCCCCGTGCGGAGTTATCGGCTCGTTTTTGCTTGACAAGACCGAGTGCGATACGGACACCTTCACCTTTAAGCACCATTATATTACGGGTGCGCTTGACAGCGGCGTGTTGACCTCGCTTTTCGTTGCAATGCGCGAGGGAAGAGTTATCAGCGCGGCAAATTCGGGCAGAAAGAGTAAAAATGAACCTCGGCGGATAAGACTTGTGCCGTTGCGAATATTTATAAGCGTGCAAAGCGGAAGACAGTATCTTGCCGCATATCAGCCTGAATACAATTCAATGAAGACCTTCCGTCTCGATTATCTCTCTCTTGTAAAGCTTGAGGAAGAGACACCGCGCTTCGCTGAGCTTCGAGCAATGCTTGACGATATGCAAAAGCATATGTGGGGCGTTAGCATAGGCGGATTTAAACCTGAGTCGCGAAGGCTTGAGCACGTTGAGTTTACCGTAAGGGTAGAGCGCGGAGAGGATTACATAATTAAAAGGCTTGAACGCGAAAAAAGGTGCGGTACGGTTGAGGCACTTGGCGGAGGACTCTACCGCTTCACGGCTGACGTATTTGATTCGACGGAGATGCTTCCGTGGATACGTACCTTCATTTGCCGCATCGTGAGTATGAATTTTTCCAACCGTACCGTTGAAAACAGGTTTAAAGCCGACCTTGAAAAAATGTACGAGATGTACGGTATCGGAGAGGGGGAATAGGCGTGATATTCAGTGAGCTTTATTCCGCGTATTACAATACTGTCGCTGCTATAATTTCGGCGGTGCTCGACGGTGAGAGAACCGAGCACGAGCTTCAAAGAATAGTTACCGAGCGCGCCTTCGGTGAAAGCGTGCTTACCGTTATGCCGTCGCTTAAGAGCGAAAAATGGCAGATTCTTCATTCGGATATGACGACAGCGCTTCTTCACAAGCCGACAATGCCCCTGACAGCACTTCAAAAAAGATGGCTTAAGGCGGTATTGCTTGACCCCCGTGTTAAGTTATTTGACGTCAATATTGACCTTGGCGATGACGTTGAGCCCATGTTTATGCCCGAGGATTACGTAATTTACGACAAATATTCCGACGGTGACGATTTCCTTGACAAAGGGTATATCGAAAGATTTAAAACAGTACTCCTTGCAATCAAGAATTCTTAATATATAAAGATAAGGATGAAAAACCGAAACGGCAGGAATATTTCCTCGGTGCTTAAGCCTCTGCGCCTTGAATACTCCGAAAAGGATGATAAATTCAGAGTAGTGTGCGAAAATGACACTCGTGTAATAAGCGTTAATCTCGGACGGTTAAGCGCACTTGAAATTTACACGGGTACACCCCCTGTAAGTGCCGAGGCTTTAGCGCCGAAGCAGGACACGCTTACCCTTGAGATTTATGACGAGCGAAACGCCCTTGAGCGCGTTATGCTTCACTTTGCGCACTTTGAAAAGACCGCCGAGCGTATTGACAAATTCCGCTATCTTGTAAAAATAAAGTATGAGATGGTCGATGCGACGGAGAAAGCGATAAGGGTGCTTTCATTCGGATGTCTTGTTAAGATAATCGACTCGGACAACATAAAGAGGATTGTCCTCGAAAAATTAAAAAAGCAGAAAAAATGCGGACTAAAATAGCGAAAAGCTCTCTTTTGAGGGCTTTTTTCTTGTTTTCGCAGCTTTTTTTCCGTGAAAAAGCAGAATTTTGATGGTAAAATGTAGTCACAAAGGCACAAACAGCAATGCTTTAAGCACTTGACTTTTAACCAAGGAAGCTATCGGGTTTATAGCCTGACAAACAGGTGCCTTGTTATAAAGATACGAACAGCAGCCACAAGATGAATAACAGGTTGGGATTCTCAGAGTCTCCGGACCGAACGCAAGACGGATGTGCTCGTCACTGACCACTTGCGGTGGTTATATTAGTTTGCGTAAGCGAACGCGTATCTTGGAAACCTCATAAAGATACTAACAGCAACTACTGACCGCAACTCAGGCTGATACATATGTGTTTGGCACGTGTAGAGTTGCGAGCCCCTGTCGTAAGCAGGTCATCTTGCAACGTTACACAGTAGATGATGGCGCAAGCCATCAGGTGAAAATAGTATCTTGTAAAGCATAGCGTCATATAGGTCAGCATTAGTCCATAAGGACGGGTTCAGCTGAAGTATCACTGATGCTAAAAGGCACATACAGCAAACGATGAAATTCTGACATCTACTTAAGATGATTTTGTCAATCCGCACAGCGGAGCTACCGTGCCTTGTAAAGAGCTTAACGGTTAACAATGACCAACCATTTGTGCAGTTGGTTATTAACTTGCCGATAAGTATATAAAGACACGAGCAGCAACCGAACTTATGATGCCGAAGCTGTGTTACTACATACTCGGAGGTGAAGCAATAGTGTCTTGTAATTCAAATTTTTATGATGCGTTGATATCGCCCTCGTACTGTACTTAGGCAATGCCTTGCGTATCAAAGAGATTTGGATATTAAAGATGCAGACAGCAATTCAAAAAGATATCATTTGCTACAT
>JAGCNJ010000021.1 GCA_017646005.1 Clostridia bacterium | reverse complement strand
TGCAAGTATTTCGGCATTTATTTCAAGCGCGTTTACGAAATGGAGCTCAGGCTCATCGAGCGAAAAAAGGTATTTACTTACGTTGGCGATCTTATCCTTATCACCGTAGAAAACGACCTTGAGCCAACGCTCATCGAGATAATCGTCGAATTTGCCTAACGTAACAAGGTATCTGTATTCACCCTGGTCGTAGAAGAATATTTTGTCCTCCCTTTCATAGACGTATCCGTTATCAAGCGACACTCTGTATGAGATATCAGGCTCTATCTTCTGTGCCTCTCGTATGATTTCAAGTGTCTTACGGGTCGGCAGCTCAAGCACTCTTTCGATCCTGTCGGTCTTGGGATCATATATGCATGCACCGTTTGTCGTTATAAGCGGCGCGTTGCACAGCTCTATCAGCTCAGGCATCGGGTCTTTTACAAAGTAATGATCTCTGCCGGTTGCCGCCGTGAAAAGACCGCCGTTTTGCTTGAAGTATTCTATAGCGTCAAGATTACGCTTAACGTAGCTACCGTTTTCGCCAAGAAAGGTATCGTCAAGATCGGTCACGATCATATAATTATCGAATTTCATATCTGAACATGCTCCATTTCAGCTCTTATTTTTAATCAACGAGAGATATTATATCACTTTTTCAAAAAAAATGCAAGTTTTTCAAAAAAATATGAAAAAAACTATTGACAAATGCTATATTATATGTTATTATTAATATACAAATAATATATATATATGAGATTCACTATAAAAAGGAGAAATTATGACAAACGCTAACAGATTTCCGCAGAAGCGCGGTATAGGACTTGGCAAGCAAAGCTACTCCCCCGTATACACGCCTTCGCCCGCTCGCGTTTCGGTAGGCTTTGAAACAGGTTCGCGTTATATGCGCCGTCAGAAAAACGACACCTTTGCAACAAGCAACGTCAAGAAAAAGGCTTATATTTCTCCCGATGCTACGGTTTTGCTTATGCCCGATGCTATTGACAACGTTGCGATCGACGAGCTATACTCCGCTATCGAAGAGCCCGAAAAGAAGCAGCGCATCTCCATAAGAGAAAGAATAAGAAACGCCGCCCACCGCGAAAGCTTATCTTACACGATGTACGGCGTTGATACGCACGAATTATTTACAGAAGAAATTGAGATAGACGTTATCGGTGCAACCGCCTTGCTTGGTGCTCTGAGCGTCGAAAATGAGGCCAGCGCGGCGGAAGACGGCAACCTTTCCTCCAGCCGAACCGCCGCTGCTACGGCAATAGAAAAATTCAAGGATTCTGCTGAAATCAGAATCAAGAGCTTCGCTTCAAGGCTCACTTCTCTGCGCATCGGCTCAAAGAACGACCGTCGCGGTGCATGACAGAAAAAATTAAAGGACAGAGAATTTTCGTTCTCCGTCCTTTTGTTTTTTAGAAATCTACGTTCCTTGCGGTGTTTTCGTCGGTAAAGAAGCCGATCTTTTCAATTTCAAAGTATGCGCCTGCGGGGATCTGCGAATTATTGCCCCAGGGCTTGAAGGTATAGAAGTAGGTGCTAAGCGATTCAGACGGTGTCTTTGCCTTTTCGTTGCCCGTGAAGTTATGAATTGCAACTATGGAATCAGACCATTCACCATTAGGGCATACAGGGCGGAAGGGGCCGTTTGCATCGAGCCACTGCTCCTGATTCCAACGAAGCCCAATATCCATCTTGCTTGCGCCGTTTACCACCTTAAGCTTCATTCTTACATAGCCGTTTCTGTAGAAGTCAACGCCATCCTTAAAGCGGCTCTGAAGCATATTGATTTGAACGGTTCCCTTTGCAACTGAAGGAGTAAAGCGAACCGCGCTTATGCCCTCATCATCAACAAGCTCCTTGGTTGCGTTTGCCGTGCTTACAAAGAGTACGTCATTAAGTGTTGCGGCATCGTATACAAACGCCTTTTTAGCCGCTACAAGCGATTCAATATCAGGCTTGGCATCAGAAAGGAATGTATCAAGTCTTGTGAACACAGCAGCCACCTGCGCGCGTGTGGAGTTATTTGTGGACTTGAATGTATTATCGTCATAACCCGATATAATACCTGCACCTACGCACACGCTGACCGCATCTTTAAGATCGTTTTGCATTCTGTCTGCATCTGCAAACGTGAGCGCGGGCGTTGAGTATTCAATGCACTTATAATCGAGATAGTTCTTTATCATTACCGCCATTTCCGCGCGCGAAATGCTTGCATCGGGATCAGCACCGTTTGCTTCGGCGATTTTGTTGTCAACAGCCCACTTTACGGCTCCGTCGTACCACTTTGTGCCTGCTTCGAGTGCAGCATTGTCATATCTCGCAAGCACTGTCATAAACATAGCGCGTGTCATAAACATATCGGGAGCAAATTCGCTGTTTGTAACTCCGTTATAAAGTCCCTTGCCTACCGTGAAGTCAATATAATCCTTTGCCCAATGTCCGTTAGTATCAATAAATCCGCCGGAGGGATATATATCCTTTGCGTTCTTATAATCAAAGGCTTCGGGTACATAGTCTTCTTCAAGGAAATAGAATTTACTTCCCTTATCAACACCATCACGAGTCAGCTTTTCCATTGTATAGTCGTTATAAGAATAACTCGTTGCAGGACCGCTTGCATTCAGATAACCTGTGGCACTGCGTGCGTAGTTTTTTCCGCGCTGTATGATATAAAGGTTATCGTGGAAATATGCGTTATCGGGTGCGATATGCTTTGAAACAAGTCCGTATGCATAGGTTACGGCGAACTTGTTATTTGAAACGTGATAGTTTTCCCACGTGGGCACGTTTCCGAAGTATGCGCCATAGTAGAAGTTACCGTCCTTATTCGGGCGCTGATGGCTCCAGCCGTAGCCTGCATCTCTTACGTAGTTTCCGGTAAGATAGCAATCCTTATAATTGGTTACGGAAGCTGCGTTCCAGACCTCAAGGCCTGTATTACAACGCTCTGCAACGTTATTCGTATACTTCATTCCGATAATATTGACAGTCTTTCCGTTTCCCGAGCTATCATTTATCTGATTTGTATACGCGCAATCGTATGCCTGATAGGTATAACACATATCAATGATAAAGTTTTCGCTGTTTTCCCAATTCTGTATTGCGTTACCGTAACGGTGTCCCGATCCGCCTATCCAGCCGAATACACAGTTCTGTATTGTAAAATTCTTCACGTTACTCGTTGAAATACCGTGGGCGCCATATCCGAAGAGCTTGATATTATCAAAAACTACGTTTTCAAGTCCGCCTCCGTTTACACCGTGATAATTCCAAAGAATTTCGACGTTTTCAAAGATCTCTGCGGGGTTTCCGTCTTTTGAATAAAGATAAACGTAGCCGTTTGCGTTGCAGAATTCGAGGTTATTTGTAAGCGAACGGTAGCTGTCCCAGATTCCTCCGCCCGACTGATAGGGCTCGTCTATTCCGTTGTGAACCACTCCGCTGTCAATGCTCTTACCTTCCGCGGCAGGTCCCATTCTTACGCCCCACGCGCGTCCGCCGTCAAACACGATACATCCAACGTCGCTCAGCGGAACGCTGTAGCGATATACGTTAGGCACGTCTGTTGCAAACCATTCAAGTGCATTGGAGCCGTCCTTGGAGCCAACTAAAACAGGTTTATCGCCCTCTCCGTATGCGCTATAGGTGACGCCGCTCTGAAGTGTCAGCGTAACGCCGTCAGCTCTGAAGCTATCACCGCGCTTGAAGAATACGCCGTCTCCTGCCTTGAACTTGAATTCATCAACCTTTTTGATCGTTCTCCACGCAGTTTCGGGGGTAAGTCCGTCCTTTGAGTCATCACCGCTTGATGATACGTAATACTTTGTACCTGTAACGGTAACGCTAGTGGGAGTATTCTTGATCTTTTCTATATGAGCATCTATCTCGGCGTTGAGCTTATCAAGCTCCGGCTTTCCGTCGGGATTTATAAAGCCTGTGTCGCCAAAATACTTATCGTAAGCGGCATCAGCTTCTTTTTTACTGAACTTAAAAGAATTAGCATCCTGAACATTCTTGAAAAAGCCGATAAAGCGTATATCAAAATACTGTTCCTCTTCAAGTGCCTTGTTTCCGCCGCCCCAGGGCTTATATCTTACTACTATTCCCGCTTGTGTCTTATCGGCAACTACGTCTGCCGGAAGACTTATGGTATTCGCATCTATAACGGCGCTGTGCCACTTTCCGTCAGCCGTTTTCTTGGGGTGTGCAGACGGCCAGTTTTCTCCACCCTTATGGTGAAGAGTTGTGTCAAGAAAATCCTTATTATTTACATTCGTTCTGTATTCGATACGAATGATCGGATAATCAAAAACCTTAAAGTCGTTATCCGTAAAGGAAAGCATTACGTTATTGTTTCCGTAGGTACCTGCCTTGGCAACAAGATGAAGATACGGTCCACCCTCATCAAGAACCTCAGGCTTAAGATCTGCCAAAGCAAGATATCCGTTATTGAGATCATACGCCGTATATACCTTATGATCGTTTGAGCTTGCGCCGACGGTTACAGCCGAGCAAAGCTGCACGAATGTAAGCAAAAGCGCAAAAATCAGAGCGGTAATTCTTTTTGACATAGAAAAATCCACCTTTCGTTTATTGATATTAAAGATTTGTAACATTATACCACACACGTATATCATTTTCAATGCACATTTATCCCAATTTTTCTATCTTTGCTTTAGCTATAATAAACAAAGTTTTTTTATTTATTCTATTCTACTTGACAACATACTCTTACGGTGCTAAAATGCCCTTGACCGACAAGCTGAACGCGCATTTTTGGAAAGAAGGTAAGGCTTATGCTTAAAGAAAAAGAGCGTATAGGTTTATTTCACAAAGACCCGGATTTTTCGATGTTGTTTGCGATGTTTCTGCCGATCTTCACAGATATGCTTCTCAATAACTTCATCGGTACGGTTCACGCATACTTCATCGCCGGCTCCGGTGAGGCGGCGATATCGGCAATAAGCCTTGTAAATCAGGTAAAAGAGTTAATTTCAACCATCTTCTTTTCTGCGTGCAATGCAACTATGGTTATTGTAGCTCGAAAAAGAGGCTCCGGCAAGCACGAAGACGCTATTATCTGTTCCGGACAGACAATGTTTTTTGCAATATACGGCACGTCCGCCATAGCTGTTATCTTTTCACTTTTTCCATCACAAATAATGACTCTGTTTTTCGGGAAAATGGATCCGATAATTTTGAGCGAGGCTATAAAATACATACCGTTACTCGGAGTTTCGCTCCCATTTTACTGTATGTTTCAGGTCAGCGCTACTACAAGCCGAGCCTTTGACAATCACCGGATACCGCTGATAATTTCGGTTTCGGGAAGTCTTGTTAACGTTTTTCTTGCATTTTTGCTCATAACAGTATTTAAGCTTGGCATCATAGGCGCGGGTATAAGCCTTATTCTCTCAAACATTGCTTCCGGATTTTTCGGATACGCTTTCTTAAGAAAGCTTGGATGGATAGCACCGCTTAGGGATTGCATTTTTGTGAAGTTCAAGAACATCAAGGACGTACTATCGCTTGGTCTGTATAATTCTATCGCTTCTGTCATTACCGTCTACGCCTCTACTGTTAAAACAGGCTTTCTGGTGCCGTTTGGCATCTCTCATATCTCAGCAAGCTCGATCTACGGATCCTTCGGTTCTCTGCTGAACGTACCTGTTTCGGTTATCAGCACTATAGTATCAACTCTCGTTGCGCGAAACCTTGCTCTCGGTGAAAAGCCGCGTGCGCTGATTATGATTAAAAAGTGCCTTGCTTACAGTATCTCACTCAGCGTTGTTGTTTACGCTTTCGCCGTGATCATTCTCCCGTTTGTTTTCCCAAGCTACACCGACAACCCGCTTACTTTGAATCTTCTGTGGAAAATACTTATTTTGACTACCTTGTTTTATCCCCTGTTCATTTCTCTCACCTCAATCTTTGCTGTTACGTTCAACGCCGCCGGGGACGCACGTTTTTCAACAATTGTCAACATAGGTTGTATGGTAGTGCTCAATCTCGGTGTCGGATATATCTTTATAACCGTTTTTAATTTAGGTATTATCGGATCATTTTTGTCCGACATACTTTCAGCGATAATTAAATCTGTAATATACATCATACGCTACAAATCCGGCAGATGGATAAAGATAAAAACTTAATATTCACAGTAAAAAAGCTTGCGGCTGTTGCCGCAAGCTTTTTTACTGTTTCTTACCATTCGTAAGCCTTTGCCATAAATTCATTATTGAAGAATGCTATCGATTCGATGTCAATGTAGCTTCCCTCGGGGATGTTTGCATTGTCGCCGAACGGCTTAACTATATAATTCATATTCTTGTTAGGTCCGCTTACGGTTTTTGCGTCAACGTTATTATCGAAGTCACAAAGACGTGTGGTTGCGAATATCCACTCATCGCAAGCAGTTATATCAGGCCTTGCAATCGATCCTGCGGCAAGCCACTGATGAAGGTCATTTGTACGCACGTTTACATCAAGCTCGGTCTGTATGGTATTTATTCTGTACTTGATCTTCATATACTGATAATCATACATATCGATTTCAGGTATACTCCACTGACCAAGAGAAAGTTCTACTGTTCCCTTTGTCGTGCGCGGGAGATAGTGCATATACTTTACGCCGTCCTGCTCCGTAAGCTCTTTTGATGCCCACGAGGTTGAAAGGAGCTTTTCGAGCTGTTCAGCCTTATACATCACCATCTGTTCCTTTGCGTTTGAGGTGTCTATCTTCGCATTCGCGACGAAATCATACATTCTTGCGAACACGGCAGCGACCTCGGAACGCTTTGTGGGTGCGTTAAAGCGCATATTTCCTGCATCGTCACCCATTATAAGTCCTGCGGACGCACAATAATCAAGTGCTTTCTTTACCGTAGCAAGATCAGCACCATCTATCGCCTTGAAGCTTGCACTGTCCTTATAGCTTACAGGTTTATTATCAACGGTGAGATGCTTGCCTGTCATATACTTGTAGATCATAAGAGCAAGCTCGCCGCGTGTGATATTCGCTTCGGGTCTTGCAAGTGCTTCTGTGGTGATTGCGTTTTCGATAGCCCAGCTTACCGCGCCGTCATACCACTTTGCTCCGCCCTGCACGTTCTTATGGTCAAAGCGTGAAAGTACCGTATAAACCATCGCACGTGTCATGGCTCCGTCAGGATCAAATTTATCCGCAGACACGCCCTTGAAAAGTCCCGCATTGCTTACCGACTTAACGTATGCCTTTGCCCAATGGTTGGTGGTATCGGTATAATAACCGCTTGTGTAGTTATCATTTGCAGCCTTATAATCAAACGGTTCGGGAACATAGTCAGCTTCTACATAGTAGAATTCACCGTCACGCTCGACCCCCTGCGATTGAAGCTTTGCTATATTTTCAGGTGTGTAATAGTACTTGGTACCAATACCCGTACCGTTTTTAACATTTGTAACAGAATCGGCAAATATCTTTCCCTTTGCAAGTATGTATTCGTTATCAACAAAGCCCATAGTATCTTCGGATATGTACTGCGACTTAAGACCTATCGAAGAAGCTATGAAGAACTTGTTGTTTACAAATCTTACATTGTTGAAGGTGGGGTTAGAGTGAAACGCGCCGTAGAAGAAGTTGCCGTCCTTGCTCGGACGCTGATGGCTCCATCCGTAACCGTTATTTCTTGTGTAAGAATCACGGATTATGACGTTGTCATATGTAACAATGCTCTTGTCATCGTTTATTGATTTTCCGTTCCAGATTTCGGGGCCGCTGTTTGAATATTCTGCTACGTTATTTGAAAATTCAAGATTTTTGATTACAAACTTTTCGCTCATATCTCCGGTATACTGCGTTGTATAGCAGCAGTCGTAGATCTGATACGACCAGCAATGGTCAATTACGAAATCTTCGCAGTTTTTCCAGTTCTGAACCGCATTTCCGAGTCTTACGTCACCCGACTGTATAGATCCTCCGATCCATCCGAAAATACAGTTTGTAACCTTGAAGTTCTTTGCGTTTCCGACGCCGATTCCGTGAACACCATATCCGAAAAGCTTGATATTATCAAACACTACGTTTTGAGCAGAGCCATTAACACCGGTTATACCTTCAGAAATTTCAATACTTTCAAATACGTCTGCGGGGTTTCCGTCCTTGCAATAGAGGTAGGTTCCGGCAAAAGACACAAATTCAAGGTTATTCTTGAGCGATTTATATCCGTCCCACGGTCTGCTTTCCGAATGATACGGTGCATCAAGACCGTTATTTACGATGCCGTTATCAAGAGTTACGTTTTGATCATTCTTTTTGGTAAGTCTGATACCCCAATGCTGACCACCGTTGATAATGATCGAGCCTACGTTATTTACGGTATATGCATACTTATATACGTTAGGCACGTCGGTTTCAAACCAGTTGCTCGGATTGGATGCATCTACAGAGCCGATAAGCACAGGCTTATCACCGTCTCCGTATGCTGAATAGGTAACGCCTGTCTGGAGCTTGAGTGATACTCCATCTGCTCTGAAATGATCTCCTCTCTTGAAGAAGACACCGTCTCCGGGGTTAAGCTTTGTATCGCTGACCTTACGGATAGATTTCCATGCGGTAGCGGGAGATTTACCATCGTTTGAATCGTTACCGTCCGCACTTACGTAATATTTAGTGCCGCTTACAGTAACGGTAGTGGGTGTGTTCTTGATCTTTTCAATAAGCTCGTCACATTCCTTATTGTACTGTTCAAGCTTCGCACTGCCCTCTTTTATAATGTCGGGATCAACCGTATACTCGGGATCATTTCCCGAATTATATGTGCTGAAATCAAATTTTTCAGCCGCTTCCTTTGTCTTGAAAAGTGTAACGTATTTTATGTCAAAATATGATGCCTCTGTGAGGGTCTTTTCTCCGTCACCCCAGAATTTGAATCGGAGTGCTACGTTCTTTTCGTCCTTAGCCGGGACACATTCTGCCGGAAGTTTTATATTGTTAAGATCCCATACAAAGCTATGCCACTCTCCGTCTCCCTTAAGTTCAGGATGAGTGCTTCCCCAGCTTTCGCCCTTAGCACCTACAAAGGTTGTATCTATCTTTTCAATCTTCGAATCGCTCTTGTACTCCATTTTCACATACGGGTATTCAAGTATTGCGATATTCGGGTCCTGGATCGAAAGGATAAGATGAATATTTCTGTAAGATCCCGGATTTGCAACGAGATGGAGATAACGTCCGTCCGCCTCTGTTACGGGGGTTACTGTAATAGACACGGTCTTGAACAATCCTGCGTCTTCACCGAAGGGATCGTACACGATCATATCGGTATCAGCTTCCGCAGAGACGCTTATTGCGGGAATTTGCGCGCAAAGCATTACAGCGCACATTAAGAATACGATAAACCTTTTCATAAATTTACTCCCATCTGCCGCATTTACGGCAGTTAATTTTTGCATATTTTCATTATACATAAAAGTTCAGCGCAAAGTCAATAGTTTTTCGAGCTTTGATATCAACCTTCAGTTGTTTTTCGACCAAAGCGGTGTTGAAAGATATCTTTCACCGTTATCAGGCAATATTACGACAATGCTTTTGCCTGCATTTTCTTCTTTTTGTGCAATAATCTTTGCCGCGTGGAGCGCCGCACCGCCGCTTATTCCGCACAAAAAGCCCTCTGTACCTGCAAGCTCACGCGCCGCAGTATACGCCTCGTTATCGGTAACCGTTATTACCTCATCAAGTACTGCGGTATCAAGCGTATCGGGGATAAAGCCTGCGCCGATACCCATAAGTCCGTGTGCACCGGGAGCTTTTCCCGATATTACTGCCGAGCCTGCCGGCTCTACCGCGACGATCTTTACCGTCGGCTTTTTTTCTTTGATATAGCGTGCTACACCACTGACCGTACCGCCCGTTCCTGCACCGGCTACGATTATATCCACTTCACCATCTGTATCGTTATATATTTCGGGGCCTGTGGTCTTATAGTGGACTTCGGGGTTAGCGGGGTTTTCAAACTGACCGAGAATAACGGATCCCGGTATCTGCTCTGAAAGCTCATATGCCTTTGCTATCGCCCCGTTCATTCCGAGCGCGCCCTCTGTGAGCACTATCTCCGCGCCGTATGCGGATAGAAGCATTCTGCGCTCTATACTCATAGTTTCGGGCATTGTAAGAATGGTTCTGAAGCCATAGGTCACTGCCGCCATTGCTATTCCGATACCCGTATTACCGCTTGTAGGCTCGATAATGGTTGCACCGGGCATAAGCGTACCTGATTCTATCGCTTCCTTTATCATATTTACCCCTACCCTGTCCTTTACGCTTCCGGCGGGATTGAGGTATTCAAGCTTGGCTATGATATTTGCCTTGCTTCCCGTGAACTTTTCAAATCTGTTGAGTCTTAAAAGCGGTGTGTTACCGACAAGCTCGGTAATGTTATTGTAAATCTTCATATTTTTGCCTTTCTTGTAAAATCGGGCAGTTTTACCTGCCCGAAATAATTATTCGCCCTTATCTTCCTTTTTAACTACGTCCTTTTTGGTAAAGAGCTTAATTTTGTTTTCCGTACCGTTAAGTAAACGCTTTATGTTTTCCCTGTGCTTGAAGATTATGAGTATTGCCGCCGCAAACGAGCATACAACAGGTACTATATCAAGCTCGCCGAGTCTGTTGAGTATTATCGGATAGAGCATCATAGCCATTACCGAGCCCAGAGACACGTACTTATAGCCGAGCACAAGGATAAGGAATATTGAGATAAGTATTACAAAGCAGAGGGGATTCGTGCAAAGTATCATCGCCGCTACAGCCGCAACTCCCTTACCTCCCTTGAAGCCGAAATAGCAGGGATAGATATGTCCGATAACACTTCCAAGACCCGCTATGTACGCACCCGGCTCGCCGAATATAAGCCGTGACACAAGCACTGCTATGACAGTCTTCATAAGGTCGCCGACAAGTGTAAGCGCCGCCGCGCCCTTACCGTAGGTTCTGAGCATATTTGTCATACCTGCGTTTTTGCTTCCGTATTTTCTGATATCGTCCTTATAAATAAGGCGAGAGAATATTATTGCACAGTTGACTCCGCCAAAAAAATAACCGAGTGCAAGACAAATAACACCGAGTATTATCAGTACAGCCACGTGTATACTTCCCTCTGTGTTTAAAAACAATCCGAGATCCATAGTATTATCCTTTCTGAATTTAAGCGTTATCTCCGCGCTGACGTATTACAAGTCTTATGGGTGTTCCCTTGAAACCGAACACCTCACGCAGTTGATTTTCAATATATCTCTGATATGAAAAATGGAAAAGTTCCGCATCATTACAGAAGATAACGAAGGTTGGCGGCGCAACCGCTGTCTGCGTCATATAGTATATCTTGAGTCTTCTTCCCTTATCCGATGGGGGCTGAACGCGTGCGGTACAGTCATTGAGCACGTCGTTGAGCATACCCGTGGTAATTCTGAGCACAGACTGCTCTCTTACGTAATTTATTGTTTCAAAGAGTTTATTGAGTCTTTGTCCGGTCTTTGCAGATATGAAAAGAAGCGGCGCGTAGGTCATATAGGAAAGACTGCGGTATATGTCATCGGTCATCTGATTTACAAGCTTATCGGTCTTTTCTTCAACCGCATCCCACTTATTTATGGCGATTATACACGCCTTACCTGCCTCGTGAGCGATACCTGCAATTCTTTCGTCCTGCTCGGTGATGCCTTCGTTTGCGTCAGCCATAATGATGCATACATCTGCTCTTTCAACCGCCATTTTTGCGCGAAGCACACTGTATTTTTCAATTGCATCGTTGACCTTGCTCTGACGTCTTATTCCCGCAGTATCAATGAACACGTACTTGCCGTATTCGTTTTCAACCTTGGTATCCACCGCGTCACGGGTTGTACCCGGAATGTTTGACACGATAAGTCTGTTTTCTCCGGTTATCTTATTTATAAGCGAGCTTTTGCCGGCATTAGGCTTACCGATGACCGCCACCTTGATCGCGTCATCGTCATCGTCGGGGACATCCTCATCGGGCAAATATTCAAGCACTCTGTCAAGAAGGTCTCCTGAGCCTGTACCGTGAACCGATGAAAGCGCAACCGGATCTCCCTCTATTCCAAGCTCGTAAAATTCGTAATACTCCATCGGCAGATGACCGATCGAATCGATCTTATTTACTGCAAGGACTATCGGCTTTCCGCTCTTGAGAAGCATTACAGCGATCTCCTTGTCATCCGCCGTAACGCCGGCGCGCACGTCACACATGAATATGATAACGTCCGCGGTTTCGATCGCTATCTGAGCCTGTGATCGCATCTGCTTGAGTATGATATCGTCGGTCTTGGGCTCGATACCGCCCGTATCTACCATCATAAGCTTTCGTCCGCACCATTCGATATCGTAGTAGATACGGTCACGGGTAACGCCCGGTGTATCCTCTACTATCGATATTCTTTCGCCGGCAAGCTTATTAAAGAGCGTGCTTTTCCCCACGTTAGGTCTGCCGACTATCGCAACTATCGGTTTTGCCATTTTTATAACCTTTCCTTTATTACTTTTTCGCTACCTTTTCTTCGGTAAGCTCTGTAAAATATTCTGTCGTATATCTTTTTCCTTCAAGCGCACCCTCAAGCGCGGCTACATCACCGTATATCTGAACGGTATCGACGATAACGCCGAGGCTCAAATCTCCCGACTGTTCCTTTATATAAAATTCGGGATAGATCGAGTATAACGGATCGTACTGCGCCACAAGATCTGCGGCAGTCGTTTCGCTTAATAGCTTTTCATACCCATATATTATTTTATATCCGCCGGACACAAAATCATTCTTGAATCCGTTATAATCCACGATACTGTCAAAGCTTATAAGCTTTGCTGAGGACAAATCTATATTTATTCCGTATGCAAAGCTTGCGCTGTATGCCGTATCCTGCGCATCAACGCTTCCGCGGCAAAGTGCAGATATAAGCTTGTCTCCCTTATAGGTCACGTTAAAGGAGTCGATAAAATATTCCACTCCGCTTTCTGCCCCCGTCTCCGCAACCGAGGTGTTCATTTTCCGCATTACATAAGAATATATAATCGCGTTTACCTTTTCTTCGGTCTCTGCATCACTGTATCCCGAAATATGCGGATATATCAGGCTTGCGGTATACTTACCCGTGTCCAGCGTTTCCTGCTTTATTTCCACAGAATACAATTCAAGCGGAATTTCGCTGAGCGGAGGTGTCGTTTCAGCTACGCTTTCGTTTTCGGGCAACGTCTCTTCAGAGTCGCTTTCATAGGTTTCGCTGACTGCCGGTGTCTTATCCTTAAAGCAAGCGCAAAGGTTTATAACAAGCGCAAAAGTCAGAATTAACAATATGATCTTTTTCACAAAAAATCCTCCTTTACTCATAAAGAATCGCAGATACTATCGCTGCTCCGTCATTTTCCACGGGATATACGTCTGCTCCAAGCTTTTGGGAAAGCTCTGCAAGCGACATATTATCAAGGAAAAGCTCTCCCTCTCGTCTCACCGCTACAGCAGGGACAAGAAGCCTTTGACCAAGCACTTTATCCTTGATCTGTGTGTATATATCGGTCCCCGTAAGCAACCCGGACACAGTTATATGCTCTCCGAAAAAGTCGTTTTTGATCTTATAGACGTTGACCTTGAGGCTTCCGCCACACGCATCCTCAAGCTTTTTGACTGTACGGCACAGAAAATCATATGCAGCCTCACCTGTCGCCAACGAAAGCGTACGCTTTTTAGTCAGATCGTATTCATCGAGGAAATCAAGCTCAATATCGACCTCATCCTCGGACGAGCGAATGCTTCCGACACCGTCCTCAAGCTGAGGATAGCCCTCATAATAGTCGGCTTCGGGGAGACTTATTCCTGCTTTAAGATAAAACTCGTCGGCACAGAAAAACAGACGTTTTCCGTATTTTTCCTTGCATTTTTTCGCAAACGCATCGACAGATTCTATTACATTTGCACATTCATCTGCATCAAAGGGCGTAAGCTCATAAAGCTTATCCCTGTATTTAGTAAGTCCTGCGGGCACTACCGATACTCCGAGCAGCACGTCGTGGTACTTTTCCATTTCGCGCATGGTATATTCAAGCGCGTATCCATCGTTTATACCGCGGCATAACACTATCTGGAAGTTTAGCTCAATTCCCGCATCTGCAAGCTTATCAATATATTTCAAGACCTCGCCGGCGTGCTTATTTCGCATCATCCTGACCCTCAGCTCAGGGTCCATCGTATGCACCGATATATTTACCGGACTCATACGCATTTCAATGATACGGTCTATTTCCGCTTCATCCATATTGGTGAGCGTTATATAATTGCCCATAAGAAACGAAAGCCTTGAATCATCATCCTTGAAGTATATTGATTCGCGCATTCCGCGCGGATTCTGGTCGATAAAGCAGAATATACATCTGTTTTTACACTCCTGCTTTTCATCCATCAGATAGGTTTCAAATTCAAGTCCGAGCTCATCGTACTCGTCCTTTACTATATTGACCAGGTACTCCTCTTCCTCGCGCAAAAGCGTGATTTCAAGCCTGTCGGTACATATCCTGTATCTGTAATCAAGCACGTCGCGTATTTCATAGCCGTTGACAGATAAAAGTCTGTCCCCTGCCTTTATTCCCGCACGGTCAGCGTATGAGCGCGCGCACACATCCTTTATGATTACCATTAGTATTCCTTTCAGACGGTAAGCTTAATGTCCTGTCCGGGATCGGTTCTAAGCGATACCTTATTGATGATACCGCTGTCGTTATCACCTATTCCCTTTACAACTATGCGAAGCTCGTGGTCGCCCTCGGCTTCGGCTGTAAATTCAACGTTGAGCTTTATATCCTGCGCGTTATCAAGATGCTTCACAGGCTTTTTATCAACAAAGAAGTCAATCGTTTCACCGCGCACGCCCTCAAACCAGAAGTAATTCTTTATACCGATCTGAGCCTTTGAAAGCTTGAACCTTGCTCTGTACATAACGTATCCGGCTTTGAAGCCCTCGATATAGCCCTGTCCGTGATTTACTTTTTCAAAGCTGTTCATATCGTTATCGGGGATATCCGCGGTACCGTCGGGCATATCAGCTGACGGCTTATTGACCGTAAATGTATCCACAACATCGTTATGCGAAGCGTAGATATACGCATCGCCTGGCTTTTCTGTTACGGCAATCTCAACGCGCACGCCCTCAAGTCCGTCAGCGTTTACGTCAACGTATGCGGGCTCATTTGCATTCTCAAGTGCAAACAACGCCTGCGCGTATCCTGCGAAAAGCGAACGCTTCGGCTCGTGGTCAGATTCGTGGCAGTTAGGATCCCCGTTTCCGACTCCGAGAAGCTTCAGTGCATCGGATGCTTCAAAGTATATCATATCGGATGCATCGGGGATAATATTTCCCGCGTCATCGGTTATATGTACGTTTATGATAACGGCATCCTTACCGTCTGTGTATATTTCATCGCGCGATTTTTCGCAAACGATCTTAGCAGGCTTTCCGGGAGTTACTGCAGTATCCGTTGCTGTGATATTTCCGTTTTCGTCATAAGCGACAAGCTTAAGCTCTCCCGGAGCAAAATCAACCGTCCACTCGGTGATGTTATTATACTTATATTTCGTTGTATCCGGCGTTTTCTTGCCAAGACTTTCGCCGTTTAAGAACAGCTCTGTCGCGCACTGATTGGTAACGCCTCCGATACGTATTTTCTCGCCTTTTTTATGGTTCCAATGACCGATAATATGCACAAGCGGCTCGGTCGTAAAGTATGCTTTGTTGATATAGAAGGAATCCTTCGGGAAACCGCAGGTATCCATAATTCCGAACTGTGAGGATATCGATGGCCACTCAAAGGGTGTCGGCTCACCTCTGTAATCGAAGCCTGTCCATATGAATATACCGCCGACGTATGGGTGGCTCTTTAATTCATCCCATGTTTCGCGTATTGTCTGTCCCCACGGTACTGCTTCCTCATCAAAGCCCGAAAGCACGTTCTTGCTTCTGTCGGTCACATAGCATCCGCGTGTTGTCACCGCGCTGTTATTTTCCGCACCGATAAGCGGTTGACTTGGGAATATTCTTCTGAAATCGCCCCAGTCGCATATACGGTAATTCATTCCCGTAACGTCCATTGCATCAGAGCATCCGTCGGGGTCAAGATATCCGCCGCTTATGGCTCCGGTTATAATACGGCTGTTATCAAGTCTTACTACGCGGCTCTTCATTCTGTTATATATTCTCTTACCCGTTTCATTACCCTGAAGAGGCTCCTCGTTAAAGAGCGAATACATGACGACAGACGGGTGGTTACGGTCACGCTTTACCATAGTTTCCGCGTGAGCAAGCACCTCGGGGCGCGTTTCAAAGCGTCGGTTTTCATCCATCACGACCATACCGAGTCTGTCACACGCATCAAGTACCTCTTTGGTCGGCATATTATGCGAGCATCTGTATGCGTTCGTACCGAGATCCTTAAGTCTTTGTATACGGTAATACTGTATCGAATCGGGAACAGCCACTCCGACTCCTGCGTGATCCTGATGGTTACAGGTACCATAAAGCATCAGGGGCTTGCCGTTCATAATAAATCCGTGCTCTGCATCCGCTGCGATAGTTCTGAAGCCAAAGATGTCGCTTACGCTGTCCTTTTGTCCGTCCTCGGTTACAAGATAAGCGCTTGCGCTGTAAAGCTCGGGAGTATCTATATCCCATATTCTCGGTGCCTTTACGGGGATAGTAACCATTGTAACCGCATTTGAGTCGGGCAGACAGATACATGTGCTTTCCGCATATCCGACACGCTCGTCTTTGTACTTCAATTCCACCGCTACTCTGCAAGAGGATGAGATATAGGACACGTTTTCAAGCTCTGTCTGACATTCCACCTGCCATATGTCGCTTCCGTCAGCCTCGGGATGAGAGTTTATACATCCCTTGACCGGTGCAAGCGGCTTTACGAAAAGTCCGTAATGCGCGATATGCACAGGATTCTTCGCATAAAGGCGCACGTGGCGGTATATACCTGCCCCCTCATACCACCAGCCCTCGGTGGTAAGTCCGTCTATACGTACCGCAAGTGTATTGAGCCTGTCTCCGAACCACGCGCGATCGGTTATATCAATAGCAAGCGGTGCGTATGCCGAAAATGAACGACCCATAAGAGATCCGTTGAGATAGATCTTCGCCGTTACCGCTATTCCCTCAAAATCGAGCATAAGCTGGCATCCCTTAAGGCTTTCGTCTAAGCGGAAAGTCTTTCTGTACCATGCGTTATCGCGCGTTTTATAGCCGTGTGAAATGAGGTTATTTTCATTGAAATCTGTATCTGTAAGATAGTCGTGAGGAAGATCTACCTCACGCCATGAGCTGTCGTCAAAATCCATTCCGCCCGCTCCCGTAACTCCGCCTGCCTTACATTTTGAGTAAGAGGTCGAGTGCGAGCCTGTCTTTGATTCATCTATATCTCCAAAATGGAATTTCCATTGTTTATCAAGATTGAATACTATCCTGTTCTCTATCATAGAGCTTTCTCCTTGCACGAATAATATGTACAATAAACCATTGTAAATTATATCATCACAGTCGCATTTTGTCAAGTACAAGCATACACTTGACAACCGGCGTTTTTTCTTATATAATATTTGTGTTGATCCTTTAGGAAAGGGTGCCCTTTGATCACGGGCGCGGAAATATATGAAGCTTGATTTAAGAAAATTACTTTCGGGAGAAACTGACCGCATTGAGATAGATTACACGCTTGACTCGTCCGAGCTTCCCGAATTTGACGACGTTACCTTTGAAAATGAGGTCAGGGTCAAGGGTGAGCTTACAAACAACGGCGGTTATATGAGACTGTCGCTTACAAGCTCAATATCCTATGATTCCATATGTGCGCGTTGCTTAAAGCCGGTGCACGACACGGTAAACATTGATTTTGAAAAAACTGTTTGCGCGCAGGGCGATCTTCAGAATACAGACAACGACGATTACGTTGAGATAGAGGACGGTATGCTTGATATTGACGAAGCTCTTATCGAGGATATGATACTGAACTTCCCTCTCAAGATACTCTGCGACAAAGACTGCAAAGGTCTTTGCCCTAAGTGCGGTATCGATCTTAATACCGGCTCTTGCTCTTGTGTTACAAAGGAAATAGATCCTCGACTTGCCGTATTACTCAAGTTTTTTGACAATGACGACGGCGATAACTGACTTTTGACCGCGATTTTTATTTCGTTTTCACAAAATTCGCGATTTTGCAAAAAAAATTCATAAAAATTCGAAAAAACTATTGCAAAATCCGAAAAAATGTTGTATAATACTATCCAGTATGCGCATTACTGTTAAGGAGGTGTCTATAAATGGCAGTACCGAAGAAGAAAGTCTCCAAGGCGAGACGTGATAAAAGACGTTCAAACGTATGGAAGTTACCGATACCGGGTATGACAAAGTGCCCCAAGTGCGGTGAATACAATCTTGCTCACAGAGTTTGCAAGGCTTGCGGATTCTACAAGGGTGAGGAAATCATTAAAAAAGAAGCATAATTTTTTGCGGCAGGATCATTTGGTCCTGCCGATTTTTTATCTGATAAAACAAGGCATCAAAAAAGCACGCCCGGAATAAGGCGTGCTTTTCGTTTATTTATGCGCTGAAAGGAAGGATGGTGTATCCTGTCCATACAGCAAGATGTCTTGCGAGAATTACAGTGTCCACAGCGTCTACAAGCTCGTCTATGTTAACGTCGCTGTTATCCTCGTTTACTACCGATGCATCATAGCCGGTCCAGAGCGCGATGAATCGCGAAAGAGTTACAAGGTCCAGAGGATTTACAGAGCCATCCGAATCTACGTCTCCGTAAAGCACTGTCGCGATCACCGTCGATTCAACAGGTGTCCTTGCTGCTATCTGAGGCAGTTTTTCAAGTCTTGCAACTATATACGCGCTTCCCTGCTTGCTTGCCGCCACCTTTACAGAGCTGTCTGTAATATCCGAAAGCGTAAAGCCGTCTGCCGGGAAACCGTATTCATCCTCAACACTGAAAACAAGCGCAGATTTATCTCCGCTCACGCCTGTAACGACTGAGCTTACTGCGATCTTCGCGTCCTTATCCACAATAGTTATCATGGTCGCGGGATCAAGTGTGACACCGGGATTCTTTGCGAAAGAATCTTCGGCTGTCTGAACATAACCAAGCTTTATTTCTGTAAACTGTAATCTGTAAAGCGGCTCGTCGGTCGGTTGTGAACCAAGTCCGGTTACGCAAAGGCGAACCTTAGTTGTGGTCACGTCCTTATCAAAGATATTGTACACGGGCATAAATTTGGGATTCTCAAGTCCGTTTACCTCATACACCTTTTCATACTGACCAAGAGTGCTGTTATATGCTTCAATGTAGTATGCTGTCGGGAAGTTGGGAGTCTCACCGTTTGCGTCCTTGGCATCAGTTCTCGGATAAAGTATCATTTCGTTAAGCTTTACTGCCTCTGCGAAGGTGAACTCTATCTTATGCGGATTTGTCTTAACATTTTCGGTCTTGAGCGAATCAGACGTATATCCGCGGGATGTGCCCGACTTATATGCTGTAACTCCGTCTGTGAGGTATGCAACAGACCAAGCGCCAGATACCTCAAGCTTTGTGTCAGCACTTATGGTTGCATTGGATGCAATATTTTCGTCCATAAGGTTTGTTGCATAAAGCTCAAGCTCAGCAAGCTGCATTCTGTATTCCCAATATGCGTCTGCGGCAGGTGCGCCGATCTTAGTAGGTCTGATTCTGATATATCTTGCATTTGTATAATCAAAATCAAATGCCACAGGCTGACCCTTTGGGTTAGGAATGTCTGTAAACTGTGCTACAGTTATCCATGCGCTTGAACCGTCAAGCTTATACTCTACGTTAAATGCCTCGGGGAAGTTCGAGGTGGTACCGTTTCCGAGTGTACTGTTACAGTTAAGTCTCGGGTACATTACGATACGCGAGAAATCGGTATTTGCACCGAGGTCAAATTCAAGATAAAGATTGGTATCGGTAATTTCAGGCTTGGAGTATCCCGCAGAGGTGAAGCCTCCGTTTCCGCCCTTATTGCCGTCGGTAAGATTAGCAAGCGCCCACGTTGAGCCGGAAATGGTTACCGCACTCGAAGGGATAGTTACGATCTTCCCGGACAAAATGTTTTCAGAAACAGAAATTACGTTCTGCGAATAATTTGCAACGATATCCATATCGTTATCCATTGTTAAATAAAGCGGAGATGCACTTGTTTTAATATCGCCGCTAAATGACACGAAATCAACGCCCTTTTCGGCAACAGGCTGAATTGCAAGTCTTGTTCCGGCGGTGTAGCTTGCACTGAACGGAAGTGCCTTTTCTTCGCCGTTTACAAGGATCTTACCCTTACCGGTAACGTTTAAGCTCTTAAGCTCGTCACCCTCAGGAATTTCACCGTTCATAAAGAGCTCGATTTCGGCAAGCTGTACTCTGTAAAGAGTTGAGCCGCTTTCTACGGTTCCCTTTCCAAGCTTTGTGAAGGTAAACTTTACAAAGCGAGCGCAGACGGTTTTGTCAAATTCGACCGTTACGCCTTCACCGCAGGGATTTCCGCCGTCGGTCACGCTTGCTACCTCAGTGTATTCACTTCCACCGTCTGCCATTACCGAAACCGTATAGCTTTCGGGGAAGCAATCGTTTTCAGCACCCGCGTTTACATTATCCGAGCGCGGCCAGAGCACTGCGGTATCCATATACTTATCGGATCCGAGGTCGATTATGACAGTATGGGGTGTTTCGCTTATATCCTGTGTTTTATAAGCATTTGAGGTGAGTCCGAAGTAGTTGCCGGTTTTGACCTCATCTTTCAGCTTCTTGCCGTCGGTAAGGTTTGATGTCTGCCACTTGGGCTTTTCGGTATAGGTATTAGCCGATTCTACAGATGCACCAAGCGCAATATTTACCGGCTCTCCGGTTTCTTCGTCGGTGCTTTCCTGAACAAGTCCTTTGAACGAGCCTATAACCTCAAGGCTTATATCATCAAGACCTGCATCAAATCTTATAGCTGTATTTGCGTTGTAAATGTCACCGGTAAAAGCAACGAAGTCATAATTACGATCATTCTTTCCCTTGATCATAAGAGTTGCGCTCTTTGATGCATCTGTGGGTACAGATGTGGGAAGATCATAGCTTTCACCGTTGAATAAAACACTGAAGCTCTTATCATCGGGAGCATTTATGTGAATATATCTCTTTATAACGTCGCTCTTTTCAAAGTTTGCAACAACGTCAACCTCGCCGCCTACAGTAAGAGTAAAGCTATCGTTGCGCGATCCATAGGTGCCTGTAAAGCCTGTGAACTTATATCCGAGATCGGGAGCTGCAACAACGTTTATGCTTTCTCCTGCGGAAAGCTTTGCGGTGTATTCGCTCACAGCTGCCGCTCCGTTTACAGAAACAAGTCCGCCCTCGGTTGCTGTGATCTTAACGTCAAATTCACCCTCTTCGGCGTTTGCTTCCGCTTCAGCCGTGAATAAGTAATCGCCCGGCTCTACGTTAAAGTAAACGTATTCAGCGTCGTTACCTGCGTAGGTCACGCCTTCAAGGCTTTTGCCCTTACCGCCGGCGAACACCTCTTCACTGCTGAGCTTAACGAGAGTGCTTGCATTCTTTACGCGCGGTACGCCCACAAGAGCAGCCTCAGCTGTATCAACGGCTACCTTGAATAAGTCACCATCGCGTACAAGCTGCACATCAACTGTGCCACGATCTCCGGGGATCTCAAGTGTACCATACATATAGTCGAGCTCTTCGGGCAGATAAGGTCTGATCTCAACGTCAGTATAGTTGACGCCTGCGTATTCAACGCCGAGATAATATCTGTGAAGCATCTTAGCGGGGAATGCGTTCCATGCGTGAGAGTGAGATGCGTTGGTATTCCATACGCTTTCCCATACCGTTCCGCTTTCGCCCATCTTGGTATATATTTCAAGGATCATATCGTAGCACGCTTCCTTGGCATCTGCATCACCGTAATTAAGAAGCGCGTTCATTACCTCCCAGGTAAGAACTACGTTTGTCTTTATAGGAGAGCTTGCGATATAATCGATCTGTGCGGGAATAAGGTAATCAGGTGTTGCACCGACGTTTATTGCCATTGCGCTTACACCGGGGTTAGTGTTTGTATTTCCTACGGAGTCAATATAAAGTCCGCTTTCTCTGTCAAGGCAGTTAGCGTTTATAGCATCAAGTAGATTGTCGCCCTTTGCCTTATACGCCTTTGCATCGTCATCCTTGCCGAGTATTGTCGCTATCTTTTCAAGGTCGCGGTATGAATCAAAGAGCAAAAGGTTATTTACTGTAGAATAGTTGGTATTTGAGGTTACAACCTGCGGGCTCGGATGGTCTGCGATATGCCAGAGAGCAACACCGTAATCCATTCTTACAAGTCCTGTTGAATCTATTCCCTGTTCCCAATACGCAACGTTGGCTGCGGCATTATCATAAAATTCGGTTGTTCCGGTAATGTCACCTGTGGTATTGTAGTAGGTAAGGAGAATATCCGAGTATCTGAGGTCCCATTCGGGAATATGCAGACTGTTCAGTCCCGCATACGCCGCTGAGGGCGCTACGAATGAGAAGATACCGTTATCAAACTGCTGGCAGGCAAAATCAAGCAGAGTCTTATACGAAAGCTCCTTCATATTGGAGAATGCATAAGAAAGAAGATCGTACTGAATCTGTGCGTCTGCGATATACTGTGCCTGTTCACGGTGAGGACAGTCTACAGGCATACCCATGACATTATTTATCTGGGTATTGATGCATGCTTCATATATCTTATTGAGAACTGTGCTTGAAGACTCAAAGGAAGCTGTGTGCTCTATACCTGTGGATGCCCATTCTACAGTAAGATCGTCTGCATTTACAAGCTCGGGCATACCCACGATCTCAAAGTATCTGAACGCCTTGTAGTCAAAGTCTGCCACAAATTCTTCAACGCCTTCGCCTGAGAAGGTATAAAAGTCTCTGTAATCGGCAGTTGTCTCGTCTGCAGTTGACTGGAATACGGTTCCGTCACCGTTAAGTCTTTCACCATAACGGATATATACCTGTGTGCCTGCAGGTGCGCTGAGATTAAAGCGTACAAAGCCGCTTACTACTCTGCCTGCGTCAAATACCTGATATCCGACGTCCTGCTTCTTTGCTGCTGTTGGAACAATGCTTTCGTGAATTACGCCTTCGGGTAACGTCTGACGGCGCATCTTATAGCTCTGTGTATCAGCGTGTGCGGCAACTGCGTTTTCCCACGTGCCGTAGGTATAACTGCTTTCATCATAACCGTAAAGTGTCCATTCAAGTGCATCACTCATCTTCTGCGCGTCATAATCGATCTGCATATTCATGCCACGCGCGGACATTTTAGGCGTATTGTTCTTATAGGGAGTATCGATAAGAGTACGCCAGGTCGTATCGGAAACAAGCGTTTCGCTCGTATCATCGGCATATTCAAGCGTAATCTCTGCCCAGAATGCAGGGCGTCCGTTAATATAGTTCATGCCGCCCTTACCCATATACTGCACTGCTGCCGCAAGTGCAAGCTTTGTGGGCTCGTCTCCGAGAAGTCTTTCAAGCTTTTCGCCCGAAAAATCATATTCGAGATAATAAATATTATTAGGAAGTGCTGTTGGAGCGGGGGAAACGTAACCGGTAACAATATTTCCGTTTACGTAGAATTTTAGGTGATTATGTGCAGAAACACGCACCTTCATTGACACGGGCTCTGATTTAAGATCATAGTCGTGTCTGAAATAGGAGATAATGTTTTCCTTAAGCTCTGACGAGTTCCAGATCCAATTACTGCTCGTCATATAAGCACTCTGGTCTTCTGTTGCGTCATATTCCGCCGCAACACAGCTTACGAGTGCTGCCGAGTTAAGTAGCATACACATCACCACCATTAAAATGAAAAGTTTTTTCATGGGTATCGCCGCCTTTCAATAATATTTTGATTTCATTTTAGCACATTCTTACAACATTTTCAATACTCTTCAGAACTTTTTATCAAAACAATACAAAATAATTGCAAGAAAATACAATTTTTTATTTTATCATAAATGCATATTGTAAATGAAAAAAATGTTTAATGAACATCCTGTGAACTGCGTATTTTTGGCTGATTTTTCAAAAAAATACCGCAGTGAGGAAATAAACTCATCACTACGGTATTTTTTAATTTACTTGTTCATTTTTTCAAGGTCGTTTTTGCGTATCTCAACTCGTCTTACTTTTCCGCTTATGGTCTTGGGAAGCTCGGAAACAAATTCAACGATTCTCGGATACTTATACGGTGCAGTATGTGTTTTTACATACTCCTGTATTTCCTTCTTAAGCTCGTCTGTTCCCTCTCTGCCCTTGACAAGCACGATAGTCGCTTTAACTATCTGTCCGCGCACCTCGTCGGGTACGGGAGTAACGGCACATTCAAGCACGTAAGGAAGCTCCATGATAACGCTTTCGATTTCAAACGGACCGATACGGTAGCCGGAGGACTTGATAACGTCATCAATACGTCCGACGTACCAGAGGTATCCGTCCTCGTCCATCCTTGCCTGGTCGCCGGTATGATAATATCCGTCGTGCCATACGTCCTTGGTCTTTTCTTCATCAAGATAATATCCGATAAAGAGTCCGCAGGGTACACTATCCTTTACGCGGATACAGATTTCACCCGTATCACCGATATTACATTCGTTACCGTCGGGATCAAGAACAGCGACGTCGTACAAGGGGCTCGGTCTGCCCATTGAGCCGATCTTGGGCGTTGAGCCGACGAAGTTTGCGATCGAAAGGGTCGTTTCGGTCTGTCCGAAGCCTTCCATAATGGTAAGTCCTGTTGCCTTTTTGAACTGATTGAACACCTCGGGGTTGAGTGCCTCACCCGCTGTTGTCGCGTACTCGATGGAGGAAAGATCGTACCTTGAAAGATCTTCCTTTATAAAGAAGCGGTACATAGTGGGAGGTGCGCAGAAGGTGGTGATATGATACTTCGCGAACATCGGCAGAATATCATCGGAATGGAAGCGATCGAAGTCATAGGTAAACACGCCTGCCTCGCAGAGCCACTGTCCGTAAAGCTTACCCCAGAGTGCCTTACCCCATCCTGTATCGGATATTGTAAAGTGAAGTCCGTCGGGGTTTACGTTATGCCAATGCTTTGCGGTCGGATAATGACCGAGAGCATACTTGTATGAATGAGTTGCGATACGCGGATATCCGGTCGTGCCCGATGTAAAGAGCATAAGCATCGGATCGTTTCCGCAGGGAGTATTTTCGGTGCGGTAGTAGTGTGTGCTGAAGCGTTCCATTTCCACGTTGAAATCGTTCCAGCCGTCCTTGCTTCCGCCAACAAGTATCTTAAGCATACTCGGGAATTCTGACGCCGCCTTTTCTGCCTCGAAAGATACGTCTCCGTCGGCAGTACATACGATTGCCTTTACCTTTGCCGCCTTGAAGCGGTATGTGAAATCGTGCTCGACGAGCTGATTTGTAGCGGGGATGGCGATTGCGCCTATCTTATGAAGCGCGAGCATACAGAACCAGAACTGATAATGTCTTTTAAGAACAAGCATTACCGTATCGCCCTTCTTGATGCCGAGCGATTCAAAATAATTTGCGGTCTTTGCCGAATATTTCTTCATATCGCTGAATGTGAATCTGCGGTCTGATTTATCGTTTGCGACCCACATCATAGCAAGCTTATCAGGGGTCTTTTCTGCGATTGCGTCTACGCAGTCAAATGCGAAATTGAATTTATCCTCATTCTTGAACGATATGCCGTTGAAAACACCGTTTTCATCATAAGAGGACACGATGAATTTATCTGCGACAGTTTCTGCTTTTTCCTTTTTCGCCGCCGCTGCCTTTGCCGCGATAATCGGCGCTTCGGGATATTCCTCGCTGACGCTACCGTCCTGCGGATTAAGTACTACCGCATGGAATTCGCATCCGCCCTCGGATGCCGCGATCATACCGTGAGGAATGATACTGTTATAGAAGATGGAATCTCCCTCGTTAAGTATATCTACGTGAGTGCCGACCTGCACCTTGAGCGAGCCCTTTACGATAACGTCAAATTCCTGACCGTTATGAGAATTCAGCTTCATCGGTGCGTTCTGCTCTTCCTCGATATAGGGGAATTTTACAAGAAAGGGCTCTGCGAGCTTTTCCTTGAACTTAGGTGCGAGGTTATTATACTCAACGCCGTGTTGCTTTAGGATCTTAAGTCCCTCACCCTTTCTCGTTATTGCAAATGAGGTAAGGGTCGTGCTTGTTCCCTCCAAAAGATCTACCACCTCGACACCGCAGGCCTTTGCACATTTATATATAAATGTAAAGCTGAAGTCTGTGTCGCCTTTTTCAAGGGTAATGTAATCTTCAACAGAAACACCGGTCAGCTTTGCAAGCTCTTCCTGCGTGTATCCCGTCGCTTCGCGCAGATCCTTGATTCTGCCTGCGACCTCTTTCAAACTGTAATCCATTGTTTTGTCTCCTTTCGATTATGACAACTGTTTGGTTACAAATCTGAATAAAACAAAAACCCGTCTCAAAAGAAATTCTTTGAGACGAGCATTACAACCCGCGGTACCACTCAAATTACGGAAATTATCCGTCACTTACCGGACTCTGACAAGTCCTTTGCCTTTACGCAGCAATACGGAAGGAGTCTACTCGCTATCGCTTTCGGTCCTTCGACTCGGAGGTGATGGGTCTTTGGATCATTCTGCCGTTGCCTCGCACCAACCGACAACTCTCTACAGGCACACGATCCGACCGTCCTCGTCACAGTCGTTCTTGTGATATTCAAATTTGGTCTAATTATACTACGCCTCGCCTGTTTTGTCAATAGTTTTTCAAAAATTCGAATATTTTTCGAAAAAGCTGACATCAAAATGAATTTTTTACAGTTTTTCTGTTACATACTATTAAGCTGCCAGCTTATTGAAATGTCGACGATTATGTGTTATAATAATTGCGGAAAAGAAAATCATTACCGAACAGCGGTTGATTTGTCATTATTCAACCACCGGTTTGTGTACTTTATTGACCAAGACGTCTATAATGTATACGAAAGGAGAGATATATGGACCAGATAAAAATCGGAAGGTTTATTGCCGATTGCAGAAAAAAGGAAAAGCTTACTCAGATAAAACTTGCGGAAATGCTTGGCATCACCGACAGAGCAATATCAAAATGGGAAACGGGAAAAGCAATGCCCGATTCTTCGATAATGCTTGAGCTCTGCAATATTCTTGGCATCAGCGTAAATGAATTATTAAGCGGAGAGAAAATTGATATGGAAAATAACAAACAGAAAAACGAACACCTTTTGCTTGATATGGCAAAAGAATTAGAGAAGAAAAACAAGACAATTTGGTCTTCTATGTGGGTGCTGATGATCTCAAGTATGACCGCCTTGCTTGCGGGTATTTTTCTTGCCGCATTTTTGATTCCCGAGGGAGTATGGCAGCTTGTCACAATTCTTGTTGTTTGCGTTGTGTTTTTGATACCGTGCTTCTATGCATTGAAGCTTGAAGTAAGTGTTGGTGCTTACAAGTGCAATAATTGCGGTCACGAAATTGTGCCTACCTATGCCGAGGCTTTATGGGCAATGCACGCAGG
>JAGCNJ010000020.1 GCA_017646005.1 Clostridia bacterium | reverse complement strand
GTGAGTATCGGTGTGTAGCCTGCCTTTTCAATTTCGGGGATAAGCAAGCTTCCCTCGGGGAGTGCCACGTAAACGTCGAAGCGTGTGCGGTCAAAATTTTTAAGATAATGCACGAGCACTCTGCCCGCACCGCCTATGTTAGTATCGGTAATTACGTTAAGTACCTTTATCATTTATCTTCTCCATTCTGCAGAGAACGCTTGCTTTTCAAAAGACCTGCAAGACTTGTCAGCTCCTCAAGCCTCAGCACAAAGCAAAGCGTGAAATATACACAGACTCCGACTGCGACACCGACTGTAAGCTTTAAGAGCGTGTTGTCAAGCACAGACGCGGCAAAATACACCGCAACAGCCATTATAAGCGCGGACAAAAGCATTTTTGCAAGCTCGCGCATATCGGAAAGCGTAAAGAGCGTACCCTCGTTTTTTAAGAGAGCAATATAGTTAAACGCGCATCCTGCGATGAGAGCAAGTCCCGAAGCAAGCGCGATACCGCCGAGTCCGAGCGCTTTCGCAAGCGGGAAAACGAGTATAAAGTTTACCGCCATCGCAATAAAGGAGGCGTACATCGGCTTCTTGAAATCCTTGCGCGCGAAAAAGGCTTTTGTAAGCACCTCGTTTGCCGCGGCGAATATCATTCCGACCGTGTATGCTCGAAGCGCAGTTGCGGTCATTATAACGTCGTGGGAGTTAAATTCTCCGCGCTCGTAGATTATCGAAACAAGCGGCTCTGCAAGCACGATAAGCCCTGCGCTCATCGGAAGTATTATAAGCGAGAGTATACGTACAGATGAAAGCATCAGTCTGTTTGCTTCCTTGCTTTCGCCGGAGGCACTCGCCTTTGAGATATACGGGAACAAAAGATTTGTCGCAACGTAGGAAAATACGCCGATAAGGATGGTGTAAAATCTGTTTGCATAGCCAAGCGCCGTAACCGCTCTGCCTGCCTCAATGCCCGAAGCAAAGCGGGTGTTGATAAGAGAGCATACGGGAGCTGTCCAGGTGCCGAGAAGTATCGGCAGCGCACCGCCTGCCGCCTGTTTTATGTAGGGTGAGCGCAGACTTAAGCGCATACGGTAACGGTATCCCAGCGAGCCTAATTTCGGAAGCTGAACAAATGCCTGAAGCATCCAGCCGATTAGCATCGAAAGTGACAGCCCGATTATACCGAAGCGAGTATCAAGCGCGAAAAGATATATTACCATCACCCCGTTTGAAACGAGGCTGATTATAGCGGGTATCCTGAATTCGCCGAGCGACAAAAGCACGCCGACGTAGGCGAAGGCAAGCCCTGTAAAAATTATCATCGGGAACATTATGCGCGTCAGCGTAACGGCAAGCGATTTCGCCTGTGCATCTGCTTCGGGGATAAGAAATTCCACAAGCGGTGCGGCAAGTGCCACGCCGATAAGCGCGATAACAAGGCATATTACGAGTATAAGCGTGATATAGTGGTCTGCAAATTCAAACGCCTTTTCCCTGTTTTCCTTGACTAAAAGCTCGTTGAATATCGGGATAAAAGCGGCGGTAACGACACCGCCGATAACGAGGTCGAACAAAAGTATGGGAAGCCTTGATGCGGCATCGTATGCGATAGCCTCCACAGTCGTGCCGTAGCTTGCGGCGATAAGCATATCGCGCAAAAGACCGAGCGCCTTAGCCATTACGGTGGCGATGACCATAAAGACCGCGCTTTTCATAAGCTTTTCGCCCTTATTTTGCATAAAAACTCCCCCTTTCGTACTCTATCCTTACAATTATACTATAAATACGCCCGATAATCAAGAGTTTTCTCAATATTTACTCATCACGGTCAAACACCGAGCCGAAAATTTCGAGAATACGGAATTTTACCTTGATCTCGTCGCTGTCGTTTTCTGTGATAAGGCGTATCTGGTCGGGGGTAAAGCCTGCCGCGATGAATTTTTCGCCGTCCTCGGTGTAAACGTAGGTTGTGACAGAAGCTTTATCCGATTTTGTCGCGTGGGATAAGCAAAGCGTGGGGAAAAGCACGCACCACCAGTTTTTGCCCTCGGCTTTGCCGATGCGGATGATAAGCGATTCATATTTCCCGGCGGGCAGAGTTACGCCGTCATAGCTTTTTCTCGGAAAGCTTTCGCGCCCGAGCGTAAGCTTCAGTGGAATATCGTCACCAACAACCGACCTTGCCGCGGCTGTAAGCTTATCCATGTTGGCGTTTATCACGGCTTTCGCCCCATCAAGCGTTTGTACGCTTTTTTCCTTGTAAAGCTTATCAAGCTCACACAAAACAGCGTCGCGCACTGAAAGCTTTTGCGCCTGATCATATTCGCTGTCCGAATTTGCTACAACGTGAAGCCTTAACACCCCGGAATAAATTTCCGCATCCTTGTCACTCGGCATATACGCCGCGCTTGAGTATGCAAGTAAAAATGCCGCCAGTACAAATGAAACGTACCTTTTTACAAAGCTTTCGGTGTTCATAATTTTCTCTCCCTGTGTTTGCAAAAATTAAGTATAAAGCATTATTGCCCCGATTGTGGATAAAAATTCAAAAAATTTCTATTGAACAGTTGCCCGCACTCTGCTATAATAATAGCTGTAAGAATGAAAAAACGCCTTTTGAGGAGAAAATATGAAAAGAAAATTTATCAAAGCAATAAGTGCGCTTTGCGCGGCTATCTTTATACTTAACACTGCGCCGGCGGTATATGCCGCAGACACGGCGGCACCCGTCGAGGTCATAATCAGTGCCGACAGGGAGTATTTTGCAAACCTGTCGGAAGCAAGAGAATATCTGTATGAGCTTGCGGGTGAGCGCGTTGAGATAACCGACGAATATACGCACGTGCTTTTCGGATTCGGCGCGAAAATGCCCGAAGCCCTTGCATTTGCGCTTGATGAAAGTGCGCCCTTTGACGTACATATTTGCGGATACTTTGAGCCGCTTTCAGAGCCGTTGTTAACCTATGATACGGCTGCGGCGTATGCAAGCGATATGCTCGGCATCAAGCCCGCGCACGACAAGGGATATACGGGAAAGGGCAGGATCGTTGCGGTGATAGACAACGGCTTTGATATAAGCCACGACGTTTTCAAGGGAAAGATAAACGAGCCTGAGCTCACAAAGGCGGATATAGACAGGATGGTGGGCGATGATATGCTAAATATCGACGGTCTGCCGGAGGGTCAGAGCGTATATGTCAGCGAAAAAATCCCCTTTGCATTCAACTATACAGCGAAAAACTCCGACGTTTCCACGCTTGACAATCACGGAACGCACATATCTGCGATAATCGCGGGCAAGAGCGACAGCTTTACGGGTGTTGCACCCGATGCACAGCTTCTCTTTATGAAGGTCTTTGACCAAAGAACCACCAACGCCTCCGAGCAGTGCGTCGTTTCGGCGATGGAGGATGCGATAACGCTCGGCGCGGACGTAATAAATTTAAGCATCGGCTCATATTCGGGCACCTACGATCAGACGAGAGGCTCGATCATTGACAAGATAGCAAAAACCGTAACAGAAGCAGGCGTAACCGTAGTCTGTGCGGCAGGAAACGACGGTACTATCGGTGAAACAAGCTCGTTTGCGCACTATTTTGACCTGCCCTATCCGCTTGCGGAGATCCCCGATTACGGTACTGTCAACCACCCCGGAGTTATCGATGAATTCATTTCGGTGGCAAGCGCACGCAACACGCACGTATGCTCCGATACGCTTATTTACAAAAGCGAAAGCGGTAAGATCACGAGAAGAATATACTACACCGATACCAACGCAAGCCTTGGCATCATAAAGACCACCTTTGTCAAGCATTTTGACAATCAGATGCTCGAATACGTGCCCGTACCCGGTCTTGGCAGACCCACCGATTACGACAGTATCGACGTTACAGGAAAGCTTGCTCTTATAAAGCGCGGCGAGATCCAGTTTATTGAAAAGGTAAAAACGGCGGCGGAAAAGGGCGCTATCGGTGCGATTATATACGATTACGCAGAGGGTCCCGAGGTATATATGGGGCTTGAGGGATGCACCATTCCCGCGGTATATATATCGATGGAGGACGGAGAATTTCTTTTAAGGGCAAAGAGCAAGCAGATAGTGCTTGACAGCGCGCTCGGTGAATTTGTTGAAAACGAGTACGCCTACACGATGTCCGACTTCTCGTCCCGGGGAGTAACACCCGACTTAAAGCTCAAGCCAGACGTAGCCGGTATCGGCGAAAGCGTATACTCGGCGGCAACGGGTAATACCTACACGTCACTTTCGGGCACCTCTATGGCGACGCCCTTTATCACGGGTATTGTGGCACTTCTGTGCGAGAGGATAGAAGCAGAAAAAATAAACGTATCGGGAAACGATCGTCCCGGATACATAAAAAATATCATCAAAAACACCGCCGTACCCATGAGCGACCCAGAAACAGGCGTTTATTTCTCACCCAGAGCTCAGGGCGCGGGACTTGCAAGCCTTGAAGCGGCTCTGCGTGCAAGAGTGCTTATCACAGACCCCGACGGAAGCAGTACGCTTGAGCTTGAAAAGCTCGGCGCGTACAGATACGCGCTTGATTTCACTATTGAAAACACCTTTAAGGCTCCGCTTGATTTTGATCTGTCGCTTGAGCTTTTGTGCGATGAATTTGCAACGGTTGAGCTGAGCGCAAACGGTGTAACAGAGGAGTATATCTTCAACACGCTTACCTCGCGCGCACTTACAAAGGCAGATATAAATATTGAAAACACCGACAGGCTCAAAAAAAGTGACGGCAACACCTTCACGCTCACGCTGAAGCCGGACGAAAAGCTTTCGGGCAGATTTGTCATCACCCTTGACAGCAAAGAGCTTGAGCAAAACAAGGTCTTTGAAAACGGATATTTTATTGACGGATACCTCGTAGCCGACGGTACGGGAGTGCATAGCTCGCTTCCGTTTACAGGCTTTTTCGGCGATTATGAAAACGCGCCTGTGTTTGATAAGAGCGTATATGGCACAAGCATTCCCTTTTTCACCGGAAACGCCCTTGCTTCAAGAAAATCGGACGACAGCCTTAAGATACTCGGAAGCACCGACGGTACGGTAAACGGAGCTAAGGCAGAGCTTGTCGCCTTTTCACCCAACGGCGACGGGGAGCTTGATACGCTCATCTATTCGCCGTCCCTGCTTCGCAATATATCGGGCTTGAGCGTGGAAATACTTGATGCGGACAAAAAGGTCATATATACCGACAGTCTTGCGAAAAATCCGCTTGTAAAGGGCGGTGCTGAAAGAAATGAAACGCTCGATATATGGAACGGAAGCGACGGGCTTTTCCCCGACTATATATTTGAGGACGGGAAATACACCGCAAGGATCACCGCTCACAGACAGGGTCAGAAGAGCCCGCAAAGCATAGTGCTTGATTTTGTTATCGACACTCAAAAGCCGAAGTACTGGCTCGCATCTCACGAAAACAAAAACGGTTTTAGCAGTATTACCATAGGCATCAAGGATAACCACGCGATTAGCGACATCCGCTTTTATAACGATAACGGCGAGGATATAGAGCTTGAATCAAAGGACAAGCTTCCGTCCGATTCACAAAGCGCGTATATCACCTACGACGTGTCGGATATAAGCTTACCATACATCTGGGCTGACATCACCGATTTTGCCATGAACACAAAAACGGTAAAGATACGTATTCCGTAATAGAGGATGAAGGTATGAAGCTGAAAACAACTCTTTCTGCGATATTGCTTGCACTTGTGCTGCTTATGCTTGCGCCGCATTTTCCCCTGTATGCCACGCATGAGAATGAACACAGCGTGATCGTAAGCCTTTTGGACGGCACAGACGTGAAGGCGTTCGCAAATGGGCTCGGAATAAAGCCCGACTATGAATATTCACAGCTTTTATGCGGCTTTTCGGCAAGGGTGGATGATAAAACGCTTGAAAAATTAAGCTCACATCCTCTGGTCGAATCGGTTTGCGGTGAATATGAATACAAGCCGCTTTCAAGCGAGATCGGCGAAACCGTATATAAGGTCATCTACGCGCCGGGCACCGAGCCGGATAACGATCCGGAGCGCGGCAAGGGCGCGGTGGTAGCCGTGCTTGACGACGGATTTTATCTCAAAAGCCGTGTCTTTTCGCTGTCGGATGACAGCGCACAGGCGATAAGCTATGACGATATAAAAAACAATCTCCATTTCACAAGAGCGTATTATCTGTACGGTAATATCTCGGCAGATAAGGTCTATTTCAGCGAAAAGCTTCCTTTCTGCTTTGACTATGCAAATCTGGATGCAAAGCCTGAGCCGTTATCCGATCACGGCACGGCGATGCTAAGCCTTGCGGTAGCCAATGACCCCGAGGGCAATATCCGTTCGGGTGCTCCCGCGGCGCAGGCGCTTGCCATGAAGGTTTACGACAGTAAAACAAACAGCGCAAAAAGCTCGGCTATCGTCGCAGCTCTTGAGGATGCGTATATTCTCGGCGCGGATTCGGTCTGCCTGAGCCTCGGCGCACCTTGCGGATACTCTGAAGCAGGGCATTACGACAGTGCCGTAGAAAAGGCGATCGAAAAGATAAGCGCGCTCGGTGTCAGCGTAGTCTGCGCGGCAGGCAACGACGGCGCTCTCGGCAACGGCTCGGTGTTTGATACGCATTACGGGTACTTTGAGCCGACAACACAGACGCTCGATTTCGGTACGGTAAATGCGCCGTCGACTCTACCCGAAGCGATCAGCGTGGCATCTGCGAACGATTTTATCGCAAGAGCATACGCCTTTTATCTTCCCGCAGTGCAGACATATATTCCCTACAGCGACACAAACGCGCAGATAGTCGAAAGCGGCGAAAAGCGCTTCGACGTTCATTTCTCGCAAAAAATGCTTGAATATCTTCCGATAGGCGGTCTCGGCGCAAAGGAAGACTATTATGTTAACGGCAGATCCGTGGATATAAAGGATAAAATCGCGCTTATAAAGCGCGGCGAGCTTTCGTTCGTTGAAAAGGTGAACAACGCCGCCGATATGGGTGCGATCGCCGCTGTCATATACGATAATGAAACCACAGATACGCCGAGCATCCGTACGGCTATGCAGCTTGAGGGTGCGCGGATTCCCGCGATATTTATATCACAGGCTGACGGTGAGCGTATGCTTGCGCTTGAGGATAAGCGCATATACGTTGACCCGGGTGTTATCTACGTTACCGATGCGGGCATAACACCGTCGGTGTCTGAGGATTCCTCACGCGGACCGACTCCCACACTCGACATCAAGCCCGAGCTTGCCGCACCCGCGGACTCTGAAAGCGTGCTTTCAAAAACGGGCAAATATATAACTATGACAGGCTCATCGGTCAGCGCGGCGTATACCGCAGGCGTTGCCGCGAGTGTTTCCGTGGCACTTGAAAAGAAAAGCGCACATACAGACAGCGTAAAGTGCGCGCTTATGAATACAAGCGAGCCGATGCGCGATAAAAACGGATACTACAGCGTGACCCTGCAGGGAGCGGGCTTTATCTCGCCCAAATCAGCGCGCGAGGCGGATACGCTTATGTACAGCGAAAGCACAGGCAAGATACTTGTCGGAAATGAGCTCGGCGAAAGCTTTGATATAGGCTTTACCCTTGAGAATCTTTCGGATAATAAGCAAAGCTATGAGCTTTCGGCGCTGATAGGAACAGAAGGCTTTGATACTCTGACGCTTGACGAGCTTTGTGATGAAAAGGATTCGTTCTATAAGCAGAACGGCAGGCACACCTACGAATATCTCGGACTTGAAGCTGATGACGAGATAAGCTTTGTCGGCAGGTATATACATCCCTTTAAGCGCGCGGATATAAGTCTTGACGGGTTTGATATCAATGTGAGCGCAGACAAAGCTCCCGCAAGCATAACCCTTGAGCCCGGAGAAAGATGTAGCATCAGCCTTAAGGTTACGCTTGACAAGGGCGAAAGCGCGCTTCTTAAAGGCGTTTACCCCGACGGTATGTATATTGAGGGCTATGTTTTCGCGAAAAATACAGTGACGGAAATGATCTACAGCATCCCGTACCTGGGATTTGTGGGCGATTTTTACGCGCAGAACCCGTTTGATTCAAGCCTTACCGAAAAAGGCGGTCTTTTCGAGGGGGTCTACCTTTATACCTACTTCACAGATGAGTATACTGACCGTATGGTCATACTCGGCACCGGTGAGGATACGGGATCAAATTATAAAAAAATAACGCCGTCAGGCGCGCTTTCGGTGATATCACCTGTCACAAAGGACGGCGACAACGCGATCTTTTTAAGCCTTTCGCTCTTAAGAAGCCTTAAAAAGCTGCGTATTGAAATATTGAATGAAGCAGGTGAGTGCGTCAGCTCGCGTGACGCGCGCTCTCTTGTCAAAAATTTTAATTTTGACAAGGCGTATACCTACAACCTGTGGAATTTCAAAGACAAAAACAATTCTAAATATATCTATGACGACGGCAAATATACTTGCAGAATTGTCGGTACAGATGCATCGGAACGCGAATTTGTCCGTGAGCTTGATTTTTACCTTGACAGCGAAAAGCCAAGGTATTTATCCCATACCCTGCGCGACGACGAGGGCTGGGAGCTTCTGGACGTTACGGTAAGCGATAACACCTTTATAAAAAGCGTGCGCGCCTATTCCTTTAACGGTAATGAGATCAAGGGCGAAAACAATATCCTTTCGGATGACGATATGATGCAAAACGGCTTAGGCGCTAAATGCACCGTAAGCTTCGATATCTCTCGCGCCGCAGGACAGTACGTTTACCTTAAAATCTGTGACCTTGCTTCAAACGAGTCGGTCGTAAGGATCGATCTTGGTAAGTAAGGGTTTGATTTTTTGCTTTTTGTTTTTTATATGAGGGAGAGCTTTTCACAAAAAGCTCTCTCTTTTTGGTTTTTGTTTTTTGTGGGGGCGCTTTTTGAGAAAAGCTCCCCCACACCCCCGCAAAAACTTTTAAGAAATGGGACTACGAAACTCGCGCTCTGCTACTCTACGACACTAAATGCGTTCCTTACTTGGGGCCCGCTACCCCAAGCGGAACAGATTATATAAGGCTTCTCCAGT
>JAGCNJ010000019.1 GCA_017646005.1 Clostridia bacterium | reverse complement strand
CGCTGAGGGTACCCTTTCGGACGAGCGACTTTTCGCTATGGTGAACGAGCTCGACCGGGAAGCACAGGCTTTGGGCGAAAAGCTCGAAAAGCTTAACTCTGTCGACCACGAAAAGGAAATCAGAAACAACTTCGCAAAGTTCTATTCGATGGCAAAGGATTATTCCCACATCGAAGAGCTTACACGAGATATTCTTACAACATTCGTTGAAAGAATCGAAGTGGATGCAAAGGTACTCCCCGAGGGAGTAAAGATGGTAACTCACGACACTCAGGTATTCGAACAGGAGATAACCATCTACTTCAAGTTCGTAAGCAACATCGATATTGAAGATGCGCTTGCGAGTTGAAACTTTTAAGATGTACCGGATACACCAACCGAAGTCGGCGTAAATCTCAAGCAGGGCTACAATGGTGAACTCACTTCCCGTCAGGCAGGCTCTATCGGCGGTCAGATGGTTAAGAAGATGATCGAAAAGTACGAAAACGATATTAAGTCAAGCAAGTAAGTATAGTCTGATATAATCTATTACGGAGATGTCCGGGCGATACCGCCATGCAACGCATGGCGGTATCTGCTTTTGTTTATATTTTTTGAATCTATTTGTATGTTTTGTACTTTTTTTGCTATATATACTTGACCTTTGATTAAATATGTTTTATAATGAAGTCAGCAAAATATGTGCGAAAACCGAAAGGGGTAAAAATTATGATTAAAAAATTTGGTATTCAGGCATGGACTGTAAGAGATCTTATGCCTAAGGACGATGCGGCAATGACTGCAAAGACCTTCAAGCAACTTTCCGAATACGGCTATAGCGAGCTTCAGACGATCAGCCTTAATATTCCCGCAGAGGAATATGCGGCTCTTGCAAAGGAAAACGGCATTTCTATTGTCGGCACCCATCTTCCCTTTGACGATATGGTTGCGGATCCCGAAAAGTGGATGGAGATTCACCACATTCTCGGTTCCAAGTGCATCGGTATCGGCGGTATGCCCGGTCCTGCAAGAGAAAGCAAGGATGAGCTTCTCAAGTTCTGCGAAACAGCTAACAAGTTTGGCGAGATCATAAGCAAGCAGGGCTTTAAGTTTACGTATCATAACCACAGCTTCGAATTTAAGAAGATCGACGGCAAAAACACTATGATGGATCTTCTCGTGGCTAACCTTGATCCTGTTACTACATCGTTCTGCCTTGATACATATTGGGTACAGCATGGCGGCGGAGACGTAAGAGGCTGGATAGAAAAGCTTGCAGGCAGAATCGATATCCTCCACTTCAAGGATATGGAAATGGGTCTTGACGGTGTACAGAGATATACCTCTGTCGGTAACGGTAACCTTGATTTTAAGCTTATTCTTGAATCTGCAGAAAAGTCAGGCGTTAAGCACTTTATCGTTGAACAGGATTCCAACTGGGTTGACGACGATCCTATGAAGGCTGCTAAGAACAGCGCTGAATATATCAAGGCTAATCTTATGTGATTTACTAAACGGCTTCTCTTTGAGGAGCCGTTTTTTGTATTTGTATTTGTATTTGCGAGAGGGGGACTTTTTGAGAAAAGTCCCCCTCTCGCGCTCTCCCTTCAAAAACTTTTAAGAATTGGATTAGGAAACCCGCGCTCTGCTACTTGCAGGCACTAAATGCGTTCCTTGCTTGGATCCCTATAATCCAAGCGGAACAATTTGATGAAATTGTTCGTGCAAACTACAGCCCGGAGCCCGGGCGGGCATAGCGCGCGTGAAGTTTATGCAAATTTCAAATCTTTAGCCCATACCCCAACATCAGCGTAAATTTCCGAAAACAACCGTATCCGCCGTAAGGCGGTGCTTATCTTCAAATTTCGCCGTAGGGAAAGGATCAAAAAGGGAAACCGTATGAGGTTTCCCTTTTTCGCTTCTTTGGTCACTTTCTGCGCGTGCAGAAAGCGACTCCCCCGGAAGGGTAAGCAAACGATTACAAGAAACAAAATCAGGTACCGGCAACGTCACCATAAACATACTCCTACCCTTTTTACCATATATTGTTAAACAGATTGCTCTTAATGATATATGGGGGGTGGAAATTTTTGAAGGAGCATATAACTAACCGCGTGCTTATGCTTGCACGCTACGTGGTTGAAAACGAATGTACCGTAAGACAGGCTGCAAGAGTCTTCGGTATATCGAAATCAACCGTACATAAGGACGTTACCGAAAGACTTTTGCATATAGATGCCTCGCTTTTTTCTGAGGTCAAAAAAACACTTGAGCAGAACAAATCCGAGCGGCATATAAGAGGCGGAGAGGCGACAAGGCTCAAATATGCACTTTTGCACAAAAACACATAGCGATTTTTGTTACAATTTACTGTTTTTCTGTCCAAAAACGCCGATAATCGACATGATAATTATGGTAAATTTAAAATACCTCTTTACTTTCGGCCGCTTATGCTATATAATATAAATTGAAGTAGTTTTCGTTTTTATTCTTGATCCGGTATTTGGAGTAAAAGATGTCTGAAGAGTATGAGGTAAAAAGGGATAACGGTGCCCTAAAAGCGCTGAAAAGCTTTTTCGGCTACGATAGCTTCCGCCCCGGTCAGAAAGAGGTGGTTGATACTATCCTCTCACAAAGGGACGTGCTTGCGGTGATGCCGACAGGCTCGGGAAAATCAATATGCTATCAGCTTCCCGCGCTTATGCTTTCGGGAATTACCGTCGTAGTGTCACCGCTCATATCGCTTATGCGCGATCAGGTCGCCGCGCTTTGCGCGTCGGGCATCCGAGCGGCGTATATAAACAGTACGCTGAGCGCAAAGCAATGCTCGCTTGCCATGGCAAACGCTTCAAGAGGCGAATACAAGATCATCTACGTTGCACCCGAAAGGCTTGAGTCTCCGCAGTTTCTGGGCTTTGCGCAAAAGGCGGACATATCGCTTGTTGCGATAGACGAGGCGCACTGCGTATCGCAATGGGGACACGATTTCAGACGAAGCTACCTTTCGATAAAGGATTTTGTGGAAAGCCTTAAGCGCAGACCCATAGTGGCGGCGTTCACAGCCACGGCTACGGTAAGAGTAAAAGAGGATATATGCAAGCTTCTTGCACTTGATGACCCGGTCAGCTTTACAACGGGCTACGACAGACCCGAGCTTTACTTCGGCGTCGAAAGCGTGCCCGATAAGGAGAGCTACATAATCGACTTTATTGGCAGGCGCGCGCATAAGGCGGGAATTATCTACTGCGCGACCCGCAAAAACGTCGATCTGCTTTGTGAAAGACTCGTGTTCCACGGGGTCAGCGCGGTGAAATATCACGCAGGGCTTACGGAGGCCGAAAGAAACCGCGCGCAGGACGATTTTATATACGACAGATGCAGAGTGATCGTTGCGACCAATGCATTCGGCATGGGAATAGACAAATCAAACGTGTCCTTTGTTATCCACTACAATATGCCGCTGAGTATAGAGGCGTATTATCAGGAGGCGGGCAGAGCCGGACGTGACGGAATGGATGCGGAATGCGTGCTTCTCTACTCATATAAGGACGTAAAGCTTGGAGAATATCTTATCGATATATCGGCTGAATACTCCGAGGAAAAACCGGAGGAGGCCGAGAAAATGCGCAGGATAAACAGGGAAAAGCTTGTGAAAATGGACATCCTGTGCAAGGACAAGGACTGTGTAAGGGCAAATATTCTTGCATATTTCGGAGAAAAATATAAGGATAATGGTTGCGGCAAATGCTCCTCCTGCCTTAAGAAAAACAATGAGATAACGCTTGACTCAATGAAGCTTATAATCGGCGGACTCGTATACAAGACGGGCGGCAGATACGGGGCAGGTGCTATCGTTGATATCCTTTCGGGAAAGCGAACCGAAAAGCTTGCCGCTCGCGGATACGACAGACTTTTTGAATTCGGAGCGTTCAAGCTTCACGATAAGGCGTCGGTCAGAGCGATAATTGAGGAAATGATAAGCGAGGGCTTTCTTGAGCGTACACAGGGTGATTACCCGCTTGTAAAGGTCACCGAGCTTTTCATGCGCGAAAGCGCGAAGCGGGCGCCGGAGCTCGGACGCTTCCCCGCACCGAAATCTGTGCGTGCAGACCAAGAGCTTATTGCACAGATCAAGGGCTGGCGTACCAAAACCGCGTACAAGCTTGGTATTCCGCCTTATATAATACTTACCGATCTCACGGTGAATATGCTTGCGATAGACAAGCCGACAGATATGCTTTCATTACTCAAGGTACGCGGAATTTCCGAAAAGAAGGCTGAAAAGTACGGAAAAGAGATCATAAATATAATCAAAAAACACAAAAATATGCCGTAAGGCTAAAAGATAAAAACATTTTTACGGAGGTATAATCTTAATGTATAAGAAAAAAGAATGCATCGCCATGCTTTTGGCAGGCGGACAGGGTAGCAGACTCTTTACCCTGACAGAAAAGACCGCAAAGCCCGCTATACCTTTCGGCGGTAAGTACCGCATTATCGACTTTACACTTTCAAACTGTATCAATTCCGGTATAGACACGGTCGGCGTGCTTACTCAGTATCAGCCGCTTGTACTCAACGAGTATATCGGCAACGGACAGCCGTGGGACCTTGACCGTACCTTTGGCGGAGTTATGGTACTTCCGCCGTATCAGAAAAGCAAGTCGGCAGACTGGTACAAGGGTACTGCAAATGCAATATATCAGAACTTGAACTTTATTGAAAGATACGATCCCGATTACGTTATAATTCTTTCGGGTGACCATATCTACAAGATGGACTACAGCACTATGCTTGATTTTCATAAGGAAAAGGGCGCGGATTGCACGATCGCCGTGCTTGACGTGCCTCTTGATCAGGCAAGCCGCTTCGGTATTATGAACTGTAAGGATTCGGGCGAGATCTACGAATTTGAGGAAAAGCCCGAGAAGCCCAAGAGCACAAAGGCGTCTATGGGTATATATATCTTCAACCGTGAGGTGCTTGCAAAATATCTTATAGAGGATGAAGCTGACCCTGATTCCTCAAATGACTTCGGAAAGAACATCATTCCCGCTATGCTCGGTGACGGACGCACCCTTTATGCATACGAGTTTTCGGGATATTGGAAGGACGTCGGAACTATTCCCAGCCTTTGGGAAGCGCATATGGACCTGCTCGGCAAGGAGCCGGTGTTCAATCTTTACGACAGCACGCGCAGAATTTTTTCAAGAAGCGAATCGCGTCCGCCTCACTATATCGGAGAGGGCGCAACGCTCACCAATTCTATGGTAAGCGAGGGCTGTGAGATATACGGTACGGTTATCAATTCTGTGCTTTTCGGCGGCGTTTACGTTGCACCCGGAGCAGTTGTACGCGATTCGGTAATTATGAGCGATACCAAGGTGCTTGAGGGCGCGAATATCAATTATTCGATAATCGACAGCGATACTGTGATCGGCGAAAAGGTCAGCCTTGGAGAAAATCAGAAGCCAAGCAAATTCAAAATAACGCTGATAGGCGGCGGACTTGAGATAAATGCGCAGGATAACATTCCGGCAGGCTCAATGGTAAACGAAGCCTTTCTTGCAAAGCAGAAGTAAAGGAGGATATGAAAATGGCAACAGCAAGCGGTATAATTTTTTCAAACATTCACGATAAAAGTATTCCCGAGCTTACGCGCAAGCGCACTATGGCAAGTATCCCCTTCGGATGCAAATACAGGCTCATAGATTTTACCTTGTCCAATATGGTAAACTCGGATATAACAAACGTAAGCGTTATAACTCACTATAATTATCAGTCGCTTATCGACCATGTCGGCTCGGGTAAGGACTGGGACCTCGCACGCCGTTCGGGCGGTATAAAGATACTCACACCTTATATCACCTCGTTTGCAAACGTAAGCAACGCGCTTTATAATTCAAGACTTGAAGCGCTTATGAGCATAAACTATTCGCTTTCGCGCTTTACTTCTGATGTTATCGTATTTTCTGACTGCGACGTTATCTGCAACATCGACCTTAACGAAATGATAAACGATCACGTCAAGAATAACGCGGATATAACCTTCGCGGTAAAAACGGTTGAGCTTACAGAGGCTGAGGCTGAAAAGAACCTTATTATGACCTCGGATGAAACAGGCAGACTTGTTGAATTTGCGGCTTATCCCAAGAGAGGTGTCAGCGGCAAAAAGGATATCCACCTCAACATCTTTGTTGCTAACACAAGGTATATCCAGAACGTAGTAAACGATGCTATCGCCCACGCTCACAAGAGCTTCAACCACGACGTTATCGCGCCAAATCTTAACAAGTGCAATTTCAGAACCTATAAATACGACGGCTATTTCGGAAGCCTTACCTCGCTTCCCTCGTTCTTTGCTCACAATATGGAGCTTCTTACAAATCCCGAAATCAGAAACGAGCTTTTCGGACACAAGAACCGCCCCGTATACACAAAGGTAAGAAATTCGGCACCTACAAAGTATTCAGACGGCTGTACGGTTAAAAATTCGCTTATTGCCGACGGATGTGTTATCGAGGGTAACGTTGAAAATTCAATACTTTTCAGAGGCGTCAAGATAGGAAAGAATACCACTGTCAAGAATTCTATACTCTTCCAGGATACGGTGACGGGCGAAAATGTATTTCTCAATTGCGTGATAGCCGATAAGAATGCGGTTATCCGCGACGACAGAATACTTTCGGGACACGAAAGCTTACCCTTCTTTATCGAAAAAGGAAAGATGATCTGAAACACTTGCGAAAGGACTAAAAAATGTCAGAAAACAAGATAAACAAAATATTGTTCGTAGGAAGCGAAGCGACACCCTTTGCGGCAACGGGCGGACTCGGCGACGTTCTGGGCTCACTTCCCGCTGCGCTCAAATCGGCGAGAGACGAGCTTGATATACGCGTAGTAATACCGATGTATACAAGCATTTCCGAATCCGAGCGCGCGAATATGAAAAAGGTGTGCGAATTTACCGTAAACCTTTCCTGGCGTCAGCAGTACTGCGGAGTCTGGGAAACGCAAAAGAACGGCGTCACCTACTACTTTATAGATAACGAATATTACTTCAAGCGCTCGTCTATGTACGGAAGCTTTGACGACGGTGAAAGATATGCGTACTTCTGCAAGGCTGTGCTTGAAATGATGCCTCATATAGGCTTCTTCCCCGACGTTTTGCACGCACACGACTGGCAAAGTGCGCTTTGTGTGGTATATCTCAAGCGTAAATACCGCTATTTCGAGGAGTATTCGAAAATGAAGGCGGTATATACGATACACAACATCGAATATCAGGGAATATACGGATTTGAGATACTCTCCGACGTGTTCTGCCTCGATTCGTGGGACAGATACATCGTTGAATACGACGGCTGTATCAACCTTACCAAGGGCGCGATAGTATGCTGTGACAAGCTTACGACGGTAAGCCCGAATTACGCAAACGAGATACAGACCGAGTATTATTCAAGCGGTCTTCACTATATCCTTGCGATGAACCGCGATAAAATCACCGGAATCATAAACGGTATCGATTACGATAACTACAATCCCGATACAGATACCGAGTTAAGACGTCACTTCAATGCGGAAAACCAGACCCAGAAGAGTGTTGACAAGGCTGAGCTTCAGAAGCTTTTCGGGCTTCCCGAGGCAAAGGATGTGCCGGTAGTCGCTATGATATCCCGCCGTGCTTCACATAAGGGCTTTGACCTTGTAAAGCGTGTTTTCGAGGAAATGATAACCTCAAAGGAAATGCAGTTCGTGCTTTTAGGTACGGGCGAAACCGAGCTTGAGGACTATTTCTCATACGTTGCGAATAAATATCCCGACCGTGTAGGAGTAAAGCTTGCCTTTAACAAGACGCTTGCTAAGCAGATATACGCTGGTGCGGATATATTCCTTATGCCCTCAAAGAGCGAGCCCTGCGGACTTGCGCAGATGATAGCTTCAAGATACGGAACCGTACCGGTAGTACGTGAGACCGGCGGACTTTACGACACAATAAAGCCCTACAATCCCACGGATAAGAAGGGCAACGGTATCACCTTCAAGACCTATAACGCGCACGATATGTACGATGCTGTGGGACGCGCGCTTGAGCTTTATAAAAACAAGCGTCAGTGGAAGAGCCTTCGTACAAACGCGATGACTACCGATTTTTCGTGGAATTCATCGGCGCTTAAGTACCTTGAAATGTACGATAATCTTCAAGCTTAATATACTCAAAGGAAAGTTGGAACCAAAGTGAATAAAAAAACAGCCAAAATTGAACTGCGTGACGCGATAGCAAGTAAGCTTTCAAGATATTACGCAACAAGTCCCGAGGAAGCAAGCGATCTGCAGATGTATAAGGCGGTATCGCTCTGTGTAAAGGATCAGCTTACAAAAAAGGCAACAGAATTCAAAACGCAGTTTAAGACGCTTCATAAGAAAAAGCTTTATTATCTCTGCATGGAATTTCTTGTCGGACGTCAGCTTAAGAATAACCTTAAAAATCTCGGAGTTGCCGAGCTTTATTCGGAGGTTTTATCCGAGCTTGGCTTTGATATAGACAGGATATACTCCTGCGAGCCCGACCCGGGACTCGGTAACGGAGGTCTCGGCAGACTCGCCGCCTGCTTTATGGATTCGCTCACCACCCTCGATTACCACGCGACAGGCTTTTCGCTTCTTTACGAATACGGTCTGTTCAAGCAGAGAATAATAGACGGTGAGCAGATCGAATTGCCCGACGTGTGGATGCCCGACGGAGACGTGTGGCTCGTACCCAGACAGGATAAGAAGTTTACTGTAAAATTCGGCGGCCACGTGCACGAAAAATGGAACAACGGCAAGCTTGAGGTGATCTATGAGGATTACGAGGAGCTTCAGGCGGTGCCCTACGATATGATGATATCGGGCTCGGACTCTTCTGCCGTAAATACCTTAAGACTTTTCAAGGCGCGCCCGGTGCAGAACTTTGATATGGGGCTTTTTTCTCAGGGTCAGTACATAAAGGCGATGGAGGACAGCAACAACGCCGATATCATCTCAAAGGTGCTTTATCCCTCGGATAATCATTTAGAGGGTAAATTCTTAAGGCTCAGCCAGCAGTATTTTCTGGTTTCGGCTTCCTTGCAGAGCATAATAAACGATCACCTTGCCGCGTACGGTACACTTGCAAACTTCGCGGACAAGGTAGCTATTCACATAAACGATACGCATCCTGCTCTCGTTATACCGGAAATGATGCGCGTGCTTATCGACACCTACTCCTATAAGTGGGAGGATGCGTGGGAAACTGTACGCAGAACGGTAAGCTATACTAACCACACGGTAATGCCCGAGGCGCTCGAGGTATGGCCTGAGGATCTTTTGAGAGTAAAGCTTCCGCGTATACATACGATTGTATGTGAAATCAACAGACGCTTCTGCGCCGATCTGTGGAACAATTATACGGGAGACTGGGACAGAATATCGAGAATGTCGATAATCGCCGCTTCTCAGGTAAGAATGGCAAACTTAAGCATTGTCGGATCAAATACCGTAAACGGAGTTTCGAGGCTCCATTCCGAGATACTCAAAAATACGGTATTCCACGATTTCTACAAGCACGAGCCGGGTATGTTTACAAACGTAACAAACGGTATCGCACACCGCAGATGGCTTTGCTACTCTAACCCTCGTCTTGCATCACTTCTTGACGAATGCATCACCGATGCTTACAGAAAATCTCCTGAAAGACTTGCCGATTTCGCCAAATTCTACGGCGACAAGGCGGTATATGAGCAGCTTGAAAGGATAAAGCGCGAAAACAAGGCGGCTTTTGCAATAAAGGTCGAGGAAAAGACAGGCATAAAGCTTGACCCCGATTCTGTATTCGACGTGCAGATAAAGCGTATGCACGAATACAAGCGTCAGCTTCTTAATGCCATCAAGATAATAAGCATATACAACGAGCTTCTTGAAAATCCCGATCTTGATATCACGCCGCAGACCTTTATATTCGGCGCGAAGGCAGCTCCCGGATATTATATGGCGAAGAATATCATCAAGCTCATATACTCTGTCGGGCAGGAGATAGAAAAGAATCCAAAAATCCGCGAAAAGATAAGAGTAGTCTTTTTGGAGGATTACAACGTAAGCCTTGCCGAGCAGCTTATTCCTGCTGCCGATATAAGCGAGCAGATCTCGCTTGCGGGCAAGGAAGCAAGCGGTACGGGCAATATGAAGCTTATGATAAACGGCGCGGTAACGCTCGGTACGCTTGACGGTGCAAACGTCGAAATAAGCGAGGCTGTGGGAGATGACAATATCTATATCTTCGGTCTTACCACCGAGGAGGTTGACGATCTCTGGAAGCGCGGATACCGCTCGCTTGACTATTATAACAAAAGCCCGATGCTGAAGGCGGCAGTAGACCGTATGGCAGCAGGCTTTAACGGCGTAAGCTTTGAAAATATGAGAAACTATCTCATATATGCTCAGCCGATCTCCGACCCGTATATGTGCCTTGCGGATTTTGAATCTTATAAGAAAACGCACGAAAAGCTTATATCCGATTATGCCGACCGCGAAAAGTGGCTTGGTATGTCGCTTATGAATATAGCAAGCGCGGGAGTATTTGCCGCAGACAGAAGCATCGGCGAATACGCGCGCAACATCTGGCACATAGAGCCGGCAAATTTCAAAAAAACAAAAAAATAAAAAGGTCACGGCAGAGCGTTTAACTCCTCTGCCGTGATGATTTACGGAGAAATATGAATTTTTCTGATAACACTCGCCCGAAAATCGAAAAGGAAAGCGCACTTGAAGCGCACGCGGAGCTTTTTTCTGCCTTTGCTTACAGCGACAGACTCACGCTTCGCCTGCTTTTGCCCGAGTATTTGCACGCGCAAGCGGTGAATATCGAATTATGGCACGACGACTCTATGAGCCGCGTATTGTATCCCACGGACAAGCGAGAGGCGTGTGACGGCTTTGACGTATTTGAATATATCTTTCTGCCGCGAGAGCATTGTAACGGCTCGGACAACGGGCTGTTCTATTATCATTTTTCGTTTGAATGTGACGGCAGACGGCTTTTCGTTTCAAGAAACGGCAGTGACCTTTTGCCCGAAATAACCGACGATGCAAGCGCAGTTTCGTCCTATCAGCTGAGTATCTGCGCCGACAGCTTTCATACGCCCGACGGCTTGAAGGGAAAGATAATGTATCAGATCTTTGTCGACCGCTTTTGCCGCGGTGATAAGATCGTGCCTGTGCGCTCTGATGCGGTCATTATCGACGACTGGTACAACGGCGTGCCCGAATATCCCGAATATCCTGGCGGATTTGTTAGAAACAATTGCTTCTTCGGAGGCACACTTTGGGGTGTCTGCGAAAAGCTTGAATACTTAAAATCGCTAGGCGTTGAGATAGTTTATCTGTGTCCGATATTTGAGGCTTATTCCAACCATAAATACGACACGGGAAACTATATGCGTGTCGACCCGATGTTTGGCGGTGACGAGGCGTTTGACGTGCTCGTAAGCAAGGCAGACGCGCTCGGTATGAAGATAATACTCGACGGAGTTTTCAATCATACCGGCTCGGACAGTCTCTACTTCAATAAAAACGGAAGATATCCTGTCTGCGGAGCCTACAATTCAAAGGAAAGCGAATATTATAGCTGGTATTATTTCACAGAGCATCCCGACAAATACGAATCCTGGTGGGGTATCGAGATACTTCCGAAGGTCAACGGCAAAAATCCCGGATTCCGCGAGCTTATCTGCGGAGAAAACGGTGTTATACGCCACTATCTGCGCCGCGGCGCATACGGGTGGAGGCTTGACGTTGCCGACGAGCTTGAGGAGGATTTCCTTGCGGAGATCAGGCGTGCGGCGAAAAGCGAAAAGGACGCGCCGATAATCGGCGAGGTATGGGAGGATGCATCAAACAAGGTCGCATACGACAGGCGCAGGCACTATTTCAGAGGCTACGAGCTTGACTCGGTAATGAATTATCCGCTGAAAAATGCCGTCATTGAGTTTATAATGAACGGGGACGCCAACACGCTTGCGCGCATATCGACCGAGCTTTACGCGCATTATCCGAAGGAAGTGAGCGATACTCTTATGAACTTTCTCGGCACGCACGATACATCACGCATACTGTCGCTTTTGGCGGGTGATGACATAAGCGCAAAGACAAACGCCGAGCTTGCCGTATACAGAATGCCCGAAGAAAAGCGCGCTATCGCGATCACTCGGCTGAGGCTTGCATACGCGATAATAGCGACAATGCCCGGCGTGCCGTGCATATTCTACGGCGACGAGGCGGGAGTCGAGGGTGGACGTGATCCGTTCAACCGTATGCCTTACCCGTGGGGACGCGAGAACACAGAGTTGCTTGACTGGTACAAAAAAATAGGCGAAATACGCAACGGTGAGCCGATATTCAGAGACGGTTACTTCCGTATAATCGAGCACACAGACAGATTTATTGCCTACGAACGCTTCAATTGTGAATCGCGTATAGCAGTGGCAGTAAATCTGTCTGACAAGGAGCATATCCTTGATATTAAGGGCGTGTCACTGTTAAGCGGCGCGCGTAAAGCCGTTTTTTCTGTTGAGCCTATGGGCGTGGAGATCGTCAAGAGTTGACGGGATTTTAGGGAGATTTGTTTTTTTGCTTTTTGTTTTTTTATTTTTTATGTGAGGGGGAGCTTTTTATAAAAAGCTCCCCCTCACACCCCCCCGCAAAAACTTCAAAGAATTGGATTAGGAAACTCGCGCTCTGCTACCCCCGAACTCTGAATGCGTTCAATCTCAGGGGCCGCTACCCTGAGATTGAACATATTTGCGAAATTGATCGCACAATTGGGACGAAGTGGGCATCGTCCCCTACAACGCGTAATGCATTACCGACAAACGTATCCGCCGTAAGGCGGTGGTGGGGAGCAATTTCAGACCGAATTTCCGCAGACAACCGTATCCGACCCTTGCGGTCGGTGCTTATCTCCAAATTTCGCCCTAAGGGAAAGTTTGCCAAGAAAACCGCAGGTTGTCTTGGACGCGCCTTTGGTTACTTTTATCGCGTGATGAAAGTAACTCCCCCGGAAGGGTAAGCAAACAACTCCCCAAAACAAAATCAGGTGCTAACAACACCAAAAACAAAAAAACGCCGCGGTAGACAAAACTACCCCCAGCGTTCTTTTTTTACATTACTATATTGACAAATTTTTCAATATGAGTTATACTTGTACTGTATGACATATTCTGACGGCGTGCATCCGTAGTGCTTTTTGAATACCGTGCTGAAGTAATTCTGGTCGCAGAAGCCGAGCTTTGTTGCTATTTCACCGACAGATAACTCGGATCGAAGATAATTCTCTGCCTGACGCAATTTAAGCATACAGAAATATTTCATTATTCCGAGCCCCGCATATTTCGTAAAAGTCTTTTTCAGATTGCTCCTGCTCATATTGCAGCCTGTTGCAATTTCGTCAATGCTGAGATTGCGGGAAATGTTCGTTTCAAGAAAACGCACGATGCTCGTGTAGGAAAGCGCACTTTTGGTTCGATTCATTTCAATTTCGTATGCTTTTTTCTGACATTTTGTGATCGCTTCAAGCAAGAACACCTCAAGCTTCTTGACAAAAAGTGCACTCCTGTCGGAGCAGCCGTCTTTTATCCCGCGGATTATATGGCTTGAGTATTCAAAGATTTCAGGAATCTCGTCAAATGCTTTTTCAAGCTCGCATAAGGAATTTTCGCCTATTGAAAATATGCGCCTTCCTATTTCGGGCATGATCTCGCTGCCGAAGGTGAATATGATAACTGTAGGACAGCTCTGGTTTTCCGACCATATCCTGTGGAATTCCATCGGCTCGTGCAAAAATGCATCACCCTTCGAAAGCGTGAGGATCTTGTTTCCGGCACAAACGCCGATCTCACCTTCAAGTACGATTACCATTTCCCAGAAGGTGTGCGTTTCGCCGTCAAAGCTGTAATTTTTTTCAAAGCGTGTCTTGAAGGCGGTATACAAGCCCGAAAGCGATATCGACTTCGGCGTTTTACATTCGATATATTCCATAAAATGCACCTCATTTTCAGACCGTTGCAAAGCGGTTGCACGTAAAAGTAGCCAAATTCAAAGAAAAGTGTCTGAAATTAAAGAAAAAGTGTCCGATTTTCTATTGATATTTGTTTTTGGATATGTTATTATGATATCATAAAATAACACTACTGTCAATAAGGAGAAAAATTATGAGCAAAGCAATAAAACTCGGTATGATAGGCTTCGGCGGACGCGGAATCGGTATTCTCAGAGATATCCTCGTTGTTCGTGATACGGTTGAGGTCGTTGCGGTGTGCGACGTGTATGAGGATCGCGCGCAGCAGGCCTGTGACGTTGTAACAAAGGCGGGCAAGAGCGCGCCTAAGATGTACCTTGATTATAAGGATGTTATCGCGGATGCGGACGTAGACACCGTTATCATCACCGCTTCGTGGGAAAATCATATAAATATCGCGTGCGAATGTATGGAGGCAGGCAAGCCTGTCGGCGTAGAGGTTGGCGGCGCGTACAGCATAGACGATTGCTGGAAGCTTGTCCGTACATACGAAAGAACAAAGACCAAGTGTATGCTTCTTGAAAACTGCTGCTACGGCAGATACGAGCTTCTTACCACAAATATGGTAAGAAAGGGACTTTTCGGAGAGATAGTACATTGCTCGGGCGGATATTGCCACGACCTTCGCCATGAGGTTGCATTCGGACGTGAAAACCGCCACTACAGACTCAGAAACTATCTTAACAGAAACTGCGAAAACTACCCGACACATGAGCTTGGCCCGATCGCAAAGCTGCTCGGCATCAACGACGGTAACAGAATGGTATCTCTTACCTCAACCTCGTCCAAGGCGGCAGGACTTCACGATTATATAGCACGTAATGAAAAGGCAGACAAGAGCCTTCTTGACCGTACTGTCAACCAGGGCGACATCGTAACAACGGTAATCAAGTGTGCAGGTGGCGAAACCATCGTGCTCACTCTCGATACAACGCTTCCCAGAGCATATTCGCGCGGCTTCACCGTTCGCGGAACACGCGGTATGTACGAGGAATGCAACAACTCCATATTCCTTGAACAGGATACCACAGAGGCTGACCACTTCGATTGGAAGAAGAACTGGGGCAACGCAGAAAAGTATCTTGCCGAGCACGAGCATCCGATCTGGAAGGACTACCTTGAAAACGGAGTTATAGGCGGTCACGACGGAATCGACTGGCTCGTATACGGCGCGTTTATCGATGCTATTCTCAATGGCTACGATTTCCCGATCGACGTTTACGATATGGCAGCATGGATGGCGATCACCGCACTTTCCGAGGAATCCATCGCATGCGGAAGCAAGCCTGTTGCGATTCCCGATTTTACTAACGGAATGTGGCTTTCGAGAAACAAGAACCTTAACTCCTACTACGAGATCTGACACAAATTACCGCACGAAAAGTGCGAGAATGAAAGGAATTTATGAACGAAATGGCATATCTAGTAAATGATATTATCAGACACTTTGATATTGAGTTTGAAACGTCACCTTATGGAAACGGACACATCAACGACACTTATATTACCGGCTGTAAGCCGAGGTATATTCTCCAGCGAATCAACAGCAACGTTTTCAAGAATCCTCCCGCAGTTATGGAAAACATCGCAAAGGTATGCGATTTTCTCCGTGAAAAAATAAAGGCGGAGGGCGGAGATCCCGACCGTGAAACCCTCACTCTCATGAGAACTGTCGAGGGTAAGGATTACCATAAAGAAAACGAGCAGGATTACTTCAGAGTTTATAAGTTTATCGAGGATTCCATTTCGCTTGATACACCCGAAAATACAGATCAGTTCTATAACGCGGCACTTGCATTCGGTAAATTCCAGCGTTTGCTTTCTGATTTCCCGGCAAGCGAGCTTCATGAAACGATCAAGGATTTCCATCATACCCCCAAGCGCTTTGAAGCGCTTGAAGCAGCAATAGAGGCGGATGTTTGCGGCAGACGTGCATCTGTTGAAAAAGAAATCGAATTCGCCCGCGCGCATAAGGATATGTGCTCACTTATCATAAACGGAATTGAAGACGGAAGCATCCCGCTTCGCGTTACTCATAATGATACAAAGCTCAACAACGTAATGCTTGATGCGGAAACCGGAAAGGGACTTTGCGTAATTGACCTTGATACGGTAATGCCCGGCTCGCTTCTTTATGACTTCGGCGATGCTATCAGAGCGGGTGCAAATACCGCGGCAGAGGACGAGAAGGATCTTGATCTTGTCGGACTTAACGTAGATATGTTCGAAGCGTTTGCACGCGGATTCTGTGAGGAGCTTGGCGAAAGCTTTACAGAGCGTGAGATCGAGCTTTTGGCTACATCTGCGATCATTCTTACCTTTGAATGCGGAATACGCTTTTTAACAGACTATTTAAGCGGAGATACATATTTCAAGATTCATCGTCCCGAGCATAACCTTGACCGTGCAAGAGACCAGTTCAAGCTTGTGTACGATATGGAACAGAAGCTTGATGAAATGAATGCAATAGTAAGAAAGGTACTCGGAAGATAAAGACAATGAGAATTATTATTTGCGAAAATTATGAGGAGCTTTCCGAAAAGGGGGCAGAGTTTTTTAAGGCGCAGGTGACATTAAAGCCGGACAGCGTGCTTGGACTCGCAACAGGCGGAACTCCCGTGGGACTTTATAAGAAGCTTATCGAATATAACAAAAACGGAAGCCTTGATTTTTCAAGGGTTACCTCGTTTAACCTTGATGAGTACTATCCTATAGCTCCCGACAACGATCAGAGCTATCGCTATTTTATGAACGAAAATCTTTTCGATCATGTAAATATCGATAAGACAAGGACATACGTGCCCGACGGGCTTGCAAAGGATCCCGAAGCGCAGTGCAAGGCGTATGAAGCGCTTCTCGAAGAAAAGGGCCCCGTTGACATCCAGCTTTTAGGTATCGGAAGAAACGGACACATAGGATTTAACGAGCCTGATGAAAAGTTAAATGCCGTTACTCATATTACAGGCCTTACAGAAAGCACGGTCGAAGCAAACGCGCGCTTCTTTGCCGATATATCCCAAGTGCCTACAAAGGCTCTTACAATGGGCATTGGAACTATACTCAAGAGCAAGAAGATCGTAATGCTTATAAGCGGCAAGGAAAAGCATGAGGTATTGTCCGAGCTTCTTAACGACGATATTACCACCAAAAATCCCGCAACGCTTTTGAAGGTGCATCCCGACGTGGTGATCATCTGCGATAAGGCAGCATACGAGGGTTAATATGAACAAGTAAAAGGAACGGGGAATTTCCGTTCCTTTTTGTATATACCGTATAATTACAGGTTATCCTATTTTACAGATTATACGGTACGCAGGTGCGCTTCATATTGTAAAAATATGATTAATACGATTGACAAACAGACTTTTTGTGAGTATAATTATTACAGAAGGTAAAAATACTCTGCGCACAAGTGCATATTTATAAAAAGGAGAACGGATATGAAGAAGATACTTGATAATCTCGATGGAAAATTTGATAACATTGGCGAAAAGCTTGATAACATCGGTGAAAAGCTTCAGAAAACCGGCAAGGAAGCCATGAATAAGACCAAGGATCTTGCAGAAATTGCAAAGCTTTCGCTTGCAGAAAAGAAAGCAAAGAAAAAAATCCTTGAAGCGTATGCTAAAATCGGTCGCGAATACGTAAAGCTTAATCTTGATAATGCAGAGCGCATCATGCCCGAGGAATTTGACGTTATCTCTGCCGCAGAAGCAGAGATCAAAACTATAATTGCGCGCGTAAGAGAGCTTAAGGGCATGGTGCTTTGCCCCAAGTGCGGCGCGGAAATGGATGCGGATGTCGCTTTCTGCGAAAAGTGCGGCGCACCCAATACCGTAAAGGACGATATCGCGGCGGCGCTCAATCCCGTATGCCCCAAGTGCCAGGCACCTGTTGAGCCGGGTCAGGATGCTTGCGTCATCTGCGGCGCAAAGCTTTAATATACAAAAATAACGGATTTTACATACCCGAAGGGCTGTCCCCTTCGGGTTTTTGCTTTGTTTTGGCACTCTGCGCGCGCAATTAACAAATAATTCACACAAAAACAATAGAATATCCTTGAATTCGGCGCAGAATAATGGTAAATTATATTAGCACTCAAAGAGCGAGAGTGCTAAAACGACTGAAAACGATAAATCGGGGGTGGAATTGTGAGCGAAATGCTAAGCGAGCTTAGTGAACGGAAAAAGCTTATACTTAAGGCAATAATAGACTCACATATCCATAACGGAGAGCCGGTAGGCTCGAAGTACCTCTCGGAAAATAAGCAGATCGCATGCTCGTCTGCTACCATACGAAACGAAATGGCAGAGCTTGAAGAGGCGGGATATCTTGAACAGCCGCACTCCTCGGCAGGCAGAGTGCCGTCCGAAAAGGGCTACAGATTCTACGTCGACGAGCTTATGCAACAGTACAGTATGACCTCGGGAGAGATCTCGGAGCTAAATAAGATACTGTCTTCAAAGCACAACGAAGCCGACGTTATACTCGAAAGCGCGGCAAAGGTGATGTCGGTGATGACAAATTACACCGGACTTACCGTAAGACCGAAGCCGTCGGGCGTGGTTGTCACAAGATTTGATACGATGTACGTCGACGAGCTTTGCTTTGCGCTCATAGTGCTGACGAGTACGGGTGAGATCAAGACGAAAAAGATCAGGTCGGGCTACGTGCTTGATATAAACGACGTCAAGCGCATCGGTGAGGCGCTCAATATGACGCTTACGAATATTGACCCCGATAACATAAACGTCCCGATAATGCTTGAGCTTGAAAAACGGCTTGAGGGCGTTGAGCTTCTTGCAAGCCCGCTTGTAAAGATCGTGTACGATCTGCTCAGACAGGCAGACGGAAGCGAGCTTAAGTATGAGGGAGTGAACAGACTTCTTGAATACCCCGAATTTTCGGATACCGAAAAGTTAAAGCATCTGCTTGAAGCGTTTGATAATAAAAGCGGACTTCTTGACGTGGTATCCAGTGCGGTCGGCGACGATACCAATATAATAATAGGATCGGAAAATCCGCTTAACGAGATGAACGACTCCTCTCTTATCTTCAAAACGATAAGAGTCGGCGGCAAGCCTGTGGGAGCGATCGGAATAGTCGGGCCGAGAAGAATGGATTATGCAAGGGTATGCGCGGTGGTAAAGTACATCGCGGAAAAGCTTGAAGTATCAATGGACGGCAATATGCTTTCGCCGCCCGATGAAAACTGAAAGGAAAAGTGAAATGGCAGAAGAAATAAAAAAGGAAGAAGCCGCTTGCGCCGAAGAAAAAGCGAAAAAGAAGCCGGCAGAAAAAAAGGACGATAAGAAGCTTAAGAGCGAGCTTGACAAGGCGTTGCGCGAGCTTGAAGAAAAGAAAAAAGAGCTTGACGAGCAAAATGACAGATATATGCGTATGATTGCCGAGTACGATAACTACAGGAAACGTACGGCAAAGGAAAAGGAAAGCATATACACAGACGCGTATTTCGATGCGCTGTCGTCGATCTTACCGATCATCGATAACGTCGAGCGCGCCGCAAGCTATACCGACGGCGAAAAGGTCGCAGAGGGTGTGGCACTTATACTCAAGAGCTTCAACGAGGTGCTTGAGAAGATGTCGGTTACCGCATACGGTGAGACCGGAGATGAATTTGATCCTAATATCCACAACGCAATGATGCACGTGGAAAGAGAGGATCTCGGCGAAAACGTAATCGCAGACGTGTTCCAGAAGGGATACAAAAAGGGAGACAGAGTTTTACGCCACGCGATGGTAACAGTCGCAAACTGAAAGAGTAAACAATAAATTTGATAATATAAACGGAGGCATTTATTATGGGAAAGATTATTGGTATAGATTTAGGAACAACGAATTCATGCGTTGCGGTATTTGAGGGCGGCGAGCCTATCGTCATCACAAACCCCGAGGGCGCAAGAACTACCCCTTCGGTCGTTTCCTTCTCAAAGACAGGCGAGCGTATGGTAGGTCAGGTTGCTAAAAGACAGAGCATAACAAACCCCGAGCGTACCGTTATCTCGGTAAAGAGAGAAATGGGTACAGCGTTCAAGGTTCAGATCGACGATCAGTCGTATACTCCCCAGGAGATATCGGCTATGATACTCCAGAAGCTTAAGGCTGATGCTGAAGCATACCTCGGCACAAGCGTAACACAGGCGGTTATTACAGTTCCCGCATACTTCTCTGACGCACAGCGTCAGGCAACAAAGGACGCAGGTAAGATCGCAGGCCTTGAGGTAATGAGAATTATCAACGAGCCTACCGCGGCGGCTCTTGCTTACGGTATGGATAAGGAAGACGAGCAGAAGATTATGGTATACGACCTTGGCGGCGGTACGTTTGACGTATCACTCCTCGAAATTTCCGACGGCGTGTTCCAGGTGCTTGCTACAGCAGGTAACAATAAGCTCGGCGGCGACGACTTTGACCAGAGAGTCATTGACTGGATCGCAGATACCTTCAAGGCAGAAAACGGAATTGATTTAAGAAACGATAAGATGGCGCTTCAGCGTCTTAAGGATGCGGCTGAAAAGGCTAAGATCGAGCTTTCGGGCGTTGCAAGCACGAATATCAATCTTCCCTTTATCACATCCGACGAAACAGGCCCCAAGATCTTCGATGCTAACCTCACAAGAGCAAAGTTCAACGAGCTTACAGCAGACCTCGTTGAAAAGACAATGGGCCCGACAAGACAGGTATTATCCGATGCAGGCATCACCGCTTCTCAGGTAGATAAGGTGCTTCTTGTCGGCGGTTCAACGAGAATCCCCGCAGTTCAGGAAGCAGTTAAGAGCTTTATCGGCAAGGAGCCCTTCAAGGGCATCAACCCCGATGAATGTGTTGCACTCGGTGCGGCTATTCAGGCTGGCGTGCTCGGCGGTGAAGTAAAGGACCTTCTCCTTCTTGACGTAACACCCCTGTCTCTCGGTATCGAAACACTTGGCGGTGTATTCAACAGAATTATCGAAAGAAATACAACTATCCCCGTAAAGAAGAGTCAGATCTATTCCACAGCGGCTGACGGACAGACCTCTGTTGAGATCAATGTTCTTCAGGGCGAAAGAGAATTTGCAAAGGATAACAAATCACTCGGTATGTTCCGTCTTGACGGAATCCCCGCTGCTCCCAGAGGAGTTCCCCAGATCGAAGTTTCATTTGATATTGATGCCAACGGT